>JBAQBC010000127.1:0-3146 GCA_049286035.1 Xanthobacteraceae bacterium
CCATCAGCCTGAAGCGCAGCACCCAAAATCTCCAGCTATCCACAAGCTCGCCGGCCGATTACCCCATCTTTACCCCCGAAAGCAGACATTGCACCGCGACAGTTGGACGTCCGCTTTGTGCCATTACCGGACTCATGCACCGCAACAATCGATGTGTGGCCTATCCGGGCAGGTACTGACGGATTTTCGCCAAGAGTTCACGCGGGCTGAAGGGCTTCGGCACATAGTCATCACAGCCCGCCGCCTTCGCGATCTTCGCCTCTCCGTCGAGCGCATACGAGATGACCGCGATGATCGGGGTGCGGCGATGATCGCGTCAAAGTCGGACCATATATGTGGCGAGATTGGCGGCGACTTGCGGGCCGTCCGCCGAGCGACATAGGGTTGGGCCCGCTCAAAGAGCATGACTAACCATGCCGACGCCTATGGCCATGCGATTTTGGTTGTTCCGACGCGCTAGAATGGCGAACGAAGACGTTCTGCCGGGGCGTGCCTCAGGTAGGACCATGAGTTACGAGTCGCTTGAACACGTGGTGCGAAGCCGGTTGCGGATGTTTTTGCGCCACACCTGGCTCGTGACCATACTCGGCACGCTCCTGCTCGGTGCTGCCGTCTGGGCCGCGATCCATTTCACGATGGCCACCAACCATATACGGATCGCCGCCGGGCCGCTCGATGCCAGATTCGTGCACGCGCTGTCCAACCAACTCGCTACCGCTCACCGCAATTTGCATTTGCAGATCGTTCCGACCACGAGCCCGCAAACTACCGCCGAGGCGATGAGCAAGGGCGAAGCCGATCTCGCGATTCTGCCGAGCCAACTTGACAACGCGCTCGATTGGCCGGTTGTCACCATTCTGCGGCAAAACGTGATGGCGCTGATCGTCCCCGCGGTAGGCGGGACGAAAGTGGAAGAGAGCGCGGCTACCAAGCCGGCGAAGAAGACGAGCGCCAAAGGCGGTGAGAGCAAGGGCGGCAAAAGCAAGGGCGGCAAGAGCAAGGGCGGCAAGAGCAAGAGCGGCGAGAGCAAGAGCGCAAAGGCAGGCGGCAAGAACGCAAAGGACGGTAAACTCACGAAATCAGCCAAAGGCGACGACAGCAGTGACGACAGCGATAGCGGCGACAGCAAGTTCGGCAAAGTCACCGGTCTTTCAGGCAAGCGCGTCGGGGTCGTCAGCGGCAACGAAGCGACCACGGCCCTGCTCGAACTGGTGCTCAACCATTACGGCGTGCCGCGCGACAAAGTGACGATTTCGTCTATCGATCCGCGCGATATTCCGGCCGCGATCAGGAAGCACCAGGTCGATGTGCTGTTCGTTGCCAGCGCCGCGACCAGTCCCGCCATTTCCAGCGTGATTGCGGCCGCAACCGTCAATGGCGCCGCGCCGAATTTCATCGAGATCGATCAGGCTGACGGCATTGCCAAGCGCAATCCGGCCTTCGATTCGATCGATATCGACGCCGGCACGTTCGGCGGCACGCCGCCAATGCCCGACGACAGTCTCAAGACCTTGAGCTTTGCTCAATACCTGGTGGCACGGAAATCAGATAGCGATTCCGTTATCGCCACGTTGGCAAAGACAATCTATTCATCGCGCCAAGCGCTTGCCGCCGCAGTACCGGGCGAGATCAAGATCGAGGCGCCCTCGACTGACAAGGATGCCGACGCGGTCGTGCATCCAGGCGCGCTCGCTTATCTGAACGACAGTCAGCAATCGTTCTTCGACAAATATGGCGACGCAATCTTCTACGGCATGCTGATCTTTCCGGTATTCGGCTCGTCGCTGGCCGGGATGGCGAGTTACCTGCGCCGGGACAACCGCACGCGGCGCCTACGGCTTCTTCAGCGCGTTCTGGATCTCGTGCGCAAGACGCATGCGGCGCAGAATCTCGAAGCGCTCGAACAGCTCCAGGTCGAAGCGGACAATCTCGTCATCGCGATCGTGCATCAGGGCGAACGCGAGGAGTTCGACGAGACGGTGCGGATGTCGTTCGCCTTTGCGCTCGATCAGCTTCGCTTCGCCATCGCCGGGCGGCGCACGGCGATTCTCGACCATTCGGGAACCGCGCCCGAGGCAACGGCCCCCGCTGCCGCCGCGATACAGACCGCATTCCACGGTCAATTGAACAGACAGTGACTGAGAATTTCCGCTTCGGTCAAAAGCGGATCGACTGCAACATAAAGAGCGTCCGCTCGGGTCTTGAGCCCTTGAAAGGCGGGAGCAATATCCTCGGCCCGCTCGATCACGATCGGCGTAACTTCGAGACCGAGCATGCGTGCGGCTGCCTGTGTCTCGCCCATTTCGAGCACGGGCTGGGCATTGCCAAAGTTGAACATGATTGCCAGTCGGCGCAGCTCAGGAACAAGCTCGCGCGCAAATTCTAGTCGCTTACCGGCGAGTTCGTTCGCCTGGATCGATAGTCCAGTGACGTTGCCTCCCGGATGCGCCAGGCTTGCAACTAAGCCGCTACCGACCGGGTCGATCGCCACTGCAAAGACAATGGGTATATCTGTTGTCGCCTGCTTAACGATCGGGACGGCGCTTCCGACTGTGACGATGACGTCGACCTTGAGACGAACAAACTCGGCAGCGATCTCGGCGTAGCGCTCTGGGCGGCCTTCCGACCAGCGATACTCGATTGTTATGTTACGGCCTTCGACCCAACCGAGTTCGCGGAGGCGAGCTACAAAAGCAGCCGCCCATGGAGCAAAGCCAGAGGCACTCGCACCCAAAAACCCAATAGTTGGAAGCTTGCCCGTCGGTTGGGCACGCGCGACAAGCGGCCATCCAGCGGCGAACCCGCCAGCAATCGCGAAGAACTCGCGTCGCTTCATGACCGCCCCTCACACCGAGGACCGGACACTAGCACATCACCGAATGGCTTGTGCATCACAGCAGAAGCAGTCCGCCGATGTCCGCTTTGGGCCACAAGCGGACATTCTGGCCATCGGTTGCGATGTCCGCTTTACCCCGGCGGGTTCAACCGATCGACGCAACACCTTCTAATCTTGCTAGAGGAGGAGGTGTGCGATGGAGGGGACTGCACGGATATGGTTCACGCCGCAGCAGAGGGCTGAGCTTTGGGAGCGCTGGAAGAACGGTCAATGTGTGGCGGATATCGCTCGGGCGCTTGAGAGGAGGAAC
>JBAQBC010000128.1:0-9286 GCA_049286035.1 Xanthobacteraceae bacterium
TCGCCAGGCACCCCGGCATGCGTGGCGAAGAACAACCGATCGCAATGCCGCCGGTAGTCCATCCATTTTTGATCGGCTCGGAAATCGGCCACCGAGGATTTTATCTCGACAATGATGATTTCACCGTTGCCGCCCAGCCCGACCAGGTCGGCGCGCCGGCCCGACGGCAGCGGCAGTTCACTGACGACACAGTAGCCGAGGGCGTGCAGATAGCGCGCGGTGCCTCGCGCGATTGCGAGCGCCGTTTCCGATTGGCGCCCGTCCACCAAAGGCGAGTCTGAAGGCGCGATCCTGGCGGCCACGCTGGCTGACGCGTCGGACGGAACGTTCATGCTGAGAATTCCAGGGAGCGGCACGTTTGAGAGCGGACGAAGGACGTGTTTACGCACGCAACGGACTCCACGCGAACCAGACTCGAATCTCCTCTCATTCTGCCGCGCCGGCGCGCTCTGGAAAAGCCCTCGCCAAGGCGTCGCGCGAGGCGGCGATCACGCCGCGTTCGGTGATGAACCCGGTTATGAGCCGCGCCGGCGTGACGTCGAAGCCGAAATTGGCCACCGGCGAGCCGTCGGGCACGATCCGCACCGTCTCGATGCCGCCTTGCGCGGTGCGGCCAGTCATGGTCGCCACCTCGTCGGCGCCGCGCTCTTCGATCGGGATCTCGGCAAGCCCGTCGCTGATTGAAAAGTCGATGGTCGGCGACGGCAGCGCCACATAGAACGGGATATTGTTGTCGCGCGCAGCGAGTGCTTTCAGATAGGTGCCGATCTTGTTGCAAACATCGCCGACAGCGGTGACCCGATCGGTGCCGACAATGACCAGATCGACGAGCCCATGCTGCATGAGATGGCCGCCGGTATTGTCGGCGATCACCGTGTGCGGCACGCCATGCCGGCCGAGTTCCCAAGCTGTCAGCGACGCCCCTTGGTTGCGCGGCCGCGTCTCGTCGGCAAAGACATGAATGGCGATGCCGCTATCGTGCGCCAGATAAATCGGCGCGGTGGCGGTGCCGACGTCAACGGCGGCCAGCCATCCGGCATTGCAATGGGTCAGCACGTTGACCGCTTCGCCCGGCTTCTTGCGCTTGGCGGCCGCTTTAATCAGCGGCAATCCGTTTTGGCCGATGGCGGTGTTAATCGCGATGTCCTGCTCGCAGATTTCTTGGGCGCGCCGATAGGCCGCGGCAACGCGCTCGCCGCGCGCGCGGTTGAGCACCGCGGCGACCATTTCGTCGAGCGCCCACTTGAGATTGATCGCGGTCGGGCGCGTCCGCAGCAAGGTCGCGCAGGCGCGATCGAGCGCTTCGTCGGAGGCATCGGCGCGCAGCGCCAGGCAAATGCCATAGGCGGCCATCGCGCCGATCAGCGGCGCGCCCCGCACCAGCATCGCCTTGATCGCATGCGCCGCGTCTTCCAGGCTCTCGAGCCGGGCGATCGTGAGCCGGTGCGGCAGCGCGGTCTGATCGATGATGCCGACCGACCAGCCGTCGGGTTCCAGCCAGATGCTGCGCATCGATTTGCCGTCGACTCTCATCACGTTCCTTTGGCGTTCCTTTGTAGTTCCTTTGTCGTCCCTTTTACCGGGCGGCGTTCAACCCGCAAACCGCCGAGTTTGTGCCTTACCGATCGGGGCGCGGGGGCCCCGCCGCAACTTGCCAGCGCCGAAGACATGCCGCAGATTTGCCGCGCAATCCGCAGGGAGGCGACCGGTGGCCGCGATCGACTACGAAGTTGAGTATAACAATCGCGCCCGCGTACCCGAGCACCCCGAGATTTTTGCCCGCTGGACGCATGAAGCGGAGCTTTACCGCGCCGAGATGCTTAAAGACGGCCGCGCCGAACTCGGCCTGACCTACGGCAGCACACCGCGGCAGATCATCGATCTATTTCTGGCGGAGCGCCATGAGAATGCGCCGCTCGCGATTTTTATCCATGGCGGCTGGTGGCGCTCGCTCGAGCCGTCGCTGTTCAGCCAAATGGCGCGCGGGCCGAACGAACGGGGCATTTCCGTTGCCGTGGTCGGCTATGATCTCTGTCCGATCGTCACTATCGGCGACATCGTCGAACAAATGCGCCGCATGTGCGCATTCCTCTGGCAGCGGTTTGGCCGGCGCATGACGATCTACGGTCATTCGGCCGGCGGGCACCTCGCCGCCGCCCTGCTGGCGACCGACTGGCGCACGCTTTATCCGAAAGCCCCGGCCGATCTCGTTCCGGCGGCCTATTCGATCTCCGGCGTGTTCGATTTGACGCCGCTCCTTGCCACCAGCGTCAATCAGGATCTGCGGCTCGACTCGGCGCAAGCGCGAAAGTTATCGCCGCTGTTCTGGCCGGTGGCGGCCGGCCGGATTTTCGATGCCGTGGTCGGCGGACTCGAATCCGGCGAGTTCAAGCGGCAAAGCCGCACGATCGCGGAGACCTGGCAGCAAACGGGTGCGCAAACGCGCTACGAGGAGGTTGCCGGGACCAACCACTTCACCGTGATCGATCCTTTGTCCGATCGGCAAAGTGCGATGGCGGCGCGCGTCGCCGATCTGGCGAAGCTAGCCGGACCATAAGTTCTGACCCTGGATCATCGCGCCATCATGCGGCATGCGAGGCCGTCTCGACCGCGCTCTGGCGCGTCAGCAAAACGCAAGCCGACGCCACAAAGATCAGCGCAAAGCCGATCATGTCGGAAGCCGTCGGCACCTCGCCCAGAATCAGAAACGAGCCGATGACGCCAATCACGGGCGAGGCGAGCACGCCGAGCGAGGCGGTCGCTGCCGGCAGCCGCCGAATGATGGTGAACCACAGCGCGTAGGCGATGCCGTTGCCGGCAATTCCGGTCCATGCCGTCGCCAGATAGCCGTCGAGATGCGCGCGGCCGAAATCCGGCCCGCCGTCGAAGATCAGCATCGAGGCGGCGAGAATGACGGCGGCAAATGTCATTTGCCAGCTGCCGATGCCCATCTGATCGGCCTCGATATGCGCCCATTTCAGATAAACCGTGCCGCCCGCCCAACACACCCCGACCGCGAGCGCAAATACGATGCCGAGCGGAATACCATTCGCGGTCAGCGGATAGATGAGGATGGCAAGCCCGGCGACGCACAGCAAAAGCGCGGTCGCCTGAACGCGATTCGGACGTTCGGCCAGGAACAGCCAGGCCAGCAATATCGCCCAGATCGGCATGGTGTAGGCGAGGACCGCCACCCGCGAGGTGGCGGCCGTGATCTGAGCGAAGGCGCCGAATAGGCTGAAGGCGACGATGTTGAGGAGCGATCCGACCAGAATATGCAGCCAAATCTTCGGCGATGGAATCCGCAAGGAGCGCCGCATGACCACGCACATCAAATAATAGGTCACCGCGCCAAAAACCGCGGCGGTTCCGCGCATGGTCAGCGGCGGGATCTCATTGAGCGCGATTTTCATCACCGGCCAGGTAATGCCCCAGATCAGGCCGAGCGCGACCAGCATCAGGCGCGCGCCGAGATCGGCGTGCGCTGAGCCGCTCCTGTTAGAGTCGGGATTTCTCACGGAGCTTTTGGTCCGGCGGCGATGAACCAATCGGTGATCTGCGCGCCGGTCCAGAACAGCACGTCTGATTTCTTGCGAATGACCTCGAAAATGCGGCGCAGATATTTCACCCGGTGCGGCGCGCCCATGATGTAGGGGTGCATCGACAGCGCCATGATGCGCGCTGAAGCCGCCGAATCGGCATAGATCTGTTCGAACTGGTCGAGCGCGCGTTCGCAATATTCGGACGCTTTGTGGTGCTGGATCAGCATCATCGCCACGTCGTTGCATTCCTGCGTATAGGGCAGGTTGAGGATCGGCCGGCCGCGGGTCTTCAGCCAGACCGGCTGGTCATCCAGCACCCAATCGGCGACGTAGTCGTAGCCTTCCTCGGCCAGCACGTCGGGGGTTTGCCAGGTTTCGGTCAATCCGGGGCCGAGCCAGCCGCGCGGCCGCTTGCCGGCGGCTTTGGCGATGACCTCACGCACTTTACGAATATCGGCGCGCTCATCGGCGACTTTCTGTAGATTGCGCTGGGTGAAGCCGTGGCCCATGAATTCCCAATTCCGCTCGACCGCCGCGCGCACGATCTGCGGATAAGCGGCAAGCGCCGAGCCGTTGATGGCCAGCACGCCAGGTATTGCGAAGGCATCGAATATTTCGACGAACCGCCAGAACCCGACGCGATTGCCGTATTCGTGCCAGGCCCAGTTCGGCACGTCGGGCATCGGCGCGCCGCCGGCCGGCGGGGTGATGACCGTGCGCGGCATCGGCTGCGTCGCATCCCATTCCTCGACATTGATGACGACCCACACTGCCATGCGGGCGCCGTTCGGCAGTTTGAGCGGTGCCCGATCGGCGATCGGCGAATAAGCGAGCCGATCGGTCGGCAGCATCACTGGTTTGGCGGCGGATTTTCGGGACGTCGATTTGCGGGATGCGGATTTTGCCGGACGTTTGACCATTGCCATTGCAGCCTTTCCGCGCCGGGTGATAGCAGGACCGCCGCGCGCTGTCTTGGTCACGCTCCCTTGGTCGCGCTGCAAATGCAGCCTGTCTCGGTTTCGGATTCGGAATGCGGCCGGGCTCTTCGCGCAGGCGCCTGTTGTTGCACCGCATTTCGCTTCATGTTAGCAACCCGGCGATTTCCGCACGCGGCCCCGCGCCACGTCCGGCACATGACAGTCCCGCTTGAATTCCGCTTGAGTGCCAGTGGCTTGTGCCGATCATGCGCGCCGGTTGCGGGTCTTGCGGAGAAGCTCAAGAACACCGCGATCGAGTAAGCGCAGCGAGCACAGACTTTGGCAGCCGAAACACCCATCCTGTCCGGCATGGCCGGTCGCTATGCGAACGCTTTGTTCGAGCTGGCGCTCGAGACGAACGCGATCGAGGCGGTAAAAACCGAGCTTGATCGCTTCGATGCGATCGTCGCCGACAACGCCGACCTCACCCGCCTCGTGCGCAGTCCGGTATTTTCCGCCGAGGAACAATTGCAGGCTCTGTCGGCGGTGCTCGAACGCATGGGCATCCGCGGCCTCGCGGCGAATTTTCTCAAGCTCGCCGCTTCGAACCGGCGGCTGTTCGCCGTGCGCGACATGATCAAGGCGTTCCGCGCGCTGGTCGCCCAGCACAAAGGCGAAGCCACCGCCGCAGTGACCGTGGCCGAACCCCTCAAGGATGCGCATGTCGATGCGCTGCGCGCCGCGCTCAAAGCGGTCAGCGGCAAGGACGTCGATCTCGACGTCAAAGTCGATCCGTCCATTCTCGGCGGACTCGTTGTCAAGCTCGGCAGCCGCATGGTCGACAGCTCGCTCCGCACCAAACTCAATGCCATCAAGCACGCGATGAAAGAGGCTCGCTAATGGATATCCGCGCCGCGGAAATTTCCGCAATCCTCAAAGAGCAGATCAAAAACTTCGGCCAAGAGGCCGAGGTTTCCGAGGTCGGACAGGTGTTGTCGGTCGGCGACGGCATCGCCCACGTCTACGGGCTCGACAATGTGCAGGCCGGCGAAATGGTCGAGTTCGAAAGCGGCGTGCGCGGCATGGCGCTCAATCTCGAAAGCGACAATGTCGGCATCGTGATTTTCGGCAATGATCGTGAAATCAAGGAAGGCCAGACGGTCAAGCGCACGCGCGCCATCGTCGAAGTCCCGGTCGGCAAGGGTTTGCTTGGCCGCGTCGTCGACGCGCTCGGCGATCCGATCGACGGCAAGGGCCCGATCAAGGCCGAACACCGCTCGCGCGTCGACATCAAGGCGCCCGGAATCATTCCGCGCCGCTCGGTGAACGAGCCGATGGCGACCGGATTGAAGGCAATCGACGCCTTGATTCCGATCGGCCGCGGTCAGCGCGAACTGATCATCGGCGATCGCCAGACCGGCAAGACCGCGATCGCGCTCGACACCATCCTCAATCAAAAATCGCTCAATGCCTCGGGCGACGAGAAGATCAAGCTTTACTGCGTCTATGTCGCGGTCGGACAGAAGCGTTCGACGGTCGCGCAATTCGTCAAGGTGCTGGAGGAAAACGGCGCGCTCGATTATTCGATCGTCATTGCCGCCACTGCTTCGGATCCGGCGCCGATGCAATATCTGGCGCCGTTCTCCGGCTGCGCCATGGGCGAATATTTCCGCGACAACGGCATGCATGCGGTCATCATCTACGATGACCTTTCCAAGCAGGCGGTCGCTTACCGCCAGATGTCGCTGTTGCTGCGGCGCCCACCCGGCCGCGAAGCTTATCCCGGCGACGTGTTCTATCTGCACTCGCGGCTGTTGGAGCGTGCGGCGAAGATGAACGACGAGAACAAGGGCGGCTCGCTCACGGCGCTGCCGGTCATCGAGACGCAGGCCAACGACGTCTCCGCCTATATTCCAACCAACGTCATTTCGATCACCGACGGCCAGATCTTTCTCGAAACCGATCTGTTCTATCAGGGCATCCGGCCGGCGGTGAATGTCGGGCTTTCGGTGTCGCGCGTCGGCTCCGCCGCGCAAACCAAGGCGATGAAGAAGGTCGCCGGCCGCATCAAAGGCGAGCTCGCCCAGTACCGCGAAATGGCGGCTTTTGCGCAGTTCGGGTCCGATCTCGACGCCACCACGCAGCGGCTTCTCAATCGCGGCGCGCGGCTCACTGAACTGCTCAAGCAGCCGCAATTCTCGCCGTTGCGCATGGAGGAGCAGGTCTGCGTTATCTATGCCGGCGTCAACGGCTATTTGGATGTGCTGCCGGTCGAGCGGGTGCGCGCGTTCGAAGAGGGGCTGCTCGGATTGTTGCGCAGTCAGCACACCGATGTGCTGACGGCGATCCGCGATTCGCGCGATCTCGACGACGCAACGGCGGGCAAGCTCAAGACCGTCGTCGACGGGTATGCGAAGACGTTCGCTTAAGTCATAGATATCCATGGCCTCGCTCAAAGACCTGCGCAATCGCATCGCCGCAACCAAGGCGACGCAAAAGATCACCAAGGCCATGCAAATGGTCGCGGCGTCGAAATTGCGCCGCGCCCAGGCGGCCGCCGAGGCGGCGCGCCCCTATGCTGCTCGCATGGACACGGTGCTTGGCAACATCGCGGCCTCCGTCGCGGCGATGGAGAGCGCGCCGCGGCTGCTGCGCGGCACCGGCAGCGATCAGAAACATCTGTTGCTGGTGTGCACCGCGGAACGCGGCCTATGCGGTCCGTTCAACTCCGCTATTGTGCGGCTGGCGCGCGAACGGGCCACCGCGCTTGCCGCCGAAGGCAAAGAGGTCAAGTTTTTCTGCGTGGGCCGCAAGGGTTATGATCAGCTGCGGCGGCTGTTCTCCAAGCAGATCGTCGAATTGGTCGATCTTCGTTCGGTGCGTGTGTTGCATTTTGACAACGCCGACGCCATCGCCGAAAAAATCATTGCGTTGTTCAACAAATTCGAATTCGATGTCTGCACCCTGTTCTTCTCGCGCTTTCGTTCCGTGATCGCGCAAATTCCCACCGCGCAGCAGATCATTCCGCCGGTGTTCGAACAAAAATCCGCCGACGCGCTGGGCGGAGCGGTCTATGAGTTCGAGCCGGAGGCCGAAGACATTCTCAGCGATCTGTTGCCGCGCAATGTCGCGGTGCAGATCTTCCGCGCGCTACTTGAAAATGGCGCTTCGTTCTACGGCGCGCAGATGTCGGCGATGGACAACGCAACCCGCAACGCCGGCGACATGATTCGCCGCCAAACACTGTTCTACAACCGCACGCGCCAGGCGATGATCACGAAGGAATTGATCGAGATCATTTCCGGCGCCGAAGCGCTGTGACCAACGCAAATCGATAAGAACTCTGACAAGGACCTAGCAAATGGCTCAATCCGTCGGACGCGTCACCCAAGTCATCGGCCCGGTGGTCGACGTGCATTTCGAAGATCATCTGCCCGCGATCCTCAACGCGCTGGAAACCCAGAACCAGGGCAACCGCCTGGTGCTCGAAGTTGCCCAGCATCTGGGTGAATCGACCGTACGCACCGTGGCCATGGATTCAAGCGAAGGGCTGGTCCGCGGCCAGGAAGTGACGGATACCGGCCGGCCGATCTCCGTTCCGGTCGGGCCCGGCACGCTCGGCCGCATCATGAATGTGATTGGCGAGCCGGTCGACGAGGCGGGTCCGATCAAAGGCGTCGAAACGCGTTCGATCCACCAGCCGACGCCGAGCTACACCGAGCAATCGACCGAAGCGCAAATCCTGGTGACCGGAATCAAGGTGGTCGATCTCTTGGCGCCCTATGCCAGAGGCGGCAAGGTCGGACTGTTCGGCGGCGCCGGCGTCGGCAAGACCGTGATCATTCAGGAACTCATCAACAATATCGCCAAGGCCCATGGCGGCTATTCGGTGTTCGCCGGCGTCGGCGAGCGCACGCGCGAGGGCAACGATCTCTATCACGAGATGATCGAGTCCAAGGTCAACAAGGATCCCAAGGAAGGCTCGGTCGAAGGTTCAAAATGCGCGCTGGTCTACGGCCAGATGAACGAGCCGCCGGGTGCGCGCGCCCGGGTCGGGCTGACCGGCCTCACCGTCGCCGAATATTTCCGCGATCAAGGTCAGGACGTGCTGTTCTTTGTCGACAACATCTTCCGCTTCACTCAAGCGGGCTCGGAAGTCTCCGCGCTCCTTGGCCGTATTCCTTCCGCGGTCGGCTATCAGCCGACTTTGGCCACCGACATGGGCGCGCTGCAGGAGCGCATCACCACCACGACCAAAGGCTCGGTGACCTCGGTGCAGGCAATCTATGTGCCCGCCGACGACCTCACCGATCCGGCGCCCGCGACGTCGTTCGCCCATCTCGACGCCACCACCGTGCTGTCGCGCTCGATCGCGGAAAAGGGAATTTACCCCGCCGTCGATCCGCTGGATTCGACCTCACGCATGCTATCGCCGTTAGTCGTGGGCGAAGAGCACTATCAAACCGCGCGCCGCGTGCAGCAGATTCTGCAGCGCTACAAGGCGCTGCAAGACATCATCGCCATCCTCGGCATGGATGAATTGTCGGAAGAGGACAAGCTGACGGTGGCGCGCGCGCGCAAGATCGAGCGCTTCCTCTCGCAGCCCTTCCATGTCGCCGAAGTGTTCACCGGCGCGCCGGGTGTCTTTGTCGAGATCGCCGACACTATCCGAGGCTTCCAGGGGCTCTGCGAAGGCAAATACGATCACCTGCCGGAGCAGGCCTTCTACATGGTCGGCACCATCGAACAGGCGGTGGAGAAGGGCAAGCAACTCGCCGCAGCGGCGTGAAGATAGCGAGTAACGAATAGCGAATGGCGAGTAGGGAA
>JBAQBC010000129.1:0-14579 GCA_049286035.1 Xanthobacteraceae bacterium
GCTTCGTCGAGCGCGTTGGTGTGCAGCGATTGGGTGTGGCCTTGCGTTGCGGCCATCGCCTCGATCGTGGTGCGCATCACATTATTGAAGACATCCTGCGCCGTCAGCGACCAGCCCGACGTCTGGCAATGCGTGCGCAAGGAGAGCGAACGCGGATCTTTGGGATTGAACTGGTTCAAGAGCTTCGCCCAGAGCAGGCGTGCGGCGCGCATCTTGGCGACTTCCATGAAGAAGTTCATGCCGATCGCCCAGAAGAACGACAGCCGTGGCGCGAAGCGGTCGACGTCGAGGCCCGCCTTCAGCCCGGCGCGCAGATACTCGACGCCGTCGGCGAGCGTATAGGCGAGTTCGAGGTCTTGGGTCGCACCGGCTTCCTGCATGTGATAGCCGGAAATGGAAATGGAATTGTATTTCGGCATCTTTTGCGAAGTGTAGGCAAAGATGTCGGAGATGATCCGCATCGAGGGCGCGGGCGGATAGATATAGGTGTTGCGCACCATGAACTCTTTCAGAATGTCGTTCTGAATCGTTCCCGAAAGTTTCTCCGGCGGCACGCCCTGTTCTTCGGCGGCGGCCACGAACAGCGCGAGGATCGGCAGTACCGCGCCGTTCATCGTCATCGACACGCTCATCCGGTCGAGCGGAATGCCGGCAAACAGCGTGCGCATGTCGTAGATCGAATCGATCGCCACGCCGGCCATGCCGACGTCGCCGGCAACACGCGGATGATCGCTGTCATAGCCGCGATGGGTAGCGAGATCGAACGCGATCGACAGGCCTTTCTGACCGGCGGCAATGTTGCGCCGGTAGAAGGCATTCGAATCTTCCGCGGTCGAAAAGCCGGCATATTGCCGGATCGTCCACGGTTGCGTGACATACATGGTCGGGTAGGGGCCACGCAGATAAGGCGGGATGCCGGGAAAGCCGTCGAGACCGATGAGCCCTTCGAGATCGCCGGCGCCATAGGCGGATTTCACCGCAATGCCCTCGGGCGTGAGCCAAGGCGCGCCGCCGGCGGATACCGGAACTGGCGCATCTGCGAATGCCATGTTCGTGAAGTCCGGAATTCGGGTCATACGCAGCGCTAAGGTTCAGTGATCCTTTTGTTGAAGAATATCGTAAGCCGCATTCAGTGTCGCCAGGGCGTCGGAACCTCCATCAATGAACGTTTGCACGCCGGCGGCGCGCAGCACGTCCTCCGGCGCGGCAATCCGCCCGGTGAAATAAATGTGGCGAGCGCCACCTCGTTTGATCGCCGCTGCAGCCAACGCCAATTCCTGCTCGGAAGCCTTGCCCGACGGACAAAGACAGGCGATCGCGGCCTGTGCGGCGCGATAGTCGGAAGGAACCCCGCTGACGGCTTCAATGCCGCCGATCTCGAAAAAATTCTTGGCAAAGTTCACGCGCGCCGTGAATTCCGCCGGCGCGCCAAGCGTGGCAAGGAAAACTTTCGGCCGCGCTCCGGTTGCCGCGAGAATCCGATCGGATTTGTCGCGCAACGCTTCGAATGGCTCGGCGAGCCGCAGTCGCGGCAGTGAAGGTGCGGTTACGCTTGCGGGTTCGTCGCGCGTCGCGACACGCGGCGCCACGGCAAGTACGGCGGGTGGCGTTTCGGCGATATCGGGATAGGCATTGGTGCCGGTCAAAATCTCCTTTCCACGCGCCAGCGCTTGTTGGCGCGCCGCTCGCACCGCGGCGACGTTTCGCTGAACGAGCCCGCTTTCCAGCGACGGCCACGCGCCGCCCGCGCGTTCGATCTCCTGAAATTGCGTCCACGCGGCAAGACAAAGCTGCTCGGTTAGGGCTTCGAAGGCGCCGGACCCCGCCACTGGATCGGCAACCCGCGCCAGGTTGGATTCCTCCAACAGCACGAGCTGCATGTTGCGGGCGACGCGGCGCGCAAACTCATCTGGCAAACCAAGCGTCGCCGTATGCGGTAGAACGGTGATTGCATCGGCGCCGCCAAGCCCGGCCGCGGCGACGGCGATCGTCGACCGCAATATGTTGCCGTAGGCATCGCGGCGCGTGAGCATCCGCCACGCGGTTTCGGCGGTCACAATCGCCGGTTTCGCCAAAAGCCCCGCGGCTCCCGCGACGCGCGCCCACAATTTTCGCATCGCGCGAAATTTAGCCGTGGTCAGAAACTGATCGGCGTCCGCGCTGAGCCGGAAATAGATCGCGTTATAGCCGGCTTGCAGCGCCATGCCGCTTTGTTCGAGCGCCCGCAAATAGGTCACCGCGCTGGCGAGTGCAAAAGCAAGTTCCTGCGCTTCTGACCCGCCGGCATTATGGATCACGCGCCCGTCGGCGACCGCGAACGGCCCGTGAAACCCGTCGCCGGCCAATGCGCCGATCGTTGCGGCAAAGGCCGGCGCGAGTTCCTGCCAGCCTTGCGCGCTGCGCCCCGCCGCGGCGAAACCACCGATTGGATTGATGCTGAACCGCAGATCGATCGCGCTTGGAGCAATGCCGCGGTTCTTGATCAGCGTCGCGACTTCGCGGGCCATGCCGCGCGTCGGCGGACTTAAGTTCAAGTCCACAACCGTGCCGCGAGGATCGATGCCCTCGAGCACGCGTGCAAGCCCGGCGGATTTCGCCTCAAGCCCAAATCCATTGGCGCTGACTGAGCCGGCAAAAACCAGCACCAAGCCGGTCGCGCCGCCGTTCAGGTCCTCGCGCGCCTGAATGTTCGCCGCCGCCGGATCGGGATGATCGACCCGTTGCATGACGGCCCAAGCGGTACCGCCCGGGCGGCCGGCGATAACGCTTGCTTCACGCGCGGACGAATAAAGCGGCTCGATGGTCACCCCGTCATAGGTCCGGCTCTTAAGCCGCTCGAAGGAGCCGCCCTTGAGCACGGCATCGACAAGCTTGCGCCAATCCGCCTCGGTGGCGGAGGGGAAATCGCCGGCCAAAAGGGGAGCTTCGGAGTTCGCCATGCCGGCAAAATGCCACGCGAGAGCGCTGTGGCCAACCGGCGGCGTCGCCGTGATTTATCTATTGGCGGGCTGGCGGACCGGCGGCAGCTTCGTGATGCCGCTGACATCGAGGGCGGCAAGCGCATCGCCGATCCGCTGTCCGGCGACGACCCGATCGGAGGCAATCTCGGCCAGCGGCAACAGAACAAAGGCACGCTCGAATAGACGCGGGTGCGGCAGCGTCAAATCCGGTTCGCGCAACGCGACGTCGTCATAAGCCAAAATGTCGATATCGATGGGGCGCGGGCCCCACCGCCGTTCGCTCGCCCGGTCGCGGCCGAGCGCGCGTTCGACGTTCTGCATGCGTCCGAGCAGCGCATGCGGCTGGAGCGAGGTCGCCACAATGATCACGGCATTGGTGAATGCCGGCTGGTCCGTAACGCCCCAAGGCGGGGTGCGGTAATCGGACGAACGCGCAACGAGCCGCATGGCGCCATCGGCGCACAGCATCGCGATGGCGCGTTCGAACGTGGCGCGGACGTCGCCGATATTGCCGCCAAGCGCGAGCAAGGCCTCGGCCGACGAGTCAGCCGGCGTAATCATAAGCTTAGTCAGGGCCAGTGCCGGCCGCGCCTCATTTGACTTCGGCCGGCGTGGCGGTTGCAGGGCCCTCGCCGACGATCAGCAGTAGGGCATCCTCCGTCTTGGCGCCGTCAAAATGCACCTGCTGACCGAAATGGGTCACGAACGTGCCCGCCGGCATCGCCACCGTAGCATCGGGATCAAACTTGGTGCCGCTGCCGACCCACCAGGTTCCGCTCAACACTGTGATGAAGCGATCGTGCGGGTGGAAATGCGGATGGCTGAAATGGTTTCCCGCGGGCCATTTGGTCATAACGATGTAAAGACCTTCCTTTGTCGGATCGCCAGTGAGAACCGCACTGTGTGCACCCGCTGCACTCGATGGTCCCCACTGGATTTGATCAGGCAGCTTGAAAGTGACGGCGGCGGGATTGAGCTCGCCTGCGCGAGCAAGGGCGCTCGATAAAATCAATGGGATTGCTGGCAGTAAGAGCGACTGGCGTCTCGTGTACGGCGTCATGGCGTCATCCTCTATTCATTCATGATTTGCGGCTGCGGGCGCGTTCAATCGTCACGCCGACATCCTCGAACGTCGCCGCGACCGGCGCATGCGGCTTGTGCACCGTGACACGCACGCCGCGCACTTGCGGACAGCGCGCCAGTACGGCGTCGGCGACCGCGCCGGCGGCCGCTTCCACCAGGCGATAGCGGCGGCCGCAGAAGGCCTCGCCGACGGTCTTGATGACGAAGTCGTAGGAAACCGTGTCTTTCAGCTTGTCGGTTCGCGACGCATTGCCAAGCTCGAGGTCGAGTTGCAGATCAACATAGAAAGTTTGCCCGACCTTGGCTTCGTGCTGCATCACGCCGTGATAGGCATGCAGCGCCAGTCCTTTGAGAAAAATCGTGTCGCTCATCGTGCCCGCCTGATCGCGGCGGCCACCGCTAGTGCCTGGACCGTCGGCGCGACATCGTGCGCGCGGATGATTGCCGCGCCGCTTTCGGCAGCGATCAGATGCGCGGCCAGCGATCCGCCCAGCCGCTCGCTCGGTTCGGCGGGCACGATCGCGTTGATAAAGCGCTTGCGCGAAGCTCCGACCAAAATCGGCAGATTAAATCCGCGCCAGGCGTCAAGCTGCGCAATGCAGGTAACGCTCTGCTCCGGTGTCTTGCCGAAGCCGATTCCCGGATCGAGCACGATCTGCTCGCGAGCGATGCCGGCCTGCCACGCGATTTCGAGCGAGCGCGAGAAAAATTCGGTCACCGCGGCAATGATGTCGATTGCCGGATCGGCCTTCTCGCGGTTGTGCATGACAATGACCGGAGCGCCATGATCAGCGATGACGCGCGCCATGTCGGGGTCGCGCTGCAATCCCCAGACATCGTTGACGATTGCCGCCCCGGTTTCAAGCGCCCAGGCCGCGACCGGCGCTTTCATCGTATCGATTGAAACCGGCGCACCCAGCCCGATGATTGCCGGGAGCACCGCGGCGAGGCGGTGGCGCTCCTCATCGAGCGAAACCGTGACGGCGCCGCCATAGGGCCGGGTCGACTCCGCGCCGACATCGATGATGTCGGCGCCTTCATCGACAAGCCGCCGCGCCTGCGCAACTGCAGCTGTTGGCTCCAGGAAACGGCCCCCGTCGGAGAATGAATCGGGCGTGACATTAAGAACGCCCATCACCAGCGGGCGGCCCTTGGCGAGAAGCCCGGTAAGCGCGTTGCCTGCTGGCGCCGCTCCCGAGACCGATGGAGCGCCACGCGTCACATTCGCGGCCGTGGTCCTCGCCGCCATGGTGCTCGCCGCCATGGTCCTCGCCGCCATGGCCTCCGTCCTTAAGCTTATTCGGCGGCCTCATGCCGCTCATGGCGCTGGCTTTGCGCGGCCACTCCCGTGAAGTCAAGCGGCAGCAGAAGCTAAATCTGGGGGTCTCACAAAGGGCAGCCGCCGGCCGCAATCAATAACGGATCAGCGGCGGTAGTTTTTTGGCATCCTCGATCCAGCGCAGCACGGTATTCACTGAAGGCAGAAGGCGCACCAATTTGCGCTTGGTATTCACTTCGGCCATGACCTCTGCGAGCTTTTGCGGATTGCGGTAGCGAAGTTCATTGACCGTCCGCACGCCGGCGGCCCGCAGCAGTTCCGCATATTCCCAGCCCACGCCCTTGATCCGCATGCGATCAGCGGCCGTGACCCAGTCCAGTACGTTTTTCTCCGGTGTTCCGGTCTTGAGCGCCAGCTTTAATCTCTGCTTCGGCGTCTTGGCCAGGCGCAGCAGCGTGACAGTGGTGCGAATCCCATCCGATTTCAAAATGGCGGCAACGTCGGTGCCGATCCCCTGAATTTCGGAAATGGGATAAGCCATCAATGCCCCCTCAGCGCAATTTGATCGCAACAAACACGTTGTTACTCAAACAAACTGCGCGAGCCCGGGGATTGCAGCGACGATCTCGCCGACCGCATCCTCGCCAGCTTTCTCTCGCGTATACGCAATCACCGCGCGGGTCACGGTCTGCACCTGACCCATACTCAAACCGGCCGACATCATGCGCATGCCCGCGCCCATGACTCCACCCATTGCTCCAGCCATCACGCCGCCAGAGTCGCTTTCACTCGCGGTCTTTTGCATTATTGCCTCGGCTCCGGGAAGTTTGGCCAGCAACGGTTGGACTTTGTCGGCTGGGCCTTCCTTGACCAGAAATTCGAGAATGATGCCGACGGCTTTTTCCGCAGTCGCACGATCTATGCCGACATCAGCGACCAGACGTGCGATCAGTTCGTCCATTACTTCCTCGCCAGCCCCGAAAGATCCGCCGGGCGCGAGACATATTGCAGGGTCACAGGCGGGGGTGACAAGCAGGCGCGGTTCGAACGTGCTTAAGCGTTGCAAACTTGCAACGCGTCGCCGTCGAGAGCGGATGACAAGGACAGCGGTCGCGGACTATAAAATCTCCGGCGTAAACCAGCCCCGTTTACAGCAAAGCGAGTGCGCTCCAGGCGTCGATCAATTATGACAGTACGAACATGAGTGCAAATAACGCCGTGTCCGCGGTCTTGACCCAAGTCGATCGCGAGCTCGATTCCAGTCTCGATCGGCTGTTCGCCTTGTTGCGAATTCAATCGATTTCGACGGACCCCGCTTATGCCGCGCAGTGCCGCAAGGCCGCGGAATACGTTGCGGCCGATCTCGGCACTCTTGGCTTCGACACCAGTCTGCGCCCGACCGCCGGTCATCCGGTGGTGATCGGCAAAAGCGGCAAGGGCGCCAATCCACGGCCTCGGGTCTTGTTCTACGGCCATTATGACGTGCAGCCGGTCGACCCGCTCGATCTGTGGCAGACGCCGCCGTTCGAACCGCGCATCGCGACGGAGCAGGGGCGCAAAATCATCGTGGCGCGCGGCGCCTGCGACGATAAAGGCCAGGCGATGACCTTCATCGAGGCGTGCCGCGCCTTCAAGGCAGTAACCGGCAAACTTCCGCTCGATATTACGATCATGATCGAAGGCGAGGAGGAGTGCGGCTCGAAAAATCTGTTTGGATTTGTGCGCGACAATGCCGACGAGTTTAGGCGCGATCTCGCGCTGGTGTGCGACACCGGGATGTGGGACGCCGAAACGCCGTCGATCACGACCTCGTTGCGCGGCCTGGTCTATGAGGAGGTCCGGCTGACCTGCGCGGACCGCGATCTGCATTCAGGCTTGTTCGGGGGCGCCGCGCGCAATCCGATCCATGTGCTGGCCGACGTTCTTTCCGCTTTGCATCGGCCGGATGGTTCAGTCGCCATTCCAGGATTCTATGACGGCGTGCCGGAATTGCCGGCTGACATCAAAGCGGATCTCGCCGGCCTCGAGCTGACGCCGGAGAAATTTCTGGCGCCGATCGGGTTGAAAATTCCGGCCGGCGAAAAGGACCGCATGCTGATCGAGCAGATCTCGACGCGGCCGACCGCCGAAGTGAACGGCATTATCAGCGGCTATACCGGGGAGGGGGCAAAGACCGTCATTCCCGGAAAGGCGATGGCCAAGGTGTCGTTCCGCCTCGTCGGTGCCCAGGATCCGGAGAGAATCCGCCTCGCGTTCCGCGAATTCGTGCGCGCGCGTGTGCCCGCCGACTGCACCGTGGAATTCGGCAATTTCAGCAGCGCGTCGGCTTTCAATGTTGCGTTCGATAATCCGGCGCTCACCAAAGCGCGCGAAGCACTGGCGCAGGAATGGGGAAAGAAAGCGGTCACTGTCGGCGCCGGTGGTTCGATTCCAATCGTCAGCGATTTCAAGACTGTGCTCGGAATGGATACACTGATGGTCGGCTTTGCGCTCGACGACGACCGCGTTCATTCGCCCAACGAAAAGTACGATCTCAAGAGCTTTCACAAGGGCATTCGCAGCTGGGTGCGCATTCTGGCGGCCCTGGCCGGTGCATGAGCCGGCGATGCCGCCGAGCGCATGAAACGAAATGTCGCGCCCTATTCCGCGGCCGCGGCGATTAGGCGCGGCGTGACAAAACGCTCCAACCGTGCCGAATGCGGGCGGAGCTCCGCCCAGTCGTCAATCGGCAGGTCCATCACGACCAGCCCTGACGTCGGCAATTTTTCGCGCAGCTGTTCGCGGGCTTCGACATCGCCGGATGCGATCAACTGTAGCGCGAACTCGTGCAGGCTTGGATTGTGGCCGACGATGAAAAGTTTGTTCGCCCTGCGCGGCTCGGCGGCGACCTCGAGAAGCCGACGCGGACTGGCGTTATAGATGCGATCGTCGGTTTCTGTGCGCGGCGGCCTGGCAAAAGCATCAGCGAGCAGATCCCACGTCTCCTGGGCGCGTGCCGCCGGCGAAACCAGCGCCAGGTCGGGGGTCAGATCGTGGTGGGCGATGTAAGCGCCAAGCGTGGGCGCGTCGGCGCGGCCGCGTTTTGTGAGTTTGCGATCGCGATCGCGCTCGCCGGGCTCGGCGCGCTCGGTCTTAGCGTGGCGGAGCAGCATTAAACGGCGCATGGCGGTACTGTCGCTTTCTCGGCTTAACGTGTCCACTGGCCTACCTCGCCCGAAAGCCTTACATACCGGCAGCGATGCGCAATCACATATCTCACAAGAACGCCGCGGTGAGCGAAATCTACGGCGATAGCTGGTATGCCGCGACGATGGTCGATGCGCCGCGGCGGCCAGCGCTTTATTCCGATCTCGACATCGACGTCTGTGTGATCGGCGGTGGTCTTGCCGGCTTGACCACCGCGCGCGAAGTCGCGCGCAAAGGCTGGTCCGTCGTATTGCTCGAGGCCAACCGGCTCGGCGCCAACGCCTCGGGGCGCAATACCGGCTTCGTCTTGCCGGGCTTCGGCGCCGACGCCGACAAGCTCATTGCCCGCGTTGGTTTCGAGCGCACCAAAGATCTTTGGACGCTGGCGCAGGCCGGCCTCGATTACGTGCGCGATACTATCCGCGACGAACGCGCGCCCGGTGTCGATCCGCAAGACGGCTGGCTCTACGTGTCGAAGCGAGACAATAGCGACGAATTTGTAAAATACGTCGCTTTGCTCGGAGAACTGGGCTGCGACATTGAGGGCTGGCCGACCGAGCGCGTGCGTGAAGTGCTGCGCAGCGAGCGTTATTTTTACGCCATCAATCATCTGCGCGCACTTGCGATCCATCCGCTCAATTACGCGCTCGCGTTGGCCGCCGCCGCAGAGCGCGACGGCGCTCGGATTTTCGAGAACACGCCCGCTCTGTCGATCGACCCGAGCGGGGTGCGCAAACGCATCGTGACGCCGGGGGCGCGGCTGCGCGCCAATCATGTGGTGCTGTGCGGCAATATTGGGCTCAAATCACTAATGCCGCGGCTCGCCGCGACGATGGTGCCGCTGACGACCTATGTGATCACGACCGCGCCGCTTGGGGATCGTCTTGCCGAAGCGGTGCGCTATCGCGGCGGCGTCAGCGACAGCGACGCCGCCGACAATCACTATCGCGTTGTTGGCGGCGATCGGCTGATGCTGTCGGGCCGCGCCACCACGTGGGCACGCAACCCGCGCCGTTACGTCAGCGCGCTGAAGGCCGACATCAAACACACCTATCCACAACTCGGCGATGTCGAGATCGACTATGCCTGGGGCGGCACTTTGGGGATTACCGTGCACCGCATGCCGCAGATCGGCGAAGTCGGTCCGGGCGTCTGGCTGGCCAGCGGTTTCGGCGGGCATGGTCTTAATACCACGGCGATGGGCGGCAATCTCATCGCGCGTGCCATCGTCGATGGCGATCACACCTGGCGACAGTTTACGCCGTTCGAGCTGGTCTGGGCCGGTGGTGTGTTCGGTCGGGCGGCGGGGCAGATCCGCGTCTGGGTCAAACGTCTGCGCGCCGCCGTCGAAGAGCGACGCGCCAAGGTGCGCGAATTGGCGCACTGGCAGGCGCGGCTGGTCGCGGCCGAGTCGGCGCCGACGCCGGACAGCCCCGCCGTTTCGCAGCATCAGTCCGTGCTTTCTGTCCCGAATCAAATCGACAGCGGTGCGGCTGTCACCGCGGCTTCTGAAACCGCACCGCCCGACAGCGCGCCGCCCGAAACCATCGATCCTGCGTCGGAACCCGCGAGCATTGAACGAGCAGCCCCGCGCCCGGCCCGGCGCCGAAAACGCACGCGAACGAGCGCCGGCCGGGCGGTCGAGCACGATGCCGAGGCCTAGCGGGCGGCGCACGGCCGATCGGCAACAGGTGTGCACTAAATTTACCTTTGGCCGCGCCGTGCCTTCGTCCTTGACCGCTGCTGCTGTACGATGGCGGTCCTGAGGGGATGACGGGGCGGGGCCGCACGGCATGAGAAGGGTTTGGCGCTCAAGCGGTTGGCGGGCCGCCTGCATTGCCGTGGGGGTGGTGATGGGCGTGGCTGTGGCGCCGGCCATTGGCTTTGCAGTTGATCTGCCGACGCCGGCGCCGACAGCGGCGCCAGCAGCCCCCGCGCCTCCCGTGCCCGATTGGATCGTGACCATCGGCGGCGAGTTGCGCATCGGGCCGAAATGGGCAGGCGCACCAACGGACAAATTTCGCCTCACCGGCGGTCCGGTCTTCAGTATTCGCAATGTGGGAACGCCGCCGGAATATTTCGGCCCGCGCGACAGCTTCGGCTTCTCAGTCTTTAATCTTGGCCCGGTCAAAATCGGCCCAGCCGTGCAAATCGTCTGGGAGCGAAAAGCGTCCAGTGACCCAGCGCTCAACGGTTTGGGCGATATTGATTTTGCCCTGCAGGCCGGCGCCTTCGCCGAATACTGGCCGGCGCAGTGGCTGCGATTGCGCGGCGAATTACGGCAGGGCTTCGGCGGCGAAAAAGGCGTCACCGGTGATCTTTTTATGGACGCTGTTGTTCCGGCGGGACAGTTCCGGTTTTCGGGCGGACCACGCTTGACGCTGCAATCGACCGCCGCCGTCAGTCCCTATTTCAGCATCACGCCCGTTCAGTCCGCCAATTCCACACTCGCCGGCCTGGCGGCACTACCGGTTTATCATGCCAGCGGCGGCCTCTATTCGTATGGCGCCGGAGGGCAGGGGGAATATTTTTTCAATCCGCAATGGACCACGTATAGCTATGTCGAATACGAGCGGCTGACCGGTTCCGCCGCCGATTCGCCGCTGGTTATCCAACGCGGCTCGCCCAACCAGTTCACGTTCGCCCTGGGCGCGCGCTATTCCTTCACCATGCATCCCGTGTGGTGAAGGGACAGGCGGTTGATCTCGCTAGCGTCCTTCTCTTCGCGTCATAAAAGCCAGCCGCTCGAACAGGTGCACATCCTGCTCGTTCTTAAGCAGCGCCCCATGCAGCGGGGGTATCAACCGCTTCGGATCGCGTTCGCGCAGCGTTTCGACCGAAATATCTTCGACCATTAGAAGCTTGAGCCAATCGAGCAATTCCGAAGTCGACGGCTTCTTCTTCAATCCGGGCACTTCGCGGATCTCGTAGAACAGCTTGAGCGCCTCGGCCACCAGGCGGTGCTTGATGCCGGGAAAATGGACCTCGACGATGGCGCGCATCGTGTCGGGATCCGGGAAGCGGATGTAATGGAAGAAGCAGCGGCGCAGGAAAGCGTCCGGTAATTCTTTTTCGTTGTTTGAGGTAATGACAACAATCGGGCGGCGGCGCGCATGAATCGTTTCGCCGGTCTCGTAAACGAAGAATTCCATGCGATCGAGTTCTTGCAGAAGATCGTTGGGAAACTCGATATCGGCCTTGTCGATTTCGTCGATCAACAAAACCGGCCTTTCATCGGCAATGAACGCCTCCCACAGCTTGCCGCGCTTGATGTAATTGCGGATGTCCTTGACCCGAGCGTCGCCCAATTGACTGTCGCGCAGCCGCGTCACCGCGTCGTATTCGTAGAGGCCCTGCAGCGCTTTGGTGGTCGATTTGATGTGCCATTCGATCAGCGGCGCAACTAGAGCCTTGGCGATTTCCAGCGCCAGGACGGTTTTGCCGGTCCCGGGTTCCCCCTTCACCAGGAGGGGGCGTTCGAGCGCGATTGCGGCGTTAACCGCAACCTTCAAATCATCGGTGGCGACGTAGCCGCTGGTGCCTTCGAAGCGCATGAGACCTCCGGGGCGGCAAATTAAATCACTCTGGCGACGCGCCACAAGCGCGGACCCCGCCGCCCGCTCCGAAATGACCACAGTCATCGTGTTCCCGGCGCACGATCTTGTTGTCACTGTCATGTGGCTTCGTTATAAGCCGCCGCGCGAGAGGGCGCTTCGCAAGTTGGTTGCGGGAGTACACCCAGATGCAATTGTCCAAGGGCAGAAATAGACGTCCGGAAAAGCCCCAAAAGAACGGTAAAAGTGATGGAATGGGCCTTGTGGCGGACGGGAGATTCTATCGGCCAAGCGACAAAGAGCCGTTCATGAACGAGCGCCAGCGGGAGTATTTCCGGCTGAAGCTGCTCAATTGGCGGGAGGACATCCTTAAGGAGGCCAAAGAGACCCTGCAGCACTTGCAGGACGAAAGCCAGAATCATCCGGACCTTGCCGACCGGGCATCGTCTGAGACTGACCGTGCGATCGAACTGCGCGCCCGCGACCGGCAACGCAAACTGATCGCCAAAATCGATGCTGCGTTGCAGCGTATTGAGGACGGCACCTACGGATATTGCGAGGAAACCGGCGAACCGATCACGCTCAAGCGCCTAGAGGCGCGGCCGATAGCCACGCTATCAATCGAGGCCCAGGAACGCCACGAGCGGCGCGAACGGGTCTACCGTGACGACTGAGGTAGCTTAAGCGCCGGCACCCCGAACGGTGATAGGCCGCATAAGGTATTCCATTGAAGCCATTGAGACTGCAGCAACTCGGGTTGGCCTCTTAGCGCAGCACTTAAATTGGCAAGACAACGCTCTGTCAGACTGAATTGTCGAACTGACACGCTAAGTTCAGGCGCGCGACGATTGACAGCTTTCTGACCAACTTCGACAATTTGGAATGCAGATCACCGCCGCCGTCGTCCGTGAACGTTCGGCACCCTTCGCATTAGAAAAATTGGAGCTCTGCGATCCGCGCCCCGACGAAGTGATCGTGCGCGTGGTGGCGAGCGGGATGTGCCAGACCGATCTGCATGGCCGCGACGGCTATTTCGCTTCGCCCTATCCTGCGGTTTACGGCCATGAGGGTGCCGGCGTGGTGCATGAAGTCGGCAGCGCGGTCCGCTCGTTGGCGCCCGGCGATCACGTCGTGATGTCGTTTCCGTGGTGCGGAACTTGCCCGAACTGTCAGCAGCAAAAATATTGCTACTGCGTACATGGACGTCGTCTGAAAATGCACGGTAGGCGCGCCGACGGCTCGACGCTGATGTCGAGAAATGGCGCGGCGGTTTATAGCGCCTTCTTTCAACAGTCTTCGTTCGGCACTTATGCGCTCACCCAGGAGCGTTATGCGGTGAAGGTACGAAAGGACGCGCCGCTGGAAGCCTTGGGGCCGCTCGCCTGCAGCGGCCAGACCGGAGCTGGAGCCGTTCTCAATGCCATGCAACCGCAGCCCGGCGACAGTCTCGCGATCTTCGGTGTCGGCGCCGTCGGGCTATCGGCTCTGATGGCGGCAAAAATCGCGGGCTGCGATCCTATCGTGGCTGTTGACGTGCACGCCCATCGGCTGGCGCTGGCACGCGAACTCGGCGCTACCCATACGATCGATCACACCGGCCGCGACAAAATCGTCGACGAAGTTCGTACGGCCGCGCCGGGCGGCGTGCGCTATGCGCTCGACACTTCGGCGCTACCCGGTGTGTTCCGAGAGGCAATCGAGGCATTAATGCCCGGCGGGACCTGCGTGCTGCTCGGCAGCGCTCCGCCCGGCACCGACGTCGCGATCGAAATGCCGTTTTTGCAGCAAGGCCGCACCGTGCGGGGCGTGGTGCAGGGCGAAAGCTTGCCTAAAGAATTTATCCCCCGGCTGGTCGATCTCATCGTCGCCGGGAAGTTTCCAATTCAGAAGATGATTAAATTCTACGACTTCGCCGACATTAATCAGGCGGCGCAAGAATCCTCAGCCGGGATCGCGATCAAGCCGGTGCTGCGGATGCCTGTCGGGTGAACGGACGGCAAATGTCAGTGTCGGGGGCCAGCGCTCAGTTAGCACAGATGCCAGATCGATCCTTTTCCGACATCTGACATCTGTCATCCGACCTCAGCTCTTCGACGGACGCCCCAACAGATTCGCCATCTCTTGTTCGAGGGTGTCGTAGATGGCGGTCTTGTTTTGGTTGGGCTTATTGGCCTCGGGCGTTGCCGGTCGTTGCTCGCTGCCACGCGGATCGCGTGGCGGAGGCGGTAGCGAATCGCTGCGCGCTGCCTGATCGGGCGAGGCCGGCGGACGTGTCGGTGTGGCGGGTGTGCGCGCCTCGCCCGCCGGTTTGCGCAGCGCCGCTTCAAGCCGCTGAGCCATATCGGCAAGGTTTTGGTCCCCAGCGGCCGCATTTTCACCACCGCCGGCGGCGATCGAAGGCGGCGGCGAAGATGGCGCGGCCGGCTGCACGGGCTTGCGCGGTTCCAGCCGTGGCTCTGCGCGCTGGTCTGGTCGCTGGTCTTGGCGCGGCGGCTCGCCGGCATTGCCGCGGTTACG
>JBAQBC010000130.1:0-5895 GCA_049286035.1 Xanthobacteraceae bacterium
TTGGATGCGGAGCAATGCTGGTTGCGGCTGGTCCAACGGCTCGCCTCACTTCCGGAGCTCGAGGGCGATTAATCCCCTTTCGGGCTCGATTTCTACGGCCGTCTTGGCACAAAAGCTGCGTCAGTGCTCAACCGCGCGCGCAATGCGCTGGCGCCGCGCGCTACGCTACAGGTGGATGCGTTTGCAATAACACCGAAAGCGGCCGCGAATTCCGGCTATGAGTTTTCACTGACAGTGAGCTTTATTCGGGCTTGAATCGCCGCGCTGAGTGAAGAGGAAAGACATTGCAGCCGGCACACCGGCGCTTCACGCCAAATCGACCGCAAATCGTTTGAGATCGCTCAGCGTGCAGTAAGCCAGCGCCGCTTCATGCGTTGCGCGCAGGACGACGCGCGGCGCGTGATGGGCTTCAAATGCCTCTTGCCAGCGTTGCGCGCATAGGCACCAGCGGTCGCCGGCCTTCAGCCCGGCAAAGCCGATTTCGGGAACCGGCGTCGAGAGATCATTACCGCGCGATTTGGAGAAACCAAGAAAGGCATCGGTCATGACTACGCACACGGTGTGACTCCCGATGTCCGCCCGACCAGTGTTGCAACAGCCGTCCCGGTAAAAACCCGTCATTGGTTTGATCGAGCACAGCTCAAGCGGCTCGCCGAGGACATTGCGCGCTGGCAGGCGGCCGCCCCAATGCTCTTCCCTCTCGTCTCGTAACATGTGGCGGCTCAGGAGATCGTGGCATCCTGCAGTTAAGGATCAAGAATCTCGATGAGAGGATGAATCAGCGCAAAAACCGTTGCGATAGACACCCGCGGGGAGAAATACACGCAGGGAGCGACCAAGGTGGGGCCTTGCCTGACTGATGCGGCCCCGAAGATCGCTCCCAGCGCACCGCTCGCGTATTGACCGCTATGATGCCGCCCGAACGGATGCGGCGTCAGTCATCGCGGCTCTCCTGGCCCGGTGGAAGCATACGCACCTCCATGACCGCGACAGCTACGACTTAAATCTTGGCGCAACTGTCTCGTCTGTCAAGAGAGCAAACGGTCGCCGGTTCCATTCGCGTGATCACAAGTAAATTCAATCACGCTCGCCGGAGCGGCATGTCATTCAATCTGTAGCTTGAGGGATTCGATCAGTTTCGCCCAGCGCAGACGCTCCTGTCGCGAAAAGGCGGCGAATTCATCGAGCCGCATGGGCTCAACTTCGATGCCCACTTGTTTCATCCGTTCGACAAATGCGGAGCTCCCCAACAAAGCGTCGAGCTGTGCGCGCAACCGCTCGATGATCGATGCTGGGGTGGGAGCCGGAGCGTAGAGCGCGACCCAAGCCGAGGCGATGAGGTCGGGATAACCGAGCTGCGGCATGCGCGGAACATCGGGCAGCATCTCGGACGCGGAATTGGAGGCAAGCGCTAGCGCGCGCACTTGATCGGCGCGCGTGGAGGCAATGACATCGGGCGCAATCGGAAACATCGCCGCGATTCGCCCGCCGATCAGATCTTCGAGCGCTTGGGCTTGGCCTCGATAGGGCACGTGGACGATGTCGGTCCCGGTGCGCGCCTTGAACATTTCGCCGAATAGATGGGTCGACGAACCGATTCCCGACGAGCCATAGCTGAGCGCACCCGGACGCGCGCGGGCGTAAGCGATAAAGCTATCCAGCGATCGCGCCGGTATGGCGGGATGAACTACAACGAGGTGCGGCGCCGACCACATCATGCCGATTGCAGCAAAATCGACCGCCGGATCGTAAGACAGGTGCCGATACAAGCTTTGGTTGATAGTCTGCGTGCCATTGGTGCCGATGAACAGCGTATGACCATCGCCTTGCGCGCGCGCCGCTTCCGCGGCAGCGAGATTGCCGCCGGCACCCGGTTTGTTCTCGACCACGACAGGCTGCCCAAACACGGTCTTCAGGTGCTCGGCCAACAGCCGTGCCGAGAGATCGGCGCTTCCTCCCGCCGGAAACGGTACAAGGATGACAATTGTCTTGCTGGGCCAAATATTGGACGAGGGCTCCGCCCAACTGGGAACCGCCGCAGCGCTGGTGGCGGCGGCGGCGGCGCATCCGAAAATCAGGTGGCGACGAGCTAACGACATTATGCTTTCTTACAGGCTTGGCGCGCCGCAACGCTGTGGCGCTGAAGTGACACTTCATGGAAATCGACGGCTGTCGCAAGCCGCCCGCGTGGCCGATCTACTGCCTGTCTGATTGAATGGCCCTGCTGCGGGGGACGACGGGTGTCGGCTTTTTCTTGTGTTCGATACCAGCTTTTTTTGAGGGGCAATGACGCAGACCTCCGCGTATCCGGTGAACTCGAGCGATGCTGCCGCTGCCAGTTCTCGGACGAGCGCTCCTCTACGTTCCGGCTTGGCGCGGCTGAAACCGTGGAGTGACTGGATCGTTTTGATTGTGACGGCTGCGGCTCTGTATCCGATGTTCGGCCGCAGCTCGGATATGGGACCGTTTTACAGCACCGCCGCTCGCTGCATTTTGCGGGGCGAGGCGCTGCTGAGTTGCCTGCCGCAGTACCCATATCAGCCCGTTTTGGCGATTTTCTTCATTCCGCTCGCGTTCCTGCCGGCGGTTCTGCAAAGACTGATCTGGTACGTGATCTTTGTCGGTTGTTTGGTGATTGCGGTTCGACTAACCGAGGCGATCGCCGAGCGGCTTTATCCCGGCTCAACGCGCGGTCAAAACCTGTTTTGGCTGCGAACGATCATGCTGATCAGCTGCGGTAAGCATTTTCTCGACGTCGTCACTTACGCCTCCCATGACCCGCTCTCGCTGGCCGTCATTATGTTCGCGACTTGGGCGCTGTTTAATGGCCGCGAAGCTGCGGGCGGACTGTGGCTTGCGGTTGCGGCCGCAATCCGCGCTTCGCCGCTCATTTATCTCCCCTATCTGATTCTCAAGCGGCGCTTGCTTGCTTGCCTCGTTTTCATTGTCGCTTTGTTGGCGGTGAGTTTCATCCCCGACATCATTGGTGCGCTGCGCGGCGGCTATACCGGTTATCTCACCGACTGGCTGCGCCAGGTCGTGGGCCCGGCGCTGGTCCCCGGCACATCGTCAAAACTTGTGTTCTGGGATATCTGGAACGGCGCCAATCTCTACAACCAATCGCTGCGCGGCTTGATCAATCGCTTCGCAACGGCTCCCGTCTTTGGCTTAACGCCGACAATGATTCTCATCGTCGTCGATGGCATCTTTGCCGCGATCGTCGGCGTGCTTCTGCTCACCTCGCCGCGCCGGAAGGAGTACGTCGCCATCGACACGGCGGTGCTCCTGATCGCCATGTTGGCGCTTTCCCCGATGACCAGCCGCTATCATTATATCTTTGTGCTTCCCGCCGTCATTCTGGCGACTGCAGCGACTATGGCCGATCCGCGCATGCGCACGCTCGGGACCTACGTGCTAGTGGCGAGTTTCCTGCTGCGCGCCGGCACTTCAAACGATCTTGTCGGCGGGCGCATTACCGATTTCGCCTATGCTTATGGTTTCATGCCGCTCGGCTCGATTGTGCTCTACATAATCTTTGGCGCGATATTGTGGGCTTGGCATCCTCCGGGATTAAGCGCAGCGGACGACAAGACCGACAACGCACCTGGGCGAACGTCGCGTATGAGCTGGCACGCGTTGCCAGAATAAGTCGGGCGGCACCGGCGGGATGCGAACAAGCGCGTCCGTTTATCGCGGGGAAGCCTGCGGCGGGTTATGCGCTGGAGGCGCTGGAGGATGCGCTGCCTTGGGTGCAGGCGGCGCAAGAACCTGCTGTCTGACGTCTTGCTCGACCTGCTGCAGCATCGCAATGTTCTGATTCATTTGCTCTTGCTTGGCGGCAAACTGGTCCTGATTGGCGGCAAGTTGCCCTATGTTCCGCCGCACAATCGCGAGATCAACTGCGATCAACTTAATCTGCTGCGCTACTTCCGATGAAATGGCGGCCTCGGTTTTCTTCGGACTTTGCGCGGGTACCAGCCAAGCCAGTGACGGAGCCCAGTCTGTGATCATGTCGTTTAACTGCTCACTGTAGGACTGTCCGGCGAGCGTAAGCCCGACACCAATCAGAACAGCCGCGAAAAACCGACCCACCGATCGCAACATTCGGTTCGCAATAGAGGGCCTCTTCATTGCGTTTTGGCGCTGGGGCCGGCGCCTGCGCTGATCATTTAAATCTCGCTCGGCATCCAGATCGCGCGGAGCGAAATCACGCTCACGAAACTGATCATCAGGCACTAAGGGTGTGGACGCAGGATACATCGGTTCGTTCTCCGGAACAGAGCGGGGGCCAGATCAAAGGGGAGCCCAAGTCATGCCGTTGAAGGATCGCGATTTGAGACGCGCAAACGCGGAATGAGCTCGGGCACGATTGGCGTGCTCATGGCGATGCACCGACCTCGACGGCGCGAACGACTGGGGCGGCCTCAGTCCTGTACCGGCGCGCTGCAACAGGCGCCGCAGCTCGTTTACCCCCGTCTGTGTTCGGGATATTGGCTCGACCCCCGCCGCCCCCCGCCAGATGGTGCTATGCGCGTCCAGCGCCGATGCAGAAGACTCGGTACGGCGACCTGAGTCCGCGCGGCGATGCCTGCGCAACAAACTCCAACCGAATGTGCGCGCAAACCGAACCAATGCCTCCGACATCAGTAACGATGCCAAGACCACGGCACCGGCCAAACTGATTGCTCCAAAGTTTGTTTTAACCGCAGCATTCTGCCGCACGTCGCCGTTCACCGCTGAAACATTCGCCAAGGCAGGCGGTAATTGTTCCTGTCTGTTTTCCGCTCCGTGCTCGGCGGCATAACCGTTGCTTTCCGCAACCAATTCGTGCGCGTTCAAATCCACCGATCTCGGCAGATCGACCCAGCGGGCGGCGAAATCTACGGCCGGCTGGTCAGCCATCGTCTCGTTTTGCTCATTCTCCGGCTGTGGGCTGTCTGTGACCGGCGGCGTTTTCCAGATTCGTTCTTCAGCGGTCTCGCTCTGAGTATCTGGACTGCGTGATGCCGCATTGATGAGCGAGTGAACCCGCACGCCTTGTTCATGCAGGTACCAGCAACGGCGGTTGTTGACTCGGTCGACACGATAGTACCAATGCAAGCCCGCCGGCGAGGAACTATCGGGCTTGGCCTTGCACTCATCGCCTTTCGCTTCGCCAAGGCTTGAATAGCCGGTTACCAGAATAGTTGCTGGTATCAGGGCAAGGCCGACCAATAGGATCTTTGATCGCAACATTGATCCCCCAATTCGTGCGTAATCACGCCCCAACATCGAACCGCGACTCCGATGGATAATCTCACGCGCATTGGGGCGTGAGTGCGTTGGCATTGTGAAATTCACAAAGACTGCCAAGCCATGATTTTGCCCCAGGTACGGCTTGGATTCGTATGGCTTGAGCCCGGCCACGTATCGAGTCGGCATGCGCGCCGGCAGCCCACGCAAGGAAAAATGTCACTATTGCGGTGAGTGCGCCCCAATTCACATTCTTATGGGGCTGCTCTCCTCGAAAGCGGCTTAGGGCGATTGCGCGATCGAGTCGCCGGAACGTGCAGCGCTGAGATCAGCTCCGATGCAGGAAATCAAATAGCGGAGACTATCGGTTCGCGGGGCATGCCCCGGTCATGGACACACGAACTGTTCACCCGAGCGGCCAAAACAGAATTTCTTGCCGACATTAACGAGTTGAACGCGTCGGTTGACTCCGGAAGTCGGATGCGCGGGGTCGCGCAGCTGCTCCTCGCCCATGCCGACGGCTTCGAGCGCGCCCGGATTGACATTAAATGGATCGATCAAGGCATCACGGATCGCCTCTGCGCGCCGCTGACTTAAACCCACATTGTATTGGCGACCGCCGACGGAGTCGGTGTGACCGATAACAAGAAAGCCGTAACCGAG
>JBAQBC010000131.1:0-3089 GCA_049286035.1 Xanthobacteraceae bacterium
ACAGGCTGATCAGGAGAAGGAGAAAAAGCCGCCGCAGCGACCAGGCCAACCGCCACCTCCACCGCAGCGGCGTCAAGTGCAGCCGCCTTCACCTCCGCCAGGCCAAGTCCAGCCACCGCCACCTCCGCTACAGCAGCGACAGGTGCAGCCGCCACCGCCGCAGCAGCAACAACAGGTACAGCCACCACCGCCGCAGCGGCCAGGCCAACCGCCAACTCCACCGCAGCGGCGTCAAGTGCAACCGCCGTCACCCCCGCCAAGTCAAGTCCAGCCACCGCCACCACCGCCACAGCAGCGTCAGGTGCAGCCGCCCCCACCGCAGCAACGAGAAGTGCAGCCACCGCCACCACCGCCACAGCAGCGTCAGGCGCAGCCGCCCCCACCGCAGCAACGAGAAGTGCAGCCACCGCCGCCATCGCCACAGCAGCGTCAGGTGCAGCCGCCCTCACAGGGTGCTCAGCCTTTGCCGGTTCCGCAGCAACAAGGTCAACACGGCCCGGCAATTCAACCGCCGCGTCCCACTGCGCCACAGCAGCCGCTCAGCAAGCCCGTCATTGCTCCGTCGGCACTACAACCACCGGCCCCGCCGCCCGGATCTCCCGCAGCGCAGGCGCAGCGAGCGTTCGTGCCACCGCCGGCCCAAGATAATGCTCAGCGCCTCGATGATGTGCGTGGCGCCCGCCGCGAAATACGTGAGGGTGACCGTGTCCTGATTGAGGAACCAGGGCGCGTTATCATCCAGGAAGGTGGCCAGACCATAATCCGGCACAATGACGCTGATCGCTTCCGATGGCAGGCGCAAGACGTGCACGTCGAACGACGTGGTGCTGAAACTGTAACGGTATTCGACCGGTCCGATGGCTCCCGCATCTACACGGCGACCGACGAGAGCGGGCGTCTGTTGCGCCGCTATCGGCGTCTGCCAGACGGCCGCGAGATCATTATCATTGACAACCACTATAGTGGACCGCCGCGGCCACTCGGCTATGTCGTCGATCTGCCGCCGCCGGTGATTCGCATCCCGCGCGAGCGGTACATTGTGGAAGACGAATATGCGCGGCCAGACGACATCGACTATGCGTTGTGGGCGGCGCCAGTGGACTATATTGACCGTCCCTATACGCTTGACGAGATCCGCTACAACGTATCGCTCCGTGAGCGCATGCCGCGGGTCGATCTCGATACCGTGACCTTTGACACCGGCTCATGGGAGATGATGCCCGACCAGGTCGAGCGCTTGGCGGTCATTGCCGATGGCATCAACCGCGCCATTGCCGCAAATCCAAGCGAGGTGTTCTTAATCGAAGGCCACACGGATGCGGTCGGGTCCGACATCGACAATCTATCGCTGTCGGATCGTCGCGCCGAATCGGTCGCGTTGGTGCTTAGTCAGCAGTTCGGGGTACCGCCTGAGAATCTCACGACCCAAGGCTACGGTGCCCATTATCTGAAGGTCCCGACGCCAGGCCCTGAAAGAGCAAACCGTCGCGTGACCGTGCGACGCATCACACCGCTCTTAACTGGGCAGAACCAAGCTCTGCCGTTAGCGCCGCAGTAGGCGCTAACTCTTTATTCTGGTGCCGCTTTCGTGGCCGCGTTGATGGAAAGCGCGCCAGAGCGGACGTAAGAACACAGGCCCAAGGGCGGCATTATCCCCCCAATATTGGCTAATAATCGTTCATCGCTTATGTACTACGCGCACTACTTTCAACTACCTGTATTACATGGGTTATCGTGAAAACATTCAGCGCACGTCAAGCCAATGACGAATTCTCCGCGCTGCTTGCGCGCGCGGAACGCGGCGAGGAAATTGTGATCACCAAGCACAACAAGCCAGTTGCGGTGCTTAGTCCTTATCGAGCGCCAGCCATGACCGCCGAACGCAAAAAGGCGATCGCCCACGCGGTTCATCAGATGGCAAAAGGACTGCCCTGGGGTGACACCCTGCCAAGGCTTACCCCCGATAAGATGCACGATCGCGAATGATCAGCTTTGATACCTATGTTCTGATCTACGCGACTGCGGCCCGCCTAGATGAAAAGGCGAATCGTGCCCGTGATCTTCTAGGGCGGGCGATGGCGAGCAGCGACCAGCGTACTCCTGCTCCAGAGCCTTGCGGAGTTTAGCAGCGTCGCAATCCGAAAGGCCGGAATTCCGGCGGAAGATGTCGGACGGGTCGTCAGATCGTGGTGCGCCGTATTGCCGGTCCAAGCCGCCGACGAGAGCGATTTTTTTACGGCGCTTGAGGCCGTGGGCGCGAACCGTCTCGCATTCTGGGACGCAATGTTATGGGCCTCCGCACAACGCGCCGGCGTCCGGCATATGCTGACCGGGGATTTTCAAGACGGATTCGTGTTACAGGACGTCACATTTATTAATCCATTCAGACGCGAAGATGGTCAGTTAGTCGAGAAGCTTCTTCCGCAATCCTGATGTTTACGCCTTCGTAGAACGAAATTGGGTTCGTTGTCGAAATCGTGCGCGAATATTTCGATCAGGCCTAAGGCGGATTGGCCTAGGGTCGCTGCAGAGCCGAAACGGCTCAACATAGATCGTCACTTCCTTTTCCTCCTCGCCAATCGTACACCGATGCCTGCGCTCTCATCATTGGATTGCCTCGAATTAGCCGGTCTGCGCCGTCAGCGACACGGCAGCACCACGTCAGGTCGGCCGGATACTATTTGCGCTTGATGCACTGGATCGTCGCAAACCCCAAGAACGCGGACGACGTTCTGCAACGACAGCGCCTAGGTTTGGCATAAATATGGATTTTGCCAATTACCGTGCTGGAGCTAGTTCTCTCGTCGATGACATTTGATCACAAAAATCCAGCTCAAACACGAGATCGGTGCTAGTGAACGCGGAAAGCCTTGAACGCGAGTTGCTCGACAACAAAGGAGTTGGACGAGGGGTGCGGGGTTTGGGATTCCAGGAGGCGCCTGTCGAGTTCTCGGGGAAAGAGAGGCCCGGCCGATGCACTTGACGGGCGGTAGTGAGATATCTACATTGTAGATACTTTTAGGAGCGATCCGGATCATGAAAGTTGAATTTTTGAAATGGGGCAACAGCCTCGCGTTGCGAGTGCCCAA
>JBAQBC010000132.1:0-1662 GCA_049286035.1 Xanthobacteraceae bacterium
CGTCGTAAATTCCTCTGCGCGGGCGTTGAAGGTCGAATATTGAAGCTTGTCGTCTTTTGCCCAGTGGGGAATTAGGCCCCACTTCATCATCTTCGGCACGCGCTCGCCATTAACGGATCGAATGGCAACGAGCATCGGTGCAGTGGGAGGCTTGTTCCAATCCGGCTCAAAGTTCGGCGCCACAGAGTTTGGCGCGAACTTCAATCGGATTTTGATTTCCGAATAATCGGAGGATAGGCGCACTCTACCGCACATTATCGTTTCCTCTTCGCCGCTTGATATAGTTTGATTTTTCCAGACATCCACCTAAGGAGAGACCCATTGGTCGCTATGGGGTTGTCGGCGTGTCGTTCATGCCTGGCACCGTGCTCATGGGGAGTGACCGTTGCGTCACTGGTCATGCGTTTGATTTCATCAAGTCCCGCTTCTGGCGGTCCTTCTTTTCCCGCAAGCCGGTAGACGTAGGCGAAGAGCGCGAGCATCGCGCTGAGTGTCAAAACAACGTCAAGAAACGGCGGGATTTCTATCGGTATCCCCATTGTGTCTTCCCCCGAACACCAAACCAAACCCAACGCCGTCCGCGCACTCATCGTCATGTGGAGTGCCCCTTGCTTGGCGGCGGCAAATCGTCTTTGAGCCGCCAGGGGTCGCCATGCTGTTGAAGCTGGTGAACGACGTCGTCGGCAACGCGAAACCTCTCTGCTTCGTCGAGTTCATGCCGCAAGCCGCGAACCAATTTGCGCGTGCCCCTTAATGCAAAGGCCACAGCAAACCGGAGCATGTCCCCGCGCGTCCGCATTAGATTAAATGAAAGAACAAAACGAGAACATTGTCAATCGGAGGTGGCTAAGTGCCTGTCTGCGCCGCGCTTTCGCAGGGTTTTTGCGCGTGACCGTCGCCGACTTACTTCGACGCTGATTGCGGGGGTCTTACTTTGGATCGACTCGCCAATGCGGCAAAATAAAACCGCACCGCCGGCTTATGACAACATCAATCCATGGCGGTCTAGCTATACGACACCGCAAGGACGGTGCTCCAATTGATCCCAGTCCGTGGTGGGCGACTAACGAAGGCGAAAAGGTTCGCGGATGATGCGCAAAACTTCCTTGATTTTCCTCGGTGGACTGCTCGGCGTCGTGGCGACACTGTTGCTGGCGCAGCCGCACACACTCCTGATGGGTTCCGCCGCAGGTGCGGCTGCATCGGACACTTACCGGACGCTTAATCTGTTCGGCGATGTGTTCGAGCGCGTCCGCGCCGACTACGTCGAAAAGCCGGATGACAGCAAGCTCGTCGAATCGGCGATCAACGGCATGCTGGCGGGCCTCGATCCGCATTCGGGTTACATGACTCCGAGCAGCTTCCGCGACATGCAAGTGCAGACCCGCGGCGAGTTCGGCGGTCTCGGCATTGAGGTCACCATGGAGGACGGCCTGATCAAGGTCGTCGCGCCGATCGACGATACTCCGGCGGCCAAGGCCGGCGTGATGGCAAACGATATCATCACGCAGCTTGACGACGAAGCGGTGCAGGGTCTCACCATAGACCAGGCCGTCGATAAGATGCGCGGCCCGGTGAACACTAAGATCAAGCTCACCATCGTCCGCAAGGGCTCCGACAAGCCGATCGAGGTCACGATCGTCCGCGACATCATCCGGGTGA
>JBAQBC010000133.1:0-5812 GCA_049286035.1 Xanthobacteraceae bacterium
GCTTAGCCGCCAACTCCTCGACGCTTTTCACTGCCAAATCGACTGCGATCGTAGGCGCCGCTTCGCCGCGGCCCGGCCCGTGTTCGTTCGGCCGCGCCACATGCGCGGTTCGCAAGCCGAGTGCAGCAGCGGCGGCAAGGTCGCTGGAATGCGCCGCCACCATCATGCAGGCTTCAGGCCTCAGATCGAGGGTCTCGGCGGCCGCGAGATAGACGCGCGGCTTCGGCTTGTAATCGCCGGCGATCTCGGCGCCAAGAATGACATCCCAAGGAAAACCGTTGCGGCGCGCCAAATCCACCACCAGGGAAATATTGCCATTCGATACCGGCGCGATCACGTATCCGCGTTTGAGCCGGGCGAGACCGGTCGGCACGTCGGGCCAGGCATCGAGCCGGTGCCAAGCAAGATTGAAGTTGCGTTTTTCGTCCTCGGTCAGAGCGCCAATGTCAAAGCGTTTGAGCGTGAGTTCGAGATTGCGCCGATGCAGAATGTCGAGCTTGCAAAAACCGATGCGGCCAGCGCGCACCTCTTCCAGGGCGCCTTGATATTCGCCGCGCCAGGCGTCGGCAAAGGCGAAGTAATCCAGCGTGGCGGCTTTCGGCTTGAGCAGCGCTTCGACTTCGCGGGCGATCGAGGTTCGCCAATCGACCAGCGTGCCGAATACGTCGAAAAACAGGGCTTTCACCGCAGGCGCCATGGCCTATTCATAGCGCATGGTGGCAATTCCTGCCAAAGGGGCGGCGCCGTCAAAATTCAATGTCGTAAATGACGTTGCAAGAGGCTTTTGAAGGGCAGCCGGCTAGGCTGCGGCCTGTCGACGCCGATCCACAACAAGTTCGCTTTTGCTTCCGGCAAGTTGCCGACGGCTCCAGTTCCACAGCGTCGCGATTTCCTCGGCGGCCTTGCTGGCGTGGGCATATTCGGTGACGCCAAGGCCGGCAGCAATGGCATCCTGGAAATCCATGCGCGCAGAGAGCATCGGCTCAGCGAGTACTCCAAGGAAGTTTAATTGCTTTGCCGCCTCGCTCGCCCGCGTGCTGCGGTAGCTTGAGGGGCACTGGTTCAACACGAAGGCGGCTTTTCGTTTGGCCAGGAACACCGCGCGAAAAGTTGCCGCCGTTGCCTCCACATCCAGGCGCGTCGGGCGCGCTAGCAAAAGACTTAAATCGGCGACCTCGGACACCGGGCGAACGGCCGTGGCATCCGCGCCCGTTGTGTCGAAAATCGCGAGCGTGAATCCGGCGCCGGCAAGACCCTCGAGAATGGCGCGCAGACGGGGCAGCCGCTCGCGTTCAAGCGGTTCGACAATGATCTTATTGCGGGCGTTTGCGGATTCGCGGCGCTTACCCCAGCGCACCAGCGATTGCTGCGGATCGAGATCGAGCGCAATGACCCTTTCGCCTGTGCTAGCCGCCACCTCGGCAAGCGATGCTGCGAGGGTTGTTTTTCCCGCGCCGCCTTTCTGGGTGAGAAATGCAATGGTGCGCATCATGCCACCCTTTGATCCATGGTGCGCGCACCGTCATTGCGCAGGCGCTTTGACCTCGGCCGGCGGTGTTGGGGAGGTTCCCCCGGAGCGCCGAATGAGTTTGGAATTTCGATATCGACCGCAAGAGTCGATACGGACTTGCCTCGATCCATTTTGATCTGCACCCTGTCGGGGTCGAAGGAGACGTGGCGACTGATCAGCGTGAGAATTTCCTCGCGCAAAACTCCCAGCAGATCCGGTTGATGGCGCTCGTTACGCTCATGCGCGAGCAGGATTTGCAGCCGTTCTCGCGCAATCGGCGCCGAACCGCGGCTAAACCAGGTGAAGAGGTTCATGCTGCTTTCCGTCCGAACAGCTTGTTGAAAATTCCTCGGCTTTCGCTGGGAACGTGCATGGGGATCGTTTCACCTTTGAGCCGGCGCGCGGCTTCGAAATAGGCGCGCGCGGGCGGGCTTACCGGGCTGTTCAGCGTCACCGGCGATCCCACATTCGAGGCGCGCAACACTTCTTCGCTTTCGGGGATGATGCCGAGCAGCGGAACCGACAGAATTTCGAGCACATCGTCGATCGCCAGCATCTCGCCGCGAGCGGCGCGCCAGGGGTGATAGCGGGTAACGAGCAGGTGTTTATCGACGTATTCGCCGCGCTCGGCTTTTTCGGTCTTCGAATCGAGGAGCCCGATGATGCGATCCGAATCACGAACCGACGACACTTCGGGATTGGTGACGATGATGGCGGTATCGGCGTAGCGCATGGCCAAGGTCGCGCCGCGCTCAATGCCGGCCGGGCTATCGCAAATAATCCAATCGAATTTCGAACGCAGCTCGGCGATGACTTTGGCGACGCCCTCTTCGCTGAGCGCGTCCTTGTCGCGGGTCTGCGAGGCCGGGAGCAGGTGCAGATTTTCCAGCCGCTTGTCGCGGATGAGCGCTTGCGGCAGCTTCGCCACGCCGTGGATCACGTTGATCAAGTCAAAGACCACGCGGCGCTCGGCGCCCATGACCAGATCAAGATTGCGGAGTCCGACGTCAAAGTCGATGACGACGACCTTTTCGCCAAGGTGGGCAAGCGCGGCACCCAGCGCAGCAGTCGACGTCGTCTTGCCGACGCCGCCTTTGCCTGATGTCACAACCACCACGCGGGCCGATTTCTTGTCCTTCATGTTAACGACCTTTCGTTGTTCCTAGTTCATCGCCGAAATTTTCAGGGTGTTACCGTCCAGCCAGGCTTGGATCGGTCCGCTACGCACGCTGTCGTCGATTTCGTCTGCCGTCTTGTAATAGGAGCCGATGGCCAGGAGCTCGGCCTCGAACCGATGGCAAAAAATCCGGGCGCGCCGGTTGCCGGTGACGCCGGCCATCGCCTGACCGCGCAGCGTGCCGTAAATGTGGATCGATCCGCCGGCGATGATTTCAGCGCCAGAACCGACAGAGCCGAGAACGGTGACGTCGCCCTCCACGAAGGCCACCGATTGCCCGGAACGAACCGGCTCCTCGATCAATAGCGACGCCGGTTGTTCACGCCCGCGCGGGGCGCCCTCGGTGGCGGGGGCCGGCTCCGGCTGGGGCAAGTCGAGGTCTTGGGTTCCGCGACCGCCGCGCAGGATTGGAGGAAGACCGGCCGCTTCGATCGGCTCGACGGCTTCAATCCCCAGCACCCGAATATTGCGCTCCTCAAGGCTGGCGACGAGATGCGCGATCCCGTTCGGACTTAGGCGCACAGCCGAAAGATCCAGCGCGACGGCGTGACCGCTAAAGAAGCTCTTGGAACGCTCGAGCGTGGCGTCGAGGTCCATCAGCCAGTCTGCAATCGGCGCCCGCGGGGTGAAGACAAAGGCGGTGTAGGTACGCGCCCGAAATTTCAGCGACTGACGTTGGATAATGAGGTCTGACACCACCCCTCTCCAATTTTGGATGATTCTAATTGGTTAATAATTTGTCCAGTGATGGTTAACGATTGGTTAAAGAACCGGCTTTCAGGCGAGCATTAGAAAACTTGTGATTGCCGCCACTCAACCTTGGGCGAATCTCCTGACGCGGGTCGAGGATGAAGGCGAATGCCACTGCGGCAGCGTGCGCCGGCTCATTCCCCATCCGGCTTCGCAATCGAGGAAAACTCTCGGGGCATCGGCGTCCGGCGGCGCCGCCCGACGTCTCGACAGTGGAATAAAACCTCAGTATCGGATTCGCCTTGCCGTTGCCGGGCGCAATAGATAGGACGCTCGGTTGCCGAAATGGGAGGGAAAATCATGCGCAACATGCAATCCTCACGTCTGCCCGCGCTATCGCAGGAGGCGTTCACGCCCGAGCAGCGCGCGCTGGCGGAATCGATCCGCTCCGGCCCGCGCGGGCAATTCAAGCTGGCGGGCCCCTTCGCGGTCTATCTGCACGCGCCGGCGTTTGGCGAATTGGCGCAGAAGCTCGGTGGCCATCTGCGATTTAAGACCAGCGTGCCGGGCCGGCTCTCGGAATTTGCAATCCTCCTCACCGCGCAGCACTGGAAGGCGCAATACGAATGGGCCATGCATGTGCCGATGGCGGAGAAGCAAGGCGTCAAGCCGCAGACGATCCGCGACATTCAGGCCGGCCGCGCGCCAAAATCGGCGCCGCGCGACGAACTAGCGATCTACGCTTTTGCCAAGGAGCTTTACGCCAAACGCCGAGTCGGCACCGCGACCTTCAACCGGGTGCGTAAAATTCTCGGCGAGGCCGGCACGGTCGAGCTGGTCGGTATCCTCGGCTACTACGCGCTCGTCTCGATGATACTCAACACGTTCCGCATGCCGCTGCCGGAAGGCATCAAGCCAGGATTCCGTGAACCTTCGTAAGCAGAAATCGGATCCGCGGGTAATCGCGCGACTTACCGCTTGTCCATCTGCATCATGCCGCCACCCTGCATGCTGCCGCCTTGCATGCTCCCGCCTTGCATGTGCATGGCGCCGCCGGAGTCCTGCATCGTCGAGCCTCCGGCTGAAGCCCCAGGCGCGGGCGCGCCGATGGCCAGCACGGGATACTCCACGTCGATCGTGCCGGCGTGATCAAATTTCAACGTCGCCTTGACCGTTCCTCCTTGCTCAAGCGGGTGTTTCAGCGAGAGAAACATCATGTGATTGCCGCCAGGCTTAAGGGTGACGGATTCGCCCGGCTTGATTTCCAAGCCGCCTTCCACGGGGCGCATTTTCATCACCCCGCCTTCCATCGTCATGCTGTGAATCTGGCATTGCGCGCTGGCATCGTCGGAGACGCAGCTCACTCGCTCGGGTGCGGCCCCTTTGTTGGTGAGCGTCATATACCCGGCCCCTGTTGACGCCCCCTTCGGCGTGGCCCGCGACCACGGTTGCGAAATATGGATTGAGCCCACGTCATAGTCACCGGCGGCTGCGGCGGGAGAGGCCAAGGCCGCTGCCCCGGCTAGCGCCGCGGTGATCGCCAGCACGCTGGCAGGGCCGGACAACAGCGGCGGGGGAGCCAATTTTGTCATGCATGATCTCCGTAGCAGACCTTCGAACGCCAAATGTTCACGATTCGGAATATAATTCCGAACTTCCTAGTCCCAACTCCTGGATAGGGAGGGAAACGGCGGCCGGTTTGCAGTATTATCTATAGGCAAGTTTACGACCGGAAGATCATCCATTGCCGGCTGGAGATTTTGCCGCAGAGGCGTAGCTTGGGCACCATGCGTGGCTCTAAGGCGGTTATCGAGCGACCCGATCTGCGTGGCGCCGGACCATTCGGCCAAATACTGAATTTTGAGCCTCGCCGGCCGGGCAGCCCATCGTTTGCCGCCGGCCCGGCGCAGCAGATCGAAGATGGTCTCGACGATTTTGCCCGGTTCGAACAAGAACAAGATGAACCGATCGATTATCGCCATCGGATGATCATGAACCTCATTGCGCTTGCAATCTTGATATTGCTGGTCGGCCTCGGCGTCTGGATCGCCGACACCATCAGTGACTTGCAAAGAGAGCAAGACTGTCTGATGCAAGGGCGCAGTAATTGCGCACCAATCGAAGTGCCGATCCCGGTACAGGAATAGTTCGATTTGCCGCTGAGCGGGTGCTCAGCGCATCAATTCGGCACCTGCTCGGCGCGAACAGGTGGCTGGCTTGCCGCCGGTTTGTGCTGAGACGAAGCCGGATTGTCGATGGTCTGCCGCGGCCCGGTTCGCTCGGGAACAGCAATGATCGGCGTACCGTCAGCCATCGGGGTCCCTGTGCCAGCGTCCGCGCCGTTTCCGCTTTTGGCCGGAGTTCCCTGCGGGGGTGAGGCCGCGGGAGCCCCCTCGGGCTTGGCCGCGCCGGGCGCCGCGGTCGTGCCGCCATCC
>JBAQBC010000134.1:0-25557 GCA_049286035.1 Xanthobacteraceae bacterium
GCATCTGCTCTATCCGATGAAGACCTGGAAGGACAAAGCCGGATTCGACGCCACCGCGCGCAAGCTCGTCGGCATGTTCCAGAACAACTTCACCAAATACGAAAAGCATGTCGACGCCGAAGTGCGCGACGCCGCCCCGGAAGTGCGCCTGGCGGCGGAGTGACGAGCGCATTGCGAATTGAGAGATTCTCATTTCGTGTGAATGCCTGCGTTGACGCCCGCGTTGGCGACATTAAAATTTCGCATCCTTCGATTCGATTATTCTAAAAGTGGGGCGTTGTTCATGACAACGGGGATTGAAATCGCGGCTGTGCCGCGCGCGCTGACGGACCACGAACTGGAATGCGTTGGTGGCGGCACCAGAGGCTCAACCTCACCGCCGGTATGTCCGCCGGGAAGCCAAGCGCCGTATGCGCAAAACACCCCGGGGTTTTGTTATGGGAATTTCTGCATCTTTTTCTGAAGCCTTGAGACGCTAGACCTCCTGCATCTGACGCCCGGCGCGCCGCGCCCAATTCTCCCAGGCACGGTTGAGCGTGTAATCATTAAGGCGCGCGACGATCTGGTCGATCTCGCCGGCGCTCAAGAATTTGATCTCGCCGAGCGCCATAGCCTGCATCTGCAACTTGGCGCCGACTTCAAGATAGACCGAGACGAATACCGCATGACGCACCGAGCGGCCGACCACGGTGGCGCCGTGGCCGCGCATTAGCGTGGTCGGCCGCGAACCGAGGAGCCGCGCCATGTCGCGGCCCATCGCCATATCGCCCACCAACAAGGTCGTATCGCCGAATTTGTCGCGGCAATCCCAGACCGGCACTTCCTGGCCGATATGGGCGCACATATGCAGGAACGGTTTCAGCTTCTTCGCCGTCACGCCGAACGGAATGACGCTCGGCGAATGATTGTGCACGACGGCGTGCACGTCCGGCCGCGCCTCGTAGATCGCGCCGTGAATGAAGCGTTCCATGTAGGGCGCTGCGGCGTTCTTATCGATGGCCTCGCCGTCGAGCGTGTATTCGACAATGTCGTTGCGCTCAATGCGCTCCGGCGCCCGCGCCCGCGACAGCAGATAATGTTTGGGGTTGTCCGGATGTCGCGCGCTGATATGGCCGAACGAATCGACGATGCCCTCGTTGGCCAGAATGCGGTTGGCCGTGACTAATTCTTCAAGAATGAAATCGAGCCTGCTCATGCGGGTGTCCTCCCGAACGATACTTGTAGCGGCAGCACGCCGCGGGACTCAACGGCCGATCTGGGCTATGGCATCACCGATGCAATTTCGGGGAGCTTCAATGTTGCGACGTTTGGCTATCGTCGTTTCGTTCGCAGCGGCGCTGCCGCTGGCCGCCGCGGCGAACGCGGCCGAATTTCCCGATCGTCCGATCCGGGTAATCGTGTCGGTGCCCGCCGGCGGCGGCGTCGATACCGTCACCCGGATCGTCACCGATAAAATGCGCCCCGCGCTCGGCCAGCCGCTCATCGTCGAAAATAAACCGGGGGTGAGCGGCAGCCTCGCCGCCGAAACGGTGTTCAAGGCCGATCCTGACGGCTACACGCTGCTCGCTTCACAGCCGGCGCCGATCACGACCGCCGCGTTCCTCTATAAGTCACTCAATTACGTTCCGGCGGAGCTCATTCCGGTCGCGATCATGTCGCACGTGCCGAACGTCGTTCTGGTGCGCAAGGATTTTCCGGCCAAAACCGTGCAGGAGCTGATCGCTTATGCCAAAGCCAATCCCGGCAAGATCAATTATGCCTCGCAGGGCATCGGCACGACGTCGCACACGACCGCCGAATTATTCCAATCCATCACCGGCACCAAACTGACGCACGTGCCCTACAAGGGGACCGCGCCCGCCGTCAACGATCTGCTCGCCGACAATGTCGACCTGATGTTCAACGAGCTTGCCACTTCGATCGAACTGAACAAATCCGGACAGGCGCGCATTCTTGCCGTCACCGTGAAAGAGCGCGTGCCATCGCTGCCGGATATTCCCACCTTGGAGGAGGTCGGAGTCCACGGCTGCATCTCCGACACCTGGCATGCGCTGACCGCGCCGCCGAAGACCCCACCCGAGATCGTTGGCAAACTCAACGCCGCCGCCAATGCGGCGATGCACGATCCAGGCCTGCTGGAGCGCTTTAGGGTCCTCAGCATTGGTCCCGGCGGCGGCACGCCGGCGCAGGCGAGCGCTTTCGTCAAGGAAGAGACGCAGCGCTGGGGCGATGTGATCCGCAAGGCCCGCATCGAGCCGGAGTAGCCGGAGATCGGGATGTCGGAGATCAGGTATCGGAAATAAGATAATCTGATATCCGGCATCCGACATCTGATCTCCGATAGCCCATGAAAGTAATCATCGCAGGCGGCGGGATCGGCGGGCTCACTACCGCGTTGATGCTGCATGCGCGCGGTATCGAATGCGAGGTGTTCGAGCAATCCGAGCAGATCCGCGACCTCGGCGTCGGCATCAATACGCTGCCGCATGCGATCAAGGAGCTCACTGGCCTCGGGCTTTTGCAACGGCTTGATGCGGTCGCGATCCGCACCTATGAGCTGTTCTACACCAATCGCTTCGGCCAAGAGATCTGGCGCGAGCCGCGCGGGCTCGACGCCGGCTACGACGTGCCGCAGTTTTCGATCCATCGCGGCCGGCTGCAGGGCGTGATTCACGACGCCGTGCGCGAGCGGATCGGTGAACACCACATCCATACCGGCCATCGCCTCGGCACCTTCGGCCAGGATGAATCCGGCGTCACCGCCTATTTCTTCGACCGCACCGGCGCGCACCGCGCCACGGCCTGCGGCGATATCTTGGTCGGCGCCGACGGCATTCATTCGGCGGTGCGTGACGCGCTTTATCCCGACGAGGGCCCGGCGCGCTGGAACGGCGCCATGCTGTGGCGCGGCGCGACCGAATGGCCGCGATTCTTGACCGGCCGCTCTATGATCGTGGCCGGCGGCATGGCGGCGAAACTCGTCGTCTATCCGATCGCCGAAGGCCCGCGCGAGGATCTGCGGCTCACCAACTGGGCGGTGGTGGCTAAGATCGGCGACGGTTCGACGCCGCCGCCGCGCAAGGTGGATTGGTCGCGTCCCGGGCGCATCGAAGAACTGGAGCCGCACATACGGCGGTTCGAAATTCGGCACGTCGATGCGCAGGCCTTGATCGCGGCAACCCCGGAATTTTGGGAATATCCGATGTGCGACCGCGATCCGCTGCCGCGCTGGTCATTTGGGCGCGTGACGCTGCTCGGCGATGCCGCACATCCGATGTATCCCGTCGGTTCGAACGGCGCCTCCCAGGCCATTCTCGACGCTCGCGCTCTTGCCGATCATTTGGTTGCCGCCGAGCATCCCATGCAAGCGCTGTGGGCCTACGAGCGCGATCGCTTGCCGCCGACGGCGCAAATCGTGCAAATGAATCGAACCGGCGGACCGGAAGGCGTCATCGACGCGGTCGAGGAACGCGCACCCGACGGATTTACCGATATCGACGCCGTGCTTTCTTATGAGCAGCGCAAAGCCATCGTGCGCGGCTATGCCGCGACCGCGGGCTTTGCCAAAGAACAGGTCAATACGGCTCCCGCCGCCGCCGGCGGGCGATGACGAACGGAACAAAGCTGCCAGCTATTGTCTTGAATTGGCAGCGGGCCCAGTATGGCTGATGGCGTGCGCGGCTTTTAACAATGCCGCGCAATTGAGCTTTGATGGAGCGAGCGCGTTCCGTCTTACAGTTGTGAGTTCGCCAATGAGCAAGCATTCTGATCAAGTGGTCAACGACATTGCCGGGCGCTATTTCCTCGTGCTCGGTGCTGCCGCCGCAGATTTATGGAGCGAATTGCCGCAAGATCTGCAACAGCAATTGTTCGAGCGCGCCGTGCTGCTCGGTCACCAAGGCGAACAAGACGAGAGCTTGCGCGAGCAATTGGCGCAATTTCTCCACGACCATCACGAGAGAACCGCCCAGGCATTGCCGGGCCGCTAACTTGATCGCCGCGCCGCCGCCCAGGATCGACCATGCCGAGCAATCGAGATCAGCCCGAACGGCCGCGCCGAGAACCTGAAATCATTCCGCCGGGTAATGATCGGCCCGGCCGGGATTCGCGCTGGCCACCGAGCCATGGATTTAACGAGCGTCGCAGCACGCACCGCGTCTATGTAAGCCGCATCGGACCGCTCGGCTTTGCGCTGCTGTTGCTCATGCTCGCGCTGTTTGGCGGCGTCTTCCTACTGGCGCTGATTGGCGCGGCGCTGATCTGGTTTCCGGTGTTGCTCGTGTTTGCCGTCATAGCCGCCATCGCCGGGCTGATCCGGCGGCTGTAAGGGGGCCGAGTCGGCAATATGACAAATCCCTCGCCAGGCTGGACCTGTCTTAAGTGCATGTCTTAAGTGCATGTCTCCAGTACATGTCTTCAGTGCATGGCTTAAGAACTTGGCTTCGCCTGCGGCGTTGAATCAACAACGTTAATGGAAAGGCGGCGCTATCTTAATTAAGTTTAATGCGCTGCTCATTCCCAAACCGGTATAGTCCGGCGCGCCGCGCCGATGCCGGACAAAAGCCCGGAAATCGGTTAGATCGCGGTTTGAGCGGTTAGGAAAGGAAGCTATAGCTACGCCCATGGGGATGCGGATAACCGGGCGGGATTCCCGGCAGATTTTTTTTATCATCGCGGGGATTGCTGTCGCGTCCTTGGCCGCCGCGATAATCTTCTGGCGCCATACGACCTCGCAGGCGGCGCAAACAGCGGCGCGCCCTTCGGTCCCGGTGACGGTCATCGAAGCCGCCGTCCACGACGTGCCGATTTATTCTCATGCGCTGGGAACGGTCCAGGCGCTCAACACGGTGGCCATCCGCGCTCAGGTCAACGGCCAAATCGTCTCGATCAACTTCCGCCAGGGTCAGGAGGTGCATCAAGGCGACGTCCTCGCCAAGATCGATCCGGCGCCATTGAAAGCCGCGCTCGACCAGGCGATAGCAAAAAAGACTCAGGACGAAGCGCAATTGATTGCGGCGCAGAAGGACTTGGCCCGCTTCAAAACTCTGGCGCTGAAAAGCTACGAGACCCAGCAGAACGTCGATTTGCAGCAGGCCAAGGTGGACACCGCCAAAGCGACCATCGACGCCGATCAAGCCGCGATCGAGGCGGCGCAGACCCAGCTCGACTATGCGACGATAACCGCGCCGATCGACGGCGTGGTTGGCTTTCGCCAGATCGATATCGGCAACATCATTCACACCACCGACGCCAACCCGCTTACCGTACTCACGCAGATCAAGCCGACCACAGTAATTTGTACGCTGCCGCAGAGTTATCTCGGACTAGTCCGCGAGGCGATGCTGCGCGGTGAGGTCAAGGTGGTGGCGCTCGATCAGGACGGTAAGAACCAAGTCGCCGAAGGCAAACTGCTTCTGATCAACAATCAGATCGATCAGACCACCAGCACGATTCAGCTCAAGGCAGAATTCCCCAACGAAGACCAGCGTCTGTGGCCCGGCGAATTTGTGCGCATACGCTTACTCATCACCACGCGTAAGAACGTTGTGACGATACCGGCGCTCGCGATGCAGCGCGGTCCTGAGGGCTTTTACGTCTGGGTCGTGAAGCCTGATGAAACCGTTGAGCAGAGACCGATCGAAGCATTCCAGGCAGACGAAGACATTGTCATCGCCACCAAAGGCCTTAATGCGGGCGAGACCGTTGTCCTCGAAGGACAATCGCGCCTTGATGTCGGGACCCATGTCGCGATCCGGTCGCCAAACACACCCGTGGCGCAGCAGCCGGATAATTCCTGATGAATTTTTCGGAAGTCTTCATTAGGCGGCCGATCGCTACGTCGTTATTGATGGCCGCATTGGCGCTCGTTGGCATCGTCGCTTTCCCGCTATTGCCGGTTGCGCCATTGCCGCAGGTCGATTTTCCGACGATCCAGGTCGTCGCAACGGTCCCCGGCGCCAGCCCCGAAACCATGGCGGCCACGGTGGCGACGCCGCTGGAGCGGCAGTTCGGCCAGATTGCCGGCGTGTCGCAAATGAGCTCGGTGAGTTCGCTGGGCTCGACCGTCGTCACGCTACAATTCGATCTCAACCGTAACATTGACGGCGCGGCGCAGGACGTTCAGGCGGCGATCACGGCCGCCGGTGCCCAGCTGCCGAAAAATCTGTCCACGCCGCCGACTTACCGCAAGGTCAATCCAGCGGATTCGCCGATTCTGATCGTATCGGCGAATTCCGAAACGCTTCCGCTCACTAAAGTTGACGATTTCGCCGAGAACGTCGTCGCCCAGCAGATTTCACAGATTGCGGGCGTGGCGCAGGTGATTATCGGCGGCCAGCAACGTCCTGCCATTCGCGTGCAGGTCGACCCGGCCAAACTGACCGCTCGCCAGCTCACGCTCGCCGACGTGCGCGCCGCGCTCGCCAACGCCACGACCGATGCCGCCAAAGGCACGATGCTGGGCGAGCAACAAAGCTTCACGATCGCCGCCAATGATCAGCTGATCGAACCGGAAGCCTACAACAAGGTCATCGTCGACTACCGCAATAACGCGCCGATTCGCGTCAGCGACGTAGGCGAGGCAGTCTCGGGACCCCAGGACAGGACCCTCGGCGCCCTGCATGGGCATCAGACCGCAGTCATGCTGCTGGTGTTCAAGCAACCCGGCGCCAACGTGATCGACACAGTCGATAACATAAAAACCGCGCTGACAAGGATGCATTCGCTGATTCCTTCCGGCATTCATCTGACCACGATCGTCGATCGCACTCAGACCATTCGCGCCTCGGTCAAGGACGTTGAATTCACGCTGGCGTTGTCCTGTGTTCTGGTCGTACTTGTCATCCTATTGTTCCTTCGCAGCATCCACGCGACGCTGATCCCCGGCGCGGCGGTGCCGTTGTCGCTGCTCGGCGCCGTTGCCATCATCTATCTTGCCGGCTTTAGCCTCGACAATCTGTCATTGATGGCGTTGACCATCTCGGTCGGTTTCGTGGTCGACGACGCCATCGTCGTTGTCGAAAACATCTTCCGCCATCTGGAGGCTGGCACGACGCCGTTGCAATCCGCCATCAAGGGCGCCCGCGAGATCGGATTCACCGTTCTCTCGATCAGCGTGTCACTAATCGCTGTTTTCATTCCGCTGTTGCTGATGAGCGGCATTGTCGGACGGCTGTTCCACGAATTCGCTATCACGGTAACGGCCGCCATCGTTGTTTCGGTCGTGGTCTCCCTGACATTGACGCCGATGCTGTGCTCGCGCTTTCTGGTCAGCGAGCACGATCGCGAACATGGCCGGCTTTATCGGATCATCGAGCGCGGCTTCGATTACGTTCTCGATCGCTACCGTCGCGCCCTCGATCTTGCCTTGCGCCACCAGTTTACCACTCTGATCGTATTCCTGGTGACGGTCGCCATCACCGGCGTGCTGTTCGTGATGATGCCGAAAGGCTTCTTCCCCGTTCAGGACATCGGCATGATCCTTGGAATTTCGGAAGCGGGACAGGACGTATCGCCCCAGAAGATGCGGCAGATCCAGCTGCAGCTCTCCGATGTGATCGCCCAGGACCCGGACGTCGCCGACTTTGGCTCGTTCTTCGGCCCGAGTTACGGCAACACGCAGAACACCGGCCGCTTCATCATTGGATTGAAGCTGCGCGACGACCGCGCAGCTTCGGCCTCGCAGATCATCGACCGGTTGCGTCCAAAGCTCTCGCAGGTTGTCGGCGTGCGGCTGTTCCTGCAGCCGGCGCAGGACATCACGGTCGGTGGCCGCATCGCCCGCGGCCAATTCCAGTACGTATTGCAGGACCCCGATCTGCATGAGCTCAACACGTGGGCGCCGCGGCTCACCGCCAAGCTGAAGACGCTGCCGGAATTGGCCGACGTCGCCACCGACGCGCAGAACGCCGCACCGCTGCTCAACATCATCATCAATCGGGACGCCGCTGCGCGCTTTGGTATTCAGCCGCAGCAGATTGATGCCACGATCAACGCCGCCTTCGGCCAGGATCAGGTCACGCAGTATTTCACCAACAATTCTTATTATGTCGTGCTCGAGGTGCTGCCTGAATTACAGGGCAAACTCCGAACGCTGGACGACCTGTACATCAAGGCGCCGACCAACGGACAACTGGTCCCGCTCTCGACCGTGGTGCAGGTCGACACGGCTCACATCGGTCCGCTCCTGGTGTCGCATTCCGGCCAATTCCCGGCGGTGACGCTGACCTTCAATCTGCCGCCAGGGGTGGCGCTGGGCCAAGCCGTCGACGCCATCAATCGAGCGTCTGCAGAGATCGGAATGCCGCAGTCGCTGATCGGCAGCTTCCAGGGCAACGCGCAGGCGTTTCAGGCGGCGCTGTCGAACGAGCCGATCCTGATCGCAGCGGCGCTGGTCGTGGTTTATGTCATCCTCGGCGTGCTCTATGAGAGCTACATTCACCCGCTGACGATCCTGTCGACGCTGCCCTCGGCTGGCGTTGGCGCACTGTTGGCCTTATGGGCCGGCGGTTTCGACCTGTCGGTGATCGGCATTGTCGGCATCATCCTCCTGATCGGCATCGTGAAGAAAAACGGCATCATGCTGGTCGACTTCGCCATCAACCGCGAGCGCGCCGGCCTAACGCCGCGCGAGGCGATCCGCCAGGCATGTCTGTTGCGATTCAGGCCGATCGTGATGACGACGATGACGGCGCTATTAAGCGGTGTGGCACTGATGTTCAGTCAGGGCGCCGGATCCGAGCTCCGCCAGCCGCTCGGCTATTCGATGGTTGGCGGATTGGCTTTGAGTCAGGCGTTGACGCTGTTCACCACGCCGGTGATTTATCTTTACCTCGACCGGTTCCAGACGTGGCTGCGCGGCGACAAAGAAGAACCACAACAGCCGCAGGAAGCGCTGCCGCTCGCAGCCGAGTGACGATCCTCCACGCCGCCGGTTCCAAATTATTTTCTAAAATATTGTTCATACAAGTTCCGGCGCTGAAAGCATATTCCGGGGAACGTGGCCCCGCCGCTTCGCGTTTCTCTTTCTGAGCGTAACAGTAACAGGAGGAGATGATGAGAAAGCTTGCGCTTGGAATCGGTACAGCGGCGCTGTTAACGGCAGCCGCGGCGGTGCCTGCAATGGCGCAGGTGGGATTCTATGCGGGGCCGTTTGGCGTGGGCGTCGGAGTCGGCGCGCCCGCATATTATAACTGCGGCTATTACGGCTATCCGTGCGGCGGCTACTACGACTACTACGGCGGCCCTGACATCGTAGTCGGCGGCGGCTGGGGTGGTGGCTGGCAGGGTGGGCACGGTGGCTGGCATGGTGGCCACGCCCACTTCCATCACCGCTAAGCATTGCCGCTAGCGTGGCTCACCGCGCCGAGTTTGGCGCGGTGATCAGGCGTAAAGGGCTCCCGGATCGGGGGCCCTTTTCGTTGCGGGGCTCTTCCAAGCCCTTTGCTCGGCGGCGGTCACGCTAACACTGGAATGTGAATTGAACCCTGGCGCTGCCGCACGCGTTCAGGGATGCATCGGCCGCCGTGAAGTGCCATGATCACCGCACGACAAGCATGCTTCGTTGCTGCGGGAATATCCGCCGCAGCAAGAGAATCATGCTTCGATAGAGCTCGGGCCGCTCGCGGGCAGCTCGCCGAAACGTTCGGGCCCGTGGCGGCCCTGCTAGTAAGTTCAGGAGGAGCGCCTATGGCCAATTCGCATATTCTTGTCGGCGCAACGACGAGTCCCGCGCAACCGGTCGTTCGCCGCATTTCGTCAGCTGATATTTATTATGCGCTTACCCGCGGCATCGACGATTTCACCGCGGTTCCCAGCCACGCGGTCTTTCTATGCGTGATCTATCCGTTGCTTGGACTCTTGCTAATCGGCATCACGCTTGGCCATTCGCTGTCGCTATTGCCGCTGGCGTTCCCGATCGCCGCCGGTTTCGCTTTGGTCGGACCCCTGGCCGCCATCGGTCTCTATGAACTGAGCCGGCGTCGCGAAGCCGGACTGGACAGCTCAACAAGCCATGCGCTCGATGTACTGCATTCGCGCTCGCTCGGCGCGATCATCGCGCTCGGCGTGCTGTTGATGGCGTTGTTCCTGATCTGGCTGGTGGTCGCCGAAGCGCTCTACATCGGAATATTCGGCTATTCGCCGCCGGCTTCGATCACCCAATTCGCGCATGACGTGCTGACCACGCCGCGCGGATGGACTCTTGTCGTGATCGGCACCGGTATCGGCTTTCTGTTCGCCGCGCTCGTGCTCTCGATCAGTGCGATTTCATTTCCGCTGCTGCTCGACCGCGACGTCGGCGCTGCGGTCGCGGTATACACATCGCTTCGGGTGATGGCGGCAAACCCGCTGCCGATGGCGCTGTGGGGATTGATCGTCGCAGCGCTGTTGGTGATCGGATCAATTCCCTTCTTCGTTGGTCTCACAGTGGTAATGCCGGTGCTCGGGCACGCGACCTGGCATCTCTACCGGCGGGCGGTCGAGCCGGATGCAAATCCGCACCCGGACTACGCACCACGCGAACGCCGGCGCCGTTCGGCGGCCGACTTTCCGGCGGCTCTGTTCCCGACCCGCGAGTAGCGCAGTTAGGGTCAAATCGGGCTTGCGGGCGCGACCGCGCGCCGCCTCAGCACGCGGTTTGCCAGCGCGCGGTTTGTCAGCGCGCGGCGATGGCCTATCATGTCCGGCGCGGTAAAGTCGCGAGCCGGTTGTGTTGCATGCTCGACCTCGGTCTAAGCTTTCTCGGCAGCGTTGCGCGCGATCGCGAGGCGCTGGCGATCGTCGATGGCGAGCTGCGCTTGACCTATGCGCAATGGTACCGGCGCATCTCGGCCGTGGTCGCTGGCCTCGATTCGATCGGACTTGTGCCCGGCGATCACATCGTGACCGCGCTGCAGAACCGCTGGGAAGCCGCCACCCTGCATTGGGCTTGTCAATTTGCCGGCATAATCGTCACGCCGGTGAACTGGCGATCAACGGCAGGGGAACTCGATTTCTTTCTACAGGACGCCGAGGCCAAAGCGCTGGTCTATGAGGACTCTTCCGCGGCCGCCGCTAGTGGGTCGCAGCTGGCGGCGCGGCTGCCGCGCATTGCGCTCGACAGCGTCTCTCCCGGTGCGACGCCATTTGCCGCTCTCGCCGACCGCGACGCACCCGAGGCGCGCCCGCGCGCTGCCGCCGAGGCCTGGTCGGTGATGCTCTACACGTCCGGCACCACGGCGCGGCCGAAGGGCGTTCCGCGCCGGCAACGCGCCGAGCGCGCCGCCGCTTTGGCCCATGTCGCGCAAAATCTTTACGGCCGCGGTGAGCGCACGCTTGGCGTCATGCCGCTTTATCACACGATGGGCGTCCGCTCGCTGTTGGCGATGTCGCTTATCGGCGGCGCTTTTATTTGCTTGCGCCGGTTCGATCCTGCCGAAGCCTTACGGTTAATTGCGGCCGAGCGCGTGAGCAATCTCTATCTGGTGCCGACGCTGTATCACGACCTCGTGCACCATCCGCTGTTCGCACAAACCGATACCAGTTCAGTGCGAAAGCTCGGCTTTGCCGGTGCGCCGATGACCGACGGGCTACTCAAGAAATTGCAAGCGGCGTTCCGGCCGGATTTGTTCGTCAATCATTACGGCTCGTCCGAGATCTATACGTTCACCATCGAGGCGAACGCGCCGGCAAAGCCCGGATCCGCCGGCCGCGCCGGGATCAATCAAATCGTGCGCGTGGTTAAGCTCGGCGCCAAATCCGTGGACGAGCTCGCCGCGCCCGGCGAGGAAGGCGAGATCGTCGCGCTTCTTGCCGGCGATGAATCCTTCGACGGCTATTGGCGTCGTCCGGATGCCGACGCCAAAACGCTACGGCAGGGCTGGTATTTCACCGGCGACACCGGTTTCGTCGACGCCGACGGCGACATCTTCGTCACCGGGCGGGTCGACGACATGATCATCACCGGCGGCGAAAACGTTTCTCCGGTGGAGATCGAATCCTGTCTGTCGCTGCACGCGGCGGTGTCGGAAGTCGCCGTGGTCGGATTGCCCGACGAACGCTGGGGCAGGATCATTGCCGCTTTCGTCAAGCGCCGCGCGGCGATCGAAGCCGAGGAGCTTGACGCCTTCTGCCGCGCCTCCGGCCTTGCCAATTTCAAGCGGCCGCGCCGCTATGTCTTCGTGACTGAAATACCAAAATCGCCGGTCGGCAAACTCTTGCGCCGCAAGCTCGCCGCCGGCGACTATACGCCCGAGCCGGCTACTGCGCCGCGCCAGCAAGGTACGGCAGCATGAACGATTCTTCGTCTCATTTCTCCGATCCGCGTTTGGCGAAACTCGATGGCTTTCGCGTCGAGATCGACGGTGCGCACGAACGCGCCGACATCGTGCTCGACCGGCCGCCGCTCAACGTCATCGAGATGGAACAGCGCGATCAGCTTCGCCTTGTATTCGAGGCGCTCGACGACGATGCGCGCGTGCGCGTGATCGTGCTGCGCGCGGCGGGTGAGCATTTTTCCTCCGGCGGTAATATCTCAGGTTTTCTGCAAGCTTCTCCAGAACACGTTGCCAAATTGGCGTGGAACATCGCCGCGCCGGCGCGTTGCGGCAAGCCGGTGATCGCCGCCAATCGCGGTTATTGCTTCGGCGTCGGCTTCGAGATTTCGCTGGCGTGCGATTTTCGCATTGCGTCCGAGACCTGCCTCTATGCGCTGCCGGAACAGCGGCTCGGGCAGATCCCCGGCTCGGGCGGATCGGCGCGCCTGCAAAAGATCATCGGCATCACCCGCACCAAGGATATCGTGATGCGCTCGAGGCGGATCGCCGCCAAGCAGGCTTACGATTGGGGCATCGCGACCGATTGCGTCTCCGACGGTAAGCTCGAAGCGGCGACCGATTCCCTGGTCGATGAATTGCGCACCTTCTCGTCGCTGGCGCAGCGCACGGCAAAGGCGCTCTTGAACGCTACCGAAGATACTAACCTGCAAGCCGCCATCGAACTGGAAGGCCATTGCTACAGCCGGTTGCGGCAATCCGACGATTTCCGTGAAGGCGTCGAAGCGTTCCATGCCAAGCGCAAGCCCAAGTTCCGCGGCACGTAGAACACCTGCTTCGAGCACCTGCACGTAGAACCCTGCTTGTAGAACACCCGCCCGCTTTGCGCTAAATTCAGCGCAATCCAACCGCAATCTCGGAAACGCGCCAAGAAAGGGGTCGCATCATGACGCTTAGCCCCGTAGAGCTCAAACAGTTCGACGAACTCGGCTATCTGTTTTTCCCGAACTGCTTCAACGAGGAGGAAATCGCGCTTCTGCGCGATGACGCCGAAGCGATCCTCAAGCTCGACCGCCAGGAGATCTGGCGCGAGAAGTCGGGCGCCCCGCGCACCGCCTTTGCCGCGCATACCTTCAACGAGACGTTCCGTTTGCTGGCATCTCATCCGCGGCTGATCGAGCCGCTGCGGCAATTATTCGGCGAGGATGTCTACGTCCACCAATTCAAAATCAACGCCAAGGCGGCCTTCGAAGGCGACGTGTGGCAATGGCACCAGGACTACGGCACCTGGGCGCGCGACGACGGCATGCCGGAACCGCGGGCCATGAACATCGCGGTGTTTTTGGATGAGGTGATGCCGATCAATGGCGCGCTGATGCTCATTCCGAAGAGTCACCGCCAGGGCGTGCTCGCCGCCGGTCACGACGAGCTGACCACGTCCTATCCGTTATGGACGCTCGACAAGGAGACGGTGACGCGGCTCGCCGCAGAGGGTGGAATCGTGGCGCCGATCGGCAAGGCCGGCTCGGTCCTGATGTTCCATAGCAATCTGGTGCATGCGTCGCCGCCGAACATCACGCCCTATCCGCGCAAGATCGTCTATTTGACGCTATGCGCGGTTTCGAACCACATCACCAAATTCACTCGGCCGGAATGGATCGCGCATCGCGATTTCACGCCGCTCGCGCCGGTCGCCGATGACGCGCTGCTCGCTTATGCGCGAGCCCACAAAGTGGCGGCGGAATAAGTTGCGCAAGTCAAACCCGGTACGCGCATGAACCTGCAATCGTTGCTCGCGGCCCGCGTCGAAGCCGGCAAGCCGGTGCGCGTCGGCCTGATCGGCGCCGGCAAATTCGGCTCGATGTTTCTCGCCCAGGTGCCGTCGATCGCCGGCCTCGAGGTGGCGCTGATCTGCGATCGCGACGTCGATCGCGCCAAGGCCGCGTGTCGCACCGTGGGCTGGGATGCGGGGCGTATCGCGCGCACGCTATTTTCCGCGCGCGGACGCGACGCCTGCATCGACGAGCGGGTCGAAGTCGTGGTCGAAGCAACCGGCGATCCGGGAGCCGGCATTGCCCACGCGCTGGCCGCGATCGAAGCGCGCAAGCCGATCGTCATGGTCAATGTCGAAGCCGATGCGCTCGCCGGGCCTTGGCTCGCCACCAAGGCCCGGGCCGCTGGCGTGATCTATTCGCTCGCCTACGGCGATCAGCCGGCTCTGATCGCCGAGATGGTAGACTGGGCGCGCGCGGCCGGTTTCATCGTTGCCGCTGCCGGCAAGGGCACCAAATATCTGCCGGCTTATCACGCGGTGACGCCGGACGGCGTTTGGGAGCATTACGGGCTCACCGTCGAGGAGGCGCGTAGCGCCGGCATGAATTCGCAAATGTTCAATTCGTTTCTCGACGGCACCAAGTCAGCCATCGAGATGGCGGCGGTCGCCAATGCCTGCGATCTCGACGTGCCGCAGGATGGTCTGCTTTTTCCGCCGTGCGGTGCCGACGCGCTCGCGACCGTGCTGCGGCCGAAGGCTGTCGGCGGCGTTCTAGAGCGCGACGGCATGGTCGAGGTGGTTTCGTCGCTCGCGCGGGACGGGAGCCCGGTGCCGCGCGATCTGCGTTGGGGCGTCTATGTCGTGCTCAAGCCCGCGAATGATTATGCCGCCGCCTGCTTCCAGCAATACGGCCTGCCGACCGACGCCTCCGGGCGCTATGCTGCGATGTACAAGCCCTATCATCTGATCGGGCTCGAACTATCGATTTCGGTGCTCAACGCGGCGCTCCGCGGCGAGCCGACCGGATCATGCCGCGCCTGGCGCGGCGACGCCGTTGCGGTCGCCAAGCGCACCCTCAAAGCCGGCGAAATGCTCGACGGCGAAGGCGGCTATACCGTTTATGCCAAGCTCATTCCGGCGGCGAAGAGCCTTGAGCGGGGCGCCTTGCCGATCGGATTGGCGCATCATGTCACGCTGACGCGCGACGTCTCGGCGGGCGAGATTTTGACCGCGGCCGATGTCGCCCTCGACGCCAATCAGGAGCCGGTGCGTATCCGGCGCGAGATGGCGCACGACGCGATCAGCGCCGCCAAATCAATAGCAGCCGAATGAACCGGGCCTGACCCTACTCCGCCGCAAGCCGCGGCGGCGGGCGCATCGATTCGAGTCCGTCCACGGCGGTCGCCGAGATCGTGGTGCGCACCATGTGACGCGCTTCATGCGCCGGCCACGGCCGGCCGCGATGCATGGTGGCGCGATTGTCCCACATCACCACATCACCGGCGCGCCAGGCATGGACGTAAGTCGCGCCGGGAGCGGTGGCCGCGGTGGTGAGTTCGTCGATCAATCTCTCACCGGCGATCGGATCCATGCCTTCGACCGCGTAGGCATGCGAGGCGAGATAAAGCGCGCCGCGCCCGTTGGCCGGATTTCTCCAGACCATGCGCCAGCATTGCGGCGGCAGCGCCGCAAGCTCCTCGGTGGTGGCGAGGCCATCCGCGATCTTTTTGCGCGAATGGCCGTAATGGTGCCAGGCGAAGGAACGTTCAAACTTCTCGCGCATTGCCGGGTCGAGCCGTTCGAAGGCAAGCCGCGTCGAAGCGAATTCGGTTTCGCCGCCGTTGTCCGGAATGATGCGCGCCGACAAGATCGAAGCGAGCGCCGGCACGCTTTTGAACGAGCTGTCGGTGTGCCAAAGCTGATTGGCCTTATTGCGCATCGCGTAACGATGATCCGCCGGCACGACCTTGCCGTCCGGACCGATCGTCGTGAGAATGACAAAATGCGTTCCGGTGCCAAGCGAGCCGACCTTGGTGGTTTCCGGCGGACCGAAGTGCCGCGAGAAAGCGAGCTGGCTCTCATTGGTCACATCCTGATTGCGGAACACCAGGACTGAATATTCTTCGAACGCCGCGCGTACCGTCTGATATGCGGCGTCGTGTGCGGCCACATCGGCGAGGCTCACGCCGCGCAATTCCGCACCGAATCCGGGACGCAGAGGGATGATGTCCATCGGCGCATCCTCCGTTTTTGAAGAGTTCGTTACGCCGAATCTCCCCCAAAATGGCGCTGCTGGCAAGGAAAGCTTCGGTGCTCCGCGGCGAACGCGCGTTGCGCCTCATGCAGTCCGGCATTAGGCTTCGAGAGCCGTAAAATTTGACGGCATAGGGGTGATGCGGGGCGGTGTGGCCTGCGTCGGGCGGGAAAACGTGCATGCTGGAAGATCTGCTGCAACGGCGGCCCTATAACGCCGTCACCGATCTCATCGATGCGCCGGTCGCGCGCGGGCTCGCGGGCAAAACTGCCTTCATCGACGTCGATCGCACGCTGACTTACGGCGAGCTGCAAGCGCGCAGTTGCCGGTTCGCTGCCGCGCTCTCCGATATCGGGTTGCGGCCGGAGGAGCGGCTTGCACTCTTGCTCTACGACACGATCGACTTTCCGGTGGCATTCTGGGGCGGCGTGCGCGCCGGTATCGTGGCGCTGCCGCTCAATACGCTGCTCAACGCCGAGCAATACACCTACATCCTCGGCGACAGCCGGGCCTCTGCAATTGTCGCTTCCGCTTCGCTGGCCAAAACGCTGTTGCCGATCGTCGACCGTCTGCCGCGGCTGCGCACGATCATTCTGGTCGACAGCAGCGCCGATGACCGCGCCGCCTTCGCCGCGACCGGCCGCGCGGTGCACGATTTCAGCGAGCTCGTGGCGCGCGGCCGTGCCGAGATTTTTACCGCGCCCACCCTCTCCGACGAGGTCGCGTTCTGGCTGTACACCTCGGGCTCAACCGGCGAGCCCAAGGGCGTCAAGCATGTTCACACCACCCCGCTCGCCACGGCGCGGCTGATGGGCCGCCATGTCATCGGCATCCGGGAGGATGACGTGGTGTTCTCCGCAGCCAAATTGTTCTTCTCCTACGGCATGGGCAACGCCATGGCCTTTCCGCTGTCGGTCGGCGCGACGAGCGTTCTATTGCCGCAGCGGCCGACACCTGAAGCGGTATTCGACGTGATGCGGCGGCGGCAGCCGACGATCTTTTATGGCGTGCCGACGCTCTACGCCTCGCTGCTCGCGCACAAAGACATGAAGCGCGGTGCCGGATCGGATCGGCTGCGGCTCTGCATCTCCGCCGGCGAGCCGCTGCCGCGCGCACTCGGCGAACGCTGGCGGCAAGCGAGCGGCGTCGATGTGCTCGACGGCATCGGTTCGACGGAAATGTTTCAGACTTTTTTGTCCAATCGCCCCGGCGACGTGCGCTACGGCACCACCGGCAAGCCGGTGCCGGGCTACGAGCTGAAGATTCTCGACGAGCAGGGACGCGAAATCGCCGATGATGAAATTGGCGAACTCATTGTGCGCGGCGCCACGGCCGGCGAAGGCTATTGGAATCAGCGGGCCAAAAGCCGGCGTACCTTTGCGGGCGAATGGACTTTCACGGGGGACAAATATTACCGCGACGCGGACGGCTATTATCACTATTGCGGCCGCACCGACGACATGTTCAAAGTCAGCGGCATGTGGGTGTCGCCGTTCGAAGTGGAGGCCGCGCTCGCCTCGCACGAGGCCGTCCTCGAAGCCGCCGTGATCGGCAAACAGGACGCCGACGGCCTGATCAAGCCGAAAGCCTTCATCGTGCTGCGCAACGGCTTTGCCGCCGACGAGCGGCTGCTCGAAACGCTGCGTGTGCACGTCAAAAACTGCGCCGGACCGTGGAAATATCCGCGCTGGATCGACATCCGGCCGGATTTGCCGCGCACCGCGACCGGCAAGATTCAGCGATTCAAACTGCGGGAGCTGGAGTCGTAGAGGCGCACATTCCCTCTCTGCGTCACCCCCGGACTTGATCCGGGAACGACGTGGTGAGCTCGGCCGCCTATGAATCAAACAATCGCTGCACCAGGCGGCGCGCCAGCACGCCGGCGACGCGGCGCCGGTAGTGACCCGGCGTGAACGTCGTCTTCATCGCCATGATCTGATCGCGAACGAGGGCGTCGAGGTCGGCGATCACCCGCGCATCGAGCGGGCCACCGCACAGACGCTCGGTGCCGGCAAGACGCACCGGGCGCGGATTGGTGCCGGTGAAGGCGACGCGCAGATCGGTTAGCCTATCGCCATTGCGCCGCAAAGCGACTGCGACCCCGGTCACCGGATATTCGATCGAGCGGCGGATGCGGATCTTGTCATAGGCCGAGCGTAAACCCTGCGTATTTTTGGCGCGCACGCCGGTGACGATTTCGCCGGCGCGCAGCGCCAGATAATACTTGCCGTCGCCGCGGGTCTCGGTGATCGGCTCGTCCTGCCGCGCATAGCCGATATAGAGAGCAGCGAGCGGAATCGTGCGCCGACCCGTTGGTCCGGCGATGTCGATCTCGGCATCAAGGATCAAAAGTGCCGGCGCGAGGTCGCCGCTGAAAGTGGCAAAGCAGACACCGCGGCTTTTCGGCGCGACGTGGCACACGGTGCCGATGGTCTTCAGGCAATGCCGGTTGGCGTCACGCCACCATTCGCTTTGGTTGTAGAAGATACAGCGCGTGTCGAGACAGAGATTGCCGCCGACCGTGCCCATATTGCGCTGGGTCGGGCCGGCGATATGCGCCGCCGCCTGCGCTACAACGGGGTAGTAACGCACGACCTCTGGATGCGCGGCGAGCTCGGTCAGCGTCACCGCTGCGCCGATCGCGAGCTCGCTCGGGTTCACATCGATACCCCGAAGCTCCGTCACGCCATTGGTCTCGATCAAAGTCTTCGGCGCGACGATGCCGCGCCGGATATTGACGATGAGATCGGTGCCGCCGCCAAGGAGGCTCGACTGCGGGTGCACCGCGCGCGCCGCAATGAGAGCGTCGAGCGTTTTTGGCCGCACGACTTCAAAATCCGGCAATGCGTCCATTAGGAAATTCCGCCGCCGTTGGCTTTGCCGTCGCGGGCGCGTTTCTCGACCGCGGCGAAGACGCGATCCGGCGTCACCGGCAGATTGTTGAAGCGCAGAGCCGTGGCATCGGCGATGGCATTGGTGAGCGCCGGCAAGAAGGCCGCGAGCGAGCCCTCGCCGGCTTCCTTGGCGCCGAACGGCCCATGCGGATCGATGCTCTCGACAATGCCGACCTCGATCGGCGGCGAGTCCTGGATGGTCGGCACCCGGTAATCGAGCATGTTCGCCATGACCATCAGGCCGTCGTGATAGGCCGCCTCCTCGCTCATCGCCTGGCCCATGCCCATCCACACTGAGCCCTGGACCTGGCCCTCGACCGTGAGCCGATTGAGCGCCTTGCCGCAATCGTGCGCCACCCAGACTTTGTCGACGGTGACGACGCCGGTCTCTTCGTCCACCGTGACTTCTACGACCTGCGCCGAATAGCTGTAGCCCATGGTGCCGCCGATCGCGGCGCCGCGATATTTCTTGCCGCCGTGCGATTGCGGAATGGTCGAGTAGTTGCCGGTGATCGTGATGGTCCCGCTATCTTTCAGAGCTTCGGTGACGACTTCGTTGAAGGTCAGTCCCTTGTCCTGCGCGCCGGCGCGATAGAGCTCGCCCAGGCACTCGATCTCGTCCGGCTTGGCCTCGAGCTTGCGCGCCGCGGCGGCGATCAGGACTGCTTTGAGATTTTGCGCCGCCTCGATCGCGGCATTGCCGACCATGAAAGTGACGCGCGAGGAATAAGAACCGTTGTCTTTCGGCACCACTTCGCTATCGCCGCTGACAATGCGGATACGGGAGAGATCGAGCCCGAGCACCTCGGCGACGCTTTGCACCAGCACGGTCGACGAGCCTTGGCCGATCTCGGCGGCGCCGGTGAGCAAGACGATGGAGCCGTCGAAATCGAGCTTGAGCTTGACCGTGGCATGCGGCTCGCCGGTCCAGTTCACCGGCTTCGAGGCGCCGCTAATGTAGTGCGAACAGGCCATGCCGAGGCCTTTGCCGGGCGGCAGCTTCCCCTTGCGCGCCTTCCAGCCGCTCTCGCGCTCGACCCAATCGAGACATTCCGGCAAGCCATAGGAATTCACCATCAGATCGTTCTGCGTGAAGGTCGGCGCATGCAACAAATTCGCACGCCGCACCGCGAACGGGTCAAGCCCGAGCGCGCCCGCCATGTCGTCGAGCAGGCTTTCGAAAGCAAAGCGCACGTCCACGGTGCCGTGGCCGCGAAACGCGCCGCATGGTGGCGTATTGGTCAGGACGCGCTTACCGATATATTTGACGCTATCGAGTGCGTAGATCGCGTACAGCATCGACCCGGCATAGAGAATGGTGACGATGCCATAGCCGGAATGGGCGCCGCCGCGCTGAATACATTCGCATTCGACGCCGGTGATGCGGCCGTCCTTGCGCATGCCGATCTTGAGCCGGATATCGGTTTCCGGACGGCCGCGATGGGTGATGAAGGTCTCCTCGCGATTGACGACGAGGCGCACGCAGCCGCCGGCCTTGCGCGCCAGCAAAGCCGCGATCAACTCCACATTCAGCGTCTCGGTGCGGCAGCCGAAGCCGCCGCCGACATGCGGCTTGATCACGCGGATCTGCGACATGTCCATGTCGAGGATCTGCGCCAGCATCAGGTGCACGTAATAAGGCACCTGGGTCGAGGCATGCACGGTCATGCGATCGCGCACCACGTCGTAATCGGCGATCGCCGCGTGCATCTCCATCTGGTTCTGGCAGACCTCGGCGCAATTGTAGACGCCCTCGCGCACCAGGTCGGCCGCGGCAAAGGCGGCTTCCGCATCGCCAAGCTCGAACAGCACGTCGCGTTCGAGATTATGCGGGCGCTGATCGTGAAGCGCGATCGCGCCCGGCGCCATTGCTTGTTCCGCGGTGTGGTAGGCCGGAAGCTCGCGCACCTTCAGCTTGATCCGGCGCAGGGCTTCTTTGGCTGTCGCATCGTCGATCGCCGCGACTGCTGCGATCGGCTCGCCGCGATAGCGCACCCGATCGCGCGCCAGCACATGTTCGGTACGGGCGACCGGCAACACGCCGAACGCCTTGTCGCAATCGGCGCCCGTGACGATCGCCTTGACACCTGGGAGTTTCGCCGCTTCGGCAACGTCGACCTCGAGAATTTCGGCATGTGAATAGGGGCTACGGAAAATCCGCCCCGCAAGCATGCCGGGGACAATGAAGTCGGCGGTGTATTTGGCGCGCCCGGAAACTTTTTCCGGGCCGTCGACCATCGGCACGTAACTGCCGATGTTATGCGCCGGCGCGATCTCGTTCACGGCGTCAATCCGGCGGCGCAAAGCGACGCCGCATGCTTCACCGCTTCAATGATTTTGACGTAACCGGTGCAGCGGCAAATGTTGCTGCCGAGCGCCTCGCGTATCTCCGCATCGCTTGGATTGGCGTTGCGGCGAAGAAGCCCGGCCGACGCCATGATGTAGCCGGGCGTGCAATAGCCGCATTGCGAGCCAAGCTTCTCGTGAAAGCCGCGCTGCACGGCAGACAAATGGCCGTCTGTGGCGAGCGACTCGATCGTATCGATGCGGCGCCCTTCGACGCATGCGGCAAGCGTCAGGCAGGACAAGCGTGGCGCGTCATCGACCAGCACCGTGCAAGCGCCGCATTCGCCACCGTCGCAGCCGGTTTTCGTTCCGGTCAACCCGACCACTTCCCGCAAATAGTCCAGTAGCAAAAGATTGTCGGGAACCGCGTCGGTCCGCGCGCGGCCATTGAGCGTAAACTGAAGAATGCGCGCCATGCCGGCCCTTGGGCGTTTTGAACTGGGCGTTCCGATTCCATAGCAATAACGCCAAAGCCCTTCAAACCGTCGCACTCCTACCGGCGCGCTTTTGCTGGACAGATCAGGCGTGGAAGCGGGCAGCGACTTCGGCCGGTATCGGCCGTGACTTCATTTTCGACGGATCGGCAGGATCGCGGGTCGCCCAGACCCGGGTTTCGTGTCCTTCGACCGCCACGGTTGTGCCGACCAACAGCCGATGCTCGACGTCAAAACTGGAACGGCGGAATTCGCGGATGTGGGAGCTCAGTTCGACCGGGTCGCCGAAGCGTGCCGGCGCCAGAAAACGCGCGCCGGCGTCGACAAGCGGCAGCCCGACAATGCCAAAAGCAGCCGCCAGCTCGGACGGCTTCACGCCGAGCGCGGCCTCGAACAGCATCCAAGTGCCCCAGTCGAAAAATTCGAAGAACCGGCTGTTGAAGACGATACCAGCGGGGTCGCAATGGCCCCACTCGATGGTAAAGCGCCGCCGGCTGATGAATTTTGCCATCACAGCATGATCCCGAAAAGTGGGTACCGGTTTTCGGAAAAGATCATGCTCAACAATAACCTGAAGCGAAATGACGCCTCAACCCACGTCCATTTCGCTTCAGAGCATGATCGCCGCGAAGCTGCGCGGCGGTCAACCGCGCGGTCGATCCACAAGGCTGGCGGCAAAAATCATGACGGGCGAGCTTGCGCCCGCCCGTCACGTTCCTTGCGCTGCTACCCGCTGCAGGGAACCAGGATCAAATCCACCATTTGATGCGACGCTGGTAGCGGCGGTCACATCTAGGCCAATCTGACCTTGGCGATCGTCACATTCGGCAGAACCAAACGCGACCGATCTGGCAATGAGCATAGCTCATCATTTGCGAGTCTCAAGCTAAAGCGTGCATTTGCGAGCGCGGCTCGCGTTTGGGGATAACTGTGTGGATTGAAAATGGCGGCGCCACGGAAAACATTTATTTGCTCGCATTCCCGAGCTGAGCCGGCGAATTGACGGTCTTGCCCGGCCATTTGCATAAGTCGGCAATGATGCATTTTTCGCACAGCGGCCGACGCGCCACACAAATGTAGCGGCCATGCAGGATGAGCCAGTGATGGGCATGCAGCCGATACTGCTCCGGCACCACCTCCAGTAATTTCATCTCGACTTCGGGCGGCGTTTTGCCGACCGCAAGCCCGGTCCGATTGCCGACGCGAAAGACGTGGGTGTCGACCGCGATGGTGGGTTCGCCGAACGCGACGTTGAGCACGACATTGGCGGTCTTGCGCCCGACGCCGGGCAAAGCCTCCAATGCATCGCGGTCATGCGGGACCTTGCCGCCATGTTCCGCGATCAGCTGTTTCGATAGCGCGATGACGTTTTTCGCCTTGGTGCGATAAAGGCCGATGGTCTTGATCAGCTCGCGCAGGCGCGGTTCGCCTAGCTTGATCATTTTCTCCGGCGTATCGGCGAGCTTAAATAGAGCCGGGGTCGCCTTGTTGACGCCGGCATCCGTGGCCTGGGCGGAGAGCACCACCGCCACCAACAGCGTGAATGGATTGATATGCAGCAGTTCGCCGCGCGGGGCCGGATTGGCCGCGGCAAAGCGCCGGAAGGCCTCGGCAATCTCTGCGGTTGTCCATTGCGGCAGTTCGCCATGCGCGGCCTTGCGATCGGCTCCGAGGCGCGTCTTGGCGTCCTTCAGCCGCGCCGCTTTGCCCTTGCGCGCCGCGGCAAGCCGGCGCTGGACGGTTTTGCTCGGCAACGGTTTCGGGCGGCTGGTGTGTTTGCGCATCGGTATTTTCGTATAATAGGCGCGATGAGTGACGACAATAACAGCGGCGCGCAGCTTTGCGTCGACCCGAAAATCTTTTCAGCGATCATCACGCCGCATCGTTCGCTCGGCCCGACCGGCTTCCTCATCTTTATGCTCAGCCTGGGATGCTTGAGCTTTATCGCAGGCGTCATCTTCGTGTCCCTCGGCGCTTGGCCGGTATTCGGCTTCTTCGGACTTGACGTGTTGCTCGTCTATCTCGCCTTCCGCGCCAATTACCGCACCGCGCGCGCCTATGAGGAGGTCACCGTCACCGCTTCGGAACTAACGGTGCGGAAGGTCAATCATCGCGGCGGGGTGCGGCAATGGACGCTCAATCCGCTCTGGGTGCGGCTTGAGCGCATCGTGCACGACGAATTCGGCATCGAACGGCTGTTCCTGGTCTCGCATGGGCGCCGCCTCGCGATCGCAGGTTTCTTAAGCCCTGCGGAAAAAGCGAGCTTTGCGCGAGCGCTGGCCGGCGCGCTTGGCGAGGCGAGGCGGGGCCCGACCAGGACGCCGAACGGGTGATTTTGTCTGTCTTGGGCTCGGTGCGACGGCAAAATCGCGCAAACCGCACCGGCCCCGTTGAGGCTCGCCTTGGCCATGCCACGCCTGTAAAAATAAGCTCAGAAATCGGGTGGTTTGGCGCGAATAAGCGTCATAGATCGGGAGCAAATGATGGAGGCAGCCATGTTGTCGCCCGATCGCGTTTTCAATTCCACGCCGCTGTCCGAGGCCGCCGCCGATTACGAGATCGTGCGGAAAGCCATCGGACACATTCGCGGCCATTGGCGTGAACAGCCGGAGATCGAAGCCATTGCCGAAGTGGCCGGCGTCACTCCGACCGAACTGCATCACCTGTTCCGGCGCTGGGCCGGCCTGACGCCCAAAGCCTTTCTGCAGGCGCTCACGCTCGACGGCGCGCGGCAGCTCTTGCGCGATTCGGCAAGCGTGCTCGACGCCACTTATGAGGTCGGTCTTTCCGGGCCGGGCCGCCTGCACGATCTATTCGTGACCCACGAAGCGATGTCGCCCGGAGAATGGAAATCCGGCGGCGAAGGCCTCACCATGTATTTCGGCTTTCATCCTTCGCCATTCGGCAATGCGCTGATCATGGCCACCGATCGCGGGCTCGCCGGCCTCGCCTTTGCCGATCCCGGCAAGGAGTCCGCCACGCTTGCCGATATGAAGCGCCGCTGGCCCAAGGCCCATTACGCTGAAAATACCGCGCGCACCGCGCCGATTGCCCAGCGTGTTTTTGACTCGCGGCAATGGCGGCAAGAACAGCCGCTTCGGGTGGTGCTGATCGGAACCGATTGGGAAGTGCGGGTGTGGGAAGCGCTGCTGAAAATCCCGATGGGGCGGCTTGCGACCTATTCAGGCTTGGCGGGCAAAGTGCGCAATCCAGCCGCCGCGCGCGCGGTCGGCGCCGCGGTCGGGAAAAACCCGATCGCCTTCGTCGTACCCTGCCACCGCGTGATCGGGAAGGCCGGCGCGCTCACCGGCTACCACTGGGGCATTACGCGCAAGCGCGCGATGCTCGGCTGGGAGGCGGGCCAGATCGCCGCGGCCGCGTAAGGCATGATTCTCAAGGGAATCGGGGGCGCATCGCAGACTTGAAGTTTGGCCGAATTCGACCCGGCCAAACGTCATTGTTGTGATGACGGAACAAGCAAATCACACCGATGAAAACCCTCCCTCTGCAAACGAGGGAGGGCAAATTTTACGCCGCCAGATCTTGCTTGTTGGCGACTGTCGAGTCGGCATTCAGCCGATAGATCAGTGGCACGCCGGTTGCG
>JBAQBC010000135.1:0-15274 GCA_049286035.1 Xanthobacteraceae bacterium
CGTCCGGCGTAGGGCGTGAACACTTGCACCGACATTTCTTCATCGAAGTCGATGCTGCCGACAGCTTCCTTCTGGCGCGGGAAGTCGCGCTCGCCGACCGGCTCGACTTTGACGGCGGCAAGCTGCGCATCCGACAGATCGATACTGTCCCGATCGCCGGCGAGCGTGTTCGGGGCATTGGCGGTGTCGGCGGCGCCAAGTCCGCCCCTGGGAGGCCCGCCGAGATGCGAGGCCCAATAGGCCATGATGAGGAGAGCGAACAGCGCCGCGGCGATCGCTGCGCTCCAACGGCTAGTGGTCGGGCCAGGTGCCATCGGCAGCTCTGCTCAAAGGATCCGGGACGGCGCGAACTGCGGCGACAACGCCATCAGCCGCCCACGCGGTCTACTGTCATTAATCACAGGGGACTGGGATTAATCGCACTATGCTGTACGACTCATGACAGTTTATCACGGTACTGATGCACTGCGGTTTTTCAGGCGTTAATAGCCGTCCAAACCCATCGCCGGTCCAGGGCGGCAGGAAACATGTGCACTGTGGCTAGGCGAGCACAGCCATCACCGGCGAAATCGGAAATAATGGCCGGGGCGCGGCCCGTCTTAGATCGGTTTCAGTAGTCCTATTACCCTGATGTCTCGTGTAGCGGCCAGGTGGCTTGCAAATACCACCGCTCTCGCGGCCGCAATGCTCGTGACGAGTTGCGCGGTCGGCCCCGATTTCCTTCACCCGGCGCCCCCCGAGATTACCCGTTACACGCGTGAGCCGTTGACGCATACGTCGTCGACCGGTGTCGCTTCGGGCCAGCGGCAAGCGTTCTTGCCCGGCCGCGACATTCCCGAGGAATGGTGGACCTTGTTCAGGTCCCCACGGCTCAATGGCTTGATCGCGCAAGCGCTGCACAACAATCCGAATCTGCAATCGGCGCTGGCCAGCTTGCGCGCGGCGAAAGAGGCCGTCTATGCCCAGGAGGGGAAATTCCTTCCTCTCGCGCAAGCGAATTTCAACCCGACGCGCCAGCGCACCTCCGGGGCGCTCACGCCGGTTCCGGCCAGCGGTGCGCAAGTATTCAATCTTGTCACGGCACAATTGGAGGTGTCGTACACGTTCGATGTCTGGGGGCTTAACCGGCGCACGGTGGAATCGCTCGAAGCCATGGCCGACGTGCAGCGCTTTCAGGCCGAGGCGGCCTACCTGTCCCTGACCGCCAATCTAACCGTCGCGGTGATTACCGAAGCCGCGTTGCGTGGACAAATCGAGGCGACCGAACAGATCATCGCGATCAATACCAAGATGCTTGAAACCATCCGGCGTCAGTTCGACACAGGATTCGCCAATCGCAATGATGTCGCTTTGCAGGAAGCTGCAGTGGCGCAGGCAAAGGCGACACTACCGCCGCTGCGCAAGGCGCTCGCCCAGGAGCGTGACTTGATCGCCGCGCTGGTTGGCACCTTTCCCACCGAGGGACCGCGCGAGTCTTTCCGCCTAGCGGATTTGCATTTGCCCTCTACACTTCCCGTGAGCCTGCCGTCGCAGTTGATTGAGCAGCGTCCGGACGTGCGTGCCGCCGAGGAGCAATTGCATTCTGCCAGCGCGCAGATCGGCGTCGCCACCGCTAGTCTGCTTCCCAACTTCACCATCAACGCCAACGGCGGGTACATCAATACCGCGCTCGCCGGTCTGATCGCGCCACAGAATCTGTTCTGGATATTGGCCGGCAACGCCACCCAGACCGTGTTCGACGGCGGTACGCTGTTGCATCAGCTCCAGGGCGCTAAAGACACTTATCAGGCGGCGGCTTGGACTTATGCAGGCACGGTGGTCGGGGCCGTCCAGAATGTCGCAGATGCGTTACGCGCGGTTCAAAACGATGCCGATGCATTGAACGCAGCGCGAGACTTCCAGCGCGCCGCCAAGGTGAGTCTCGATCTTGCGCAACAGCAGATGCAAACCGGCAATGCGAACATCCTCCTGCTGCTCACCGCCCAACAGAGCTATTTGCAAGCAACCATTCAGGTGGTGCAGGCGCGCGCCGCGCGCTTAAGCGATACCGCGGCCTTGTTTCAGGCGCTCGGCGGCGGCTGGTGGAACCGCGAGGACTTGCCGGAGCAGCGCATACTGAATGTCGGCACTGGAGACGCCGATATCGCCGCCGAACAACCCGGTGAGGTTCGCAGCATCGGCGCTGCGCTTTCGGGAATCTTCAGGTCGGACACCTCGCCGTGAGGACAATAATAGCCGGGAATATCTTGAACTATTCCGCATCTGGTTTTTCGCCATAGCCGCCGAAAGTTCGGCCCGGAAGTGCCCGGCTGCGACGGTTCACATGTCGCTCCTATCCTGTCCTACAGAGGAATCGAATGCTAATTTGCCGCCATCGGGCTGCCGCCCGCCGATCGTCGTGAGACCGATATGAACAGCCCCAATAGTTTAGACCCGAGCGCCATTCTCGACCGCATCCTTGAGGCCGTGACGCGGAATCTGCGGATCGAGGAAATACTGCTGCAGCTCGGCCTCGACCCGAGCAACATCACCTTCGAGGCGGTGGTCAACCGCCTCATCGATGTTGGGCTGACCCACATTACGCTCGCCAACATGTTGGCCCTGACCGGCGCGGTATTTTTCGTCGCCACGTTGATGGTGCGCACCATTGTGCCGCTTCGCGTTATCGGCATCATAAGCAATGTATTTTTCATCGCCTACGGCGCGCTTGCCGGATCGATGGCGACCTTCTTCCTTTATCTGTTGTCGTTGCCGATCAACGCCGTCCGGCTGCGCCAGATGCTCAGCCTCGTCAAAAAAGCACGGCTGTCCGCTCAGGGCGATTTGTCCATGGATTGGCTGCGGCCGTTCATGACCCCACGCAAATACCGCAAGGGCGAAATCCTGTTTCACAAGGGCGACGCCGCAAACGAGATGTTCTTGACCGTAACCGGCAGATTTCTGGTGACCGAAATCGGCATCGAACTGCCGCCCGGCCGCATGATGGGCGAACTCGGCTTTGTCGATCCCAAGAACCGGCGCACCCAGACGGTGGAGTGCATCGAGGATGCCGATGTTTTGACGATCACCTACGAAAAGCTGATGGAGCTTTATTTTCAGAACCCGGAATTCGGCTATTACTTTTTGCGCCTGACCACCGAGCGCCTGATGCAAAATATTTCGCGTCTTGAAGCCAGCGTCGAGGCGAAAGACAAAGACATTGCCCGCTTGGAAGGCGTCCTCGCTGCGCGCACAGTCGCCTCGCAGTAACGCAACCGTGTCACAAAGAGCTGAGCTGTCTGAGGGAAAATCGCGGCACCAAACCACGATACCCCGGGTCTGAGCTCGTGCATCAACCCTACTGATGCGAGTAAGGAATCCAGATCCAAACGCCCAGCGCTACGAACGCCGTCATAGTCGCAAGGCAGAATATCAGTACGAGTGCAACTTTGCAGAGTTCCTTAATTATCGGAGAGTCAAATCGCCACGCGCGGACACTGACGCTTTCAGCTCGCGCGGAGGGAAACCCTGACTCCTGGCTTTTCCAAGTATGGCTGAGGAATGACATCTCTTGAACTTTCGCGATCCGTATCAACCGCTATCGCGAACATCGGGGTCACTGCATATAAATTCGAGATGGATCCGAGCCGGAATTTATAGTGAAGCCATAAGCTCATGAGAAAAGTGACTATCTCACCGCGAGCCCTTTCCACAGGTACTCACGATCCAGCTTTCTGGAACGTGTCGGCCCTCTAGCCTTCTCGAAGAGCGCGCCCTCAAGAGCGAAACGCAATCGATTATCATTAATCTGTTCGAGGTGAATCCAGAGTTCAGCCAAGTTGGCCAAACCCCGCTTTACAACAATACAGTCGCACAGCTTCGTGCTAGCCCGAGTGAAGTAAGTAAATCCCGATTGGGTTGTGCCGGCTCCGAGACGGTCCATCTCCGCCGCCAAGCCCATCAACGCTGCTCGGTCACACTGTTCGAGCGTGACAGCAAAGCGGAGAATTCCCAGCAACCACTCTCTTATTCGATGTGATTCTTCGCTTACCAACAGGTCGGAAGCTGAACCGTTTTGCGGAGCCAAAGGAAAAGGCATCCCTTTGCGTGTCGCCAACTGCGTCATTGCAGGCAATCCCAACTATCGTGCGCTACGACGCGCGACGCCAAGCTCCAAGAGGCTTATCGATTCTCCCGATCATCGACGCGGACCAATCGTTGCATAGGCGGGCGATGATTCTTGTCAGTTCGCTTTTGGTTTTCTCACCAATCTCAACAAGCGGCAAACGAACCCGAGGCGTCATTAGGCCAAGCAGGCTCAATGCAAATTTCACCGGCGCCGGGTTCGTTTCGCGAAACAAAGCCGCCGTAAGTTGGGCGATCGGATGGGAAAGCCGTTGTGCTCTGGTGATTTGCCCCTGACGCAAGCTCAAAAACATATCGCGACAGAAACCTGGAGCAACGTTGGAGGTGACCGAAACGCAGCCGTCACCTCCCTGAGCCATAAAGGTTAGTGCGGTGGCGTCATCTCCCGAGAAAAGTCTAAAGTCCGCTCCGAGCAGTATTCGCAAGCGCGCGACGCGACTCGGATCGCCGGTGGCATCCTTGAGGCCGGCGATCTGGGGTAGTTCAGCCAAACGCGCAATGGTCTCGTCGGCAAGAGGGCATGCCGTTCGCGTGGGCACGTCATAAAGAATGATCGGCAAGCTGGTCGAAGCGACGATTTCCGAGAAGTGAGCGTATAGGCCTGCCTGTGTCGGACGGTTGTAATACGGCACAACAGAGAGGATGGCATCCGCGTCGCTGGCTTCGGCGTCCTTGGTCAATTCGATTGCATGCTGCGTCGAGTTCGATCCCGCCCCCGCAATGACTGGTACGCGGCCGCGTGACACGCCGGCAGCAATACGAACGAGTTTGCGGTGCTCGGCGCGGCTCAAATTCGGTGCTTCGCCGGTCGTCCCCCCGACCACAAGCGCGGTTGCCCCATTCAATATTTGGAGCTCACAGAAGTATTCAAAAGCCGCAGCGTCGATTGCGTTATTATCGTCGAATGGCGTCGGCAATGCCGGCGCATAGCCCGCGAGCTTGCAAACGTGGCGACCTATGGACATGGTACTTGGGCAGACACCTGATTAAGCGACCCGTCGCTCGGGCAGGCCTTCGACGCTAACATGATGTGGCGGTGCTGGCCGTCTCATCCCGCTCGTGTCGAGCTCGAAAGCTCCGCTGACCATAACAACAGCCCCTGGATCATCGCCGGCCTCGTCGCGTATATATCGCAACGCTTCTGCGCGTCCGACAAAGAGTCCGCCGCGGAGGCCGCTCTGATCTCGAACGACCCAGTTGCCGCGGCTATCTTGGCCGATCATGTAGACCGGCGGACACGACGGAGGTTCGCTTTCAGCTGCCATTCTCATTGCATTTCTCCTATTGGATTTATGAGATTCCCTAGGCTCTAACGCCAAATCGGCAGGTCATCGTCATTCTTCGAAGCGAGCTTATACTCACCGCGGAACAGATCGTTTTCTATGGCTTCTCGATTTCGGTGGTGATCGGTAAGCGTGCGCGAAATCCGCGAATCGAGTTCTCGCCATTGCGCGATCGCTACACCGATTAAGTTTGTCACGAAGGGCGCGCGGCGCCGCACGATCTCCGCTCCTCTCACGATCAATTCAGCAAGCCGGCTACCCTGATTGGGAAGATCAAGTTCGATCGAATGCTCCACGAGCATCGTCGCGCCGCCGCCGGCTAAACCATTTCTGCGGGCGAATCGATCTGCTGACCGTCTGAAAAGAAAAAGACCGCCGCAGCGGCCCGCAGCTTCGCGTGCCACCCAAAAGCCGTTGTGATTACGGCCGATAAAGAATAGCGGAATTGAGCCGCTTAGAACCGTGTCGTCAGGCCGAGTTGGAAGTTGCGCGGTCTGCCACGGCGGAGCACATTCCTTGCCGGCCTCTTTCAGTGGTTGATCTAGCACAGCCACTGCTTGTTGCGTCCGCCCACTGAAGCGATCCTGCAAGAATTTGCGTTGCGTTAGTTGACGAATGGTCACGGCAAGCCAACTTCCTATTTGTCCCATGCCCGATGGGTTGAATCGCAAGTCGTCACCGGTAGTTCTCGCAGCACATGGCAAACTCCGGCCATGGTTGCTGGATTTGAGGAACGGTCGACACTGACTCATGCACTGCATTTCGTCTGCGGCGCGCTTCGACGAAGGCACAGAGCATCGCTATCGGCAGAACCTCGTGCGTGGCTTCCACACACTCGTCCAATGCGATCGGTAAGTTTGGTTGGTGAGATAACGAGCAGAGCCACTCGCCGTCTTCGTAAACCAGACGGCGAACCCGCCACAGCGGCAGCTCGAGCGCAATCAAAGCAAATCCCGCCTCAGTCCAGGCGCCAATTTTGGCAAGATGCATTAAGCGGTCGAACGCCTCGGCTTTAGCGAGGAGTGGAATCCGAGTGCAGGCGCCACCTATGATCTCTGCAAAGAAATCGACGGTTGGCTCCTGCGCGTGATGAAGCGCACTGTCGAGTGTTTCCAACGAAGCCGGGTGCTTTGACTTGAGGCTCATATCGCAACCTCACGAATCAACGCTTTTTCGAGCGCTGCTCGTAAGATGGAGATAAACCCCGTTAAGAAGCGAGAGGGTCGAGAACGCGAATAAATAAAGACGGCATAAAAACCGCGCGCGCTGCCATAAAAGAGCCGACCGCGTTGCGACGCTTATTTTGTCTTTATGAGACGCGTCGGCTTTCCGTCTGGAATTCCTATGCACTTATCTGCACATCAACAGCAGCAATAGCACGGGCGTGAAAGTCTGAGGTGCAGTCATGAAAGCCAAAGTAAAAGCGGCTCGTCCGCAAAGCGATCAGGACAATCCGCCGTATTCCGGGATAGCGTGCCTTCTCATGCTTCTAGCGGCGGGGATCTTGGTCAAGTTCGCTGCATTCAGTCCGATGTTCCACGCTCATTGGAATTGAGGCCGGCCATGAAACAGATTCAAATGGGTCAATTCGACCCAGCACGCCTGCTCACATATTTGCTGTCGCGGCTCGTCGAGGCGCATTCGGTTGAGGACGCCACAAGGAAAAGCGGTTCCGACAAGTCAGGCGACGAACGCACTCAGTTGCTGTGCTCGCCGACGAGAGCCGCTGAGGAAATCCTCAAGGCCGCCGAACGACGCTGGCCGTCGCGCTATTATTAAATTGGAACAGTGACTTGGGGGGGCGGGCATTCTGTGTTGCGAAACGTGATCTTTATGGAATTCCTATATCTTCGGACGCCCTATCCATCTCGAATTCCTATGCGCTCAAGCGCAGATATTGCCCCTAAGCGAGCGGGAGTTTTTGCGCTGTCTTGATGCAAATCAAAGTAGCGTTCCGCCATTAGGCATCTGCCTGTGTTCTTGAGAATTCCATTTGGAGCACTCCGATGATGGACATCGTGATGGTAGCGCTGGCGATCGGTTTCTTCGCCGTGTCGATCGCTTATGTCTACGCTTGCGAGCAACTGTGAGGAGATGGAGTCATGATTTTTGACTACTCGCTTGCTGCGCTCGTGACCGCCGGACTCCTCATCTATCTGGTCTACGCTCTGCTCAAGCCAGAACTGTTCTGAAGGGATAAAGGCCATGACCGTCATCGGCTGGATCCAGATCTTGCTCTATTGCGCGATCATTGTCGCGATCACGCCCGTGCTCGGCGCCTATATGACGCGTGTTTTCAGCGGCGAGCGCACCTTCCTGTCGCCGATCCTGCGCCCGGCCGAGATCGCGATCTACAAGCTAGCCGGCATTGACGAACGCCAAGAGCAGCACGCGGTGACCTACACGGTCGGCATGTTGCTGTTTCACCTCGGCGGGCTTTTCATCATTTATGCGCTGATGCGCCTACAGGCCTTTTTGCCGTTCAATCCGGCCGAGCAATCCGCAGTGTCTGAAGATCTGTCGTTCAACACGGCAGTCAGCTTCATCACCAATACCAATTGGCAGAACTACGGCGGTGAAAGCACGCTCTCCTATCTCGTACAGATGCTTGGCCTGACTCACCAGAATTATCTCTCGGCTGCGACCGGCATCGTGCTTGCGATCGCGCTCATCCGCGGGTTTGCCAGGCATTCGGCGCGCACAGTCGGCAGCTTTTGGGTCGATGTAACGCGCTGCACGCTCTACATCCTTCTCCCGATCTGCATTCCATATGCGCTGTTTTTAGTCTGGCAGGGCATCCCGCAGACGCTCGGGCCCTACGTCGACGCGACGACACTCGAAGGTGCCAAACAATCGATTGCCGTCGGCCCGGTCGCCTCGCAGATCGCCATCAAGATGCTCGGCACCAATGGTGGTGGCTTCTTCAACGCCAACGCCGCGCATCCATTCGAGAATCCTACGGCGCTGTCGAACTACGTTCAGATCATTTCGATCTTTGCGCTTGGTGCGGCGCTGACCAATGTGTTCGGCCGCATGGTCGGCAACCAAAAGCAAGGCTGGGCGGTCCTCGCAGTGATGGGCGTTCTGTTCATTGCCGGCGTCATCGCCTGCTACGCCGCCGAGGCGCACGGCAATGACGCCCTCAATGCGCTCGGGCTGACCGGCGGCAATATGGAAGGCAAGGAGGTGCGATTCGGCATTGCCGCCTCCTCGCTGTTCGCCGTGATCACCACTGATGCCTCCTGTGGGGCGGTGAACGCGATGCACGATTCGTTCACCGCGCTCGGCGGCATGATCCCGCTGATCAATATCCAACTGGGCGAAATCATCGTCGGCGGCGTCGGCTCCGGCATGTACGGCATGCTGCTCTTCGTCATCATCTCGATCTTCGTCGCCGGCCTGATGGTCGGCCGGACGCCGGAATATGTCGGCAAGAAGATTGAAGCGAAGGAAGTCAAGATGGCGATGCTCGCCATCCTAGTCCTGCCGCTGATGTATCTCGGCTGGACCGCGGTCGCGATGATGGTGCCGTCCGCTGTTGCAGCGATGAACAATCCCGGGCCGCACGGCTTCACCGAGGTGTTGTATGCCTACGTCTCGCAGGATGGCAATAACGGCTCGGCATTTGCGGGCATCAGCGCCAACACGCTGTTCTACAACCTGAGCGGCGCTATGGCGATGGCAGTCGGCCGATTCTGGATGATCATCCCGACCATGATCATTGCCGGCTCGCTCGCCAGCAAGAAACTGGTACCGGCCTCTGCCGGGACCTTCCCGACCACCGGCGGTCTGTTTATCGGCTTGGTCGTCGGCGTCATAGTCATCGTCGGTGGTCTCACCTTCTTCCCCGCGCTGGCGCTTGGCCCGATCGTCGAACAGCTCGCGCTCAACGCCGGCACCCTGTTCTCTTCGAATTAGACTGCGGAGTTCACTGCGATGGAAACCTCAACCCTGCGCAAGAGCATGCCGGTATCGGCGCTGTTTGATCCGAAGATCGTCGTGCCGGCCATCGGCTCGGCCTTCGTCAAGCTCAATCCGCGCACCCTGATGGCAAACCCGGTGATGTTCGTGCTCGAGATCGTCACGGCGCTGACGACCGTGGTCCTGATCCGCGACCTGTTCACCGGCGGCGGGCACATTTTGTTTGAATTCCAGATCGTTCTCTGGCTGTGGTTCACAGTGCTGTTCGCCAATTTCGCGGAAGCCGTGGCCGAAGGCCGCGGCAAGGCGCAGGCCGACGCTTTGCGCCGGCAGCGCACCGAGACTCAGGCCAAGCTTCTCGTGGCCGCGGGCGATTCAGAGACGTATCGGCTGGTGCCTTCGACGGATCTCAAAGTTGGGAACGTTGTTCTCGTGGAAGCCGGCGACCTGATTCCGTCGGACGGCGAGGTGATCGAAGGCATGGCTTCGGTCAATGAGGCGGCGATCACCGGCGAATCGGCGCCGGTCATCCGCGAGTCGGGCGGTGACCGCTCCGCCGTGACCGGCGGCACGCAAGTGCTGTCCGACTGGATCCTCGTGCGCATTACCGCGGCGCCCGGCTCGACCTTCCTCGACCGCATGATTCGCCTGGTCGAGGGCGCCGAACGACAGAAGACGCCAAACGAGATCGCGCTGAACATCCTTTTGGTCGGCCTCACCATCATCTTCGTATTCGCGACCGCAACGATCCCGAGTTACGTCTACTATGCCGGCAGCACAATTTCCGTGGTGATTCTGGTCGCGCTGTTCGTGACATTGATCCCCACCACGATCGGCGCGCTCCTGTCCGCGATCGGCATCGCCGGTATGGATCGCCTGGTCCGTTTCAACGTACTCGCCATGTCGGGCCGCGCCGTCGAGGCCGCCGGCGACGTCGACACGCTTCTGCTCGACAAGACCGGCACGATCACGCTCGGCAACCGCCAGGCGACCGAGTTCAGGCCGCTGCGCGGCGTCACCGAGCAAGAACTCGCGGATGCGGCGCAGCTTGCCTCGCTCGCCGACGAAACGCCTGAGGGCCGCTCCATTGTCGTGCTAGCAAAGGAAAAATACGGCATCCGCGGCCGCGAGCTTGCAGAATTGAAAGCGAATTTCATTCCGTTCAGCGCCCAGAGCCGTATGAGCGGCGTCGAAATCGGTACCTCCTGGGTTCGCAAGGGCGCAGTCGATGCGATCTTGAATTACTTGAACGGCGCCCCGGCTGGTTCTTCGGTGGGAGCGGTTCAGGCGTTGCGCCCGGCCATGAGCAGCGACACCGCCCGCGAAGCGACGGCGATCGCCGACACTATTGCCAAATCGGGCGGCACTCCCCTCGCCGTTGCCAAGGACAACAAGCTCCTTGGCGTCATTCATCTTAAAGACATCGTCAAGGGCGGCATCCGCGAGCGTTTCGCCGAACTGCGCCGCATGGGCATCCGCACCGTCATGATCACCGGCGACAACCCAATGACAGCCGCAGCGATCGCGGCGGAAGCCGGCGTCGACGATTTCCTGGCCCAAGCTACCCCCGAGGACAAGCTCAAGCTCATCCGCGACGAGCAGTCTAAAGGCAAGCTAGTCGCGATGTGCGGCGACGGCACCAATGATGCCCCGGCGCTCGCCCAGGCCGATGTCGGCGTGGCGATGAATACCGGCACCCAAGCCGCGCGCGAGGCCGGCAACATGGTCGACCTCGATTCCAACCCGACCAAGCTCATCGAGATCGTCGAGATCGGCAAGCAGCTTCTGATGACGCGCGGGGCGCTGACGACGTTCTCGATTGCCAACGATGTGGCGAAGTATTTCGCGATTATCCCCGCGATGTTTGTCGCTTTCTATCCGCAGCTGCAGGCGCTCAACATCATGAACCTGCAGACGCCGCAAAGCGCGATTTTGTCAGCAATCATATTCAACGCGCTGATCATCATTGCGCTCATTCCGCTGTCGTTGAAGGGCGTCCGTTACCGGCCGATTGGCGCAGGCGCGCTGCTTCGCCGCAATCTTTGGATTTACGGCGTCGGCGGCGTGATCATCCCCTTCATCGGCATCAAAGCGATCGACGTGATCGTCAGCGGCTTACATCTCGCCTAAGGAGAAGAAATCATGTTGCGACAAATCCGTCCGGCGCTTGTCGTCCTTGTCGCGCTCACGCTCATTACCGGCCTTGCCTATCCGCTGGCGATGACCGGAATCGCTCAATTGCTGTTTCCACGCCAGGCGCAAGGCAGCTTGATCGAGCGAAATGGCACGGTGGTGGGGTCTGAACTTATCGGTCAGGTGTTCGAGAGCGACAAATATTTCCATGGTCGGCCTTCCGCGACCACCACGCCCGATCCCAACGACTCGACCAAGACCGTGCCCGCTCCTTACAACGCGGCTAACTCAGGCGGCTCTAACCTCGGGCCGTCCAACAAAGCTCTGGTCGATCGCGTCCAAGGCGACATGGATAAACTGAAGCAGGAGAACGCCTCGGCGCCTGTTCCGGCTGATCTCGTGACCACTTCGGCCTCAGGTCTCGATCCGCACATCTCGCCGGAAGCTGCCCTGTTCCAGGCTCCCCGGATAGCCAAAGCGCGGAATATGCCGGAAGACCGCATTCGCCAGCTTGTTGCCGACCATACTGAAGGGCGTCTCTTTGGGCTGCTGGGGGAGCCGCACGTCAACGTGCTCTTGCTTAATCTCGCGCTCGATCAATTGGCGGGTTAACGCACCATCCCGAACACCACCCCAAGCACGCGGAAAGGCTTTCGATTAAGCCTCGCAAAGGTGAATTGTCGGAGCCGCCGATCTGATAATATCTAATGTGAATGGCGGACCCTCGGCGCGATACTGACCATCGACCCTCACCAGAGGCGCTCCTTGAAGCGGCGCGCCGCGAAGAGCGGCGTGTCGGCAAGTTGCGCATCTTTGTCGGCGCCGCGCCCGGCGTCGGCAAAACCTATGAGATGCTGTTGCAGGCGCAGGCGCGCAGAAAAGACGGCTACGACGTCGTTATCGGCATCGTCGAGACCCATGGCCGCAAGGAGACCGAGACGCTGTTGAGCGGGCTCGAAGCCATTCCGCGCCGTCACGTCGAATATAAAGGCCAGCCGCTCACCGAAATGGATCTCGACGCGATCATCGCGCGTCATCCGCAAATCGTTCTGGTCGACGAGCTTGCCCATACCAACGCCGAAGGCAGCCGCCACCCCAAGCGCTACCTTGATGTCGAAGAGCTGATGAGCCACGGCATCGACGTCTACACCACGGTCAATATTCAGCACATCGAAAGTCTCAATGACGTCGTCGCGCAAATTACCCACGTGCGGGTGCGCGAAACGGTGCCCGATGCTGTCTTCGATCGCGCGGATGCCGTCGAGCTGGTCGATCTCACACCTGACGATTTGATTGAGCGTCTCAAGGAAGGAAAGGTCTACGTTCCCAAGCAGGCCGAACACGCGCTGCAGCATTTCTTTTCGCCGGCCAACCTTACCGCGCTACGCGAACTGGCGCTACGGCGCACCGCCGAGCGGGTCGACGAGCAATTGCTTTCAGAAATGCAGGCGCATGCCATCCACGGTCCGTGGGCGGCGGGCGAACGGATCGTGGTTTGCATCAGCGAAGATCCCCGCTGCGCCGCCCTGGTACGCTATGCCAAGCGGCTGGCCGATCGCCTACACGGTCCATGGACCGCGCTTTACATAGAAGGGCGCCGTGCCGTGCAGCTTTCCGAAGAGGAACGCGACCGCGTCGCCGATATGCTGCGGCTCGCCGAGGCGCTTGGCGGCGAACCCGTCACACTGCCTGCCGGTAACAGAAGCATTGCCGACGACGTGATCGACTATGCACACACGCATAACGTCACCCAGATTATCATTGGCAAGTCGACGCGGCCGCGGTGGTTTGAGATGCTGCACGGCTCCGTTGTACACGAGCTCGTTCGCCGGTCCGGCAATATCAGCGTGCATGTTATTTCCGGCGATCAGCTGCCAGGGCAGCCGATACCAAAAAAGACGCTGCGCACCTCGCATGAGAAGGAGGTCGTCGAGCTGGGCCCCTATCTGTTTGCGACACTGGCCGTGGCGTTGGCGCTGGGCGCAGCTGAGCTAGTCAATTACTGGATCGGGGTCGAGAACGTCGACCTTGTCTTCCTGACCGCGATCGTTGGGATCGCGGTACGCTTTGGCTTGCTGCCGTCACTGTTTGCAAGCGTCGTTTCCGCGCTTTGCTACAACTTCTTCTTCCTGCCGCCGATCTACACTTTCACGATTGCGGATCCGCACAACATCGCGGCGTTCGCGCTGTTTACGCTGGTGGCCGTCGTTGTTTCTCATGTTGCGGCGCGCGGCCGCCTGCAAGCGGTGACGGCGCAAGCCCGGGTGCGCACCGTCGAATCGCTGTACTCCTTCAGCCGCAAGCTCGCAGGCGCCGGCACGCTCGACGACGTGCTGTGGGCAACGGCGTTTCAGACGGCGATGATGTTGCGCGTGCGCGTCGTGCTGCTGCTGCCCGACAAAGGAATGCTGCGGGTCAAGAGTGGTTATCCGCCCGAGGATATGCTCGATGACGCCGATCTTGCCGCGGCGAAATGGTCGTTCGAAAATAACCGCGCCGCCGGCCGTGGTTCCGAGACGCTGCCCGGGGCAAAGCGGTTGTTTCTGCCGATGCGCACCGGGCGTGGCGCTATCGGCGTGATCGGCATCGACAGCGACAAGACCGGCCCCTGGCTCAGCCCCGATCAGCGGCGGCTGCTTGATGCACTCGCCGACCAGGGCGCACTCGCGATCGAACGCGTCCAGCTGGTCGAGGATATGGATCGCGTCCAGCGCACCGCCGAGACCGAACGTCTGCGCACCGCGCTGTTGACCTCGATATCGCACGATCTCAAGACGCCGCTGGCCTCGGTTCTTGGCTCGGCCAGCACCTTGCGCGAGGTCGGCGACAAGCTGACCGACAGCGAAAAGGCCGAACTGCTTTCGACCGTCATCGAGGAATCCGAGCGGCTCAACCGGTTCATTGCCAATCTGCTCGACATGACGCGGCTTGAATCGGGGGCCGTGACGCCCAAGCTCGCGCCCCATGACGTCTCGGAAATCATCGGCTCGACATTGCAGCGAACGACGAAAATCTTGCGCAATCACTCCATACGGCTCGATCTCGCCACCGATGTTCCCATGGTGTCGGTGGACGCGGTTCTGTTCGAGCAAGTGCTGTTTAATCTGCTCGACAACGCCGCCAAGTATGCCGCATCCGGCACGACGGTTTTCATCCGCACCTGGGGAGACCGGGACTCGGTTGTCCTTCAAATCCTCGATGAAGGTGAAGGCATCCCGCAAGACGATATCGAACATATCTTCGATAAGTTCTATCGGGTGCCGAAAGCCGACCAGATCCGGCCCGGCACCGGGCTCGGACTCGCGATCTCGCGCGGCTTTGTCGAGGCGATGAACGGAACCATCGTCGCCGCCAACCGCTCTGACCGCCGCGGCGCGGTCTTTACCATCAGACTGCCGATCGCAAGCGAGCCGCAACGGCTGGACGCCGCAGCATGAGCGCCGCGCCGCTCCGGGTCCTCGTCATCGATGACGAACCACCGATTCGCAAATTGCTGCGCGTGGGGCTTTCGGCGCACGGCTATCAGATCATGGAAGCATCCAGCGGCAAAATGGCACTCGAACTCTTGGGCGAGCAGCCGCCGGATTTGATCGTTCTCGATCTTGGCCTGCCCGACATGCAGGGCCATGAGCTTCTGCGCACGATGCGTGCGCGCAATGACAGCGTGCCGATCGTGGTTCTTTCCAGCCGCGACGACGAGACCGGCAAGGTTCAGGCGCTCGATTCCGGCGCCGATGACTACGTGACCAAGCCGTTCGGAATGGATGAGCTTCTGGCCAGAATGCGCGCCGCGCTCCGGCATCAATTGCAGA
>JBAQBC010000136.1:0-2200 GCA_049286035.1 Xanthobacteraceae bacterium
GTGGACGGGGAAGGAAAATCAGGTCAAGGAAGCCTTCGCCTATTACGACAAATTGGTTTATCCGGGCCAGAAAGTGCTCGGCGCGGTGGATCCTGAGCGCATGGCCAAATTGCAGGATTTCTATCTCGCCAAGGGCATCATCCAGAAGAAATCGCCGGTCGACGAACTGTTCACCAATCAGTTCGTGGAGTGAATCGCAGTTTTCTTCTCACCCTCCCCTGGAGCGGGAGGTGAGTAATTAAATGCGCCCCCTCAAGTCCAACGGGACTTTCATTTCCGATAACCGTCGGTGCCCTGCCAGCCGTGCTTGGAGATGTCGAAGATCACGCCATCGGGATCCTTGAACTTGCGCTCGAAATTGCCGTGCCGCTCTTCGCCGAGATCGAAGAAGAATTTGCCGCCATTGGCCTCGATGCGCCTTTGCGTTTCGGCAAGATCGTCCACTTGGAAACCGAAATGGTGCGCACCAACATGAGCGCCTGGGTCCTTCAGATCTGAGGCCTTGCTGCCGGCGGCGCCGGTAAAATTGAGCAAGGCGAGATTGATCACGCCGTCGCTCATGTAGATCGCTGAACCAATGTCCAAATCCTCGCGGCCGATGCGTTTGAGTTCGAACACGCTCTCATAGAATTTCGCGGCCTTCTCGAGGTCCTTCACGCAGACGGCAAAATGGCGCAACCGGGCCATGGGCCTCTCCTTGGCTGGCGATTTACATCGCGATCGGCCGATAAATCACAGGGGCAGATCATGGAGGCAAATCATAGGCGAACGACTTGCTTGCTTCACCTCAAGGTGCAAGCAACGATGGTCTCGGAACGAAACAGGCACCATAACCTAGCACCATGAGCCGCCGTCACGCCGAAATCGCCGGCGCCGGATTTGCCGGATTGACCGCCGCTTGCGCCCTGGCGCTGCGCGGCTGGAGCGTGCGCGTGCACGAGCGCGCCGATCGCCTGCGCACCACCGGCGCCGGCATTTACATCTATGAGAACGGTTTGCGCGTTCTGGAAGCGGTCGGGCATATGACGCGGCGGTTAAAGGCGCACCGTTCGCCCATACCCGCGAGGTACGCGACGGTCAGGGACGGCTGATCTCGAAGCATAGCTGGAAAGGCAGCCGCGTGTTTAGCATCGTGCGCCAAAACGTCATCAATGCGCTGGCCGAGGCAGCGCGGCATGCTGGCGTTGAAATCGTGACGAACTCGGCGGCAGTCGCCGCCAATCCCGAAGGCGAACTAACGCTCGCGGACGGCGCAACCTGCAAGGCCGATCTCGTGATCGCCGCCGATGGCAGCAATTCGCGGCTGCGCGACGGCTTACGACTTCTCGCCAAGCGCAAATATCTGGTCGACGGCTGCACGCGCCTGTTGCTGGACAAGACCGCGGCGGAGCGCGCAGCCGGCGACGGTAAGACGATCGAATATTGGTCGGGCACGCGGCGAATCCTCTACACGCCATGCAGCGAGACCGACATCTACATCGCGCTCACGATGCTCGATACCGACGCGATCGCCAAGGCGGTGCCGGTGCGGAAGGACGACTGGAAACGCTGGTTTCCTCCGCTCGCGGCCTTGATCGACCGCATCGGCACGCAGGGCCGTTATGACCGTTTCGAGCTGATCAAGCTCAAAAGCTGGTCCGCCGGACGCGTCGCGCTTCTCGGCGATGCCGCGCACGCGCTGCCGCCAAATATCGGCCAGGGCGGCGGCTGCGCCATGATGAATGCGCTGTCGCTGGCGGTTTATCTGGAGCGAGAGGCCGACGCAACCGCGGCGCTGCAAACCTGGGAGCGCAACGAACGCCCGATCACCGAACACACGCAGCGCATTTCTTATTGGCTCGGCCTGCCGACAACCTGGCCGCCCGCTCTGCGCGCCGCCGCGCTCGGTCTTGCCGGCCGCTCGAAGTGGCTCACCGCGCAGCGCACCCGCACCGCCCTGCACCGGCCGACGGGGACCTGAAGGAGGAAGTCAGAACGCATTGCACCGTCACACCCTGAGGTGGCCGTGAAGCGGCCCTCGAAGGGCGACACCCGGGCGCTTTGGCCGCATCCTTCGAGGCTCGCTGCGCTCGCACCTCAGGATGACGGATAAAAGGCTACAGTTCTTAAAACGGAATTGTGATGCCGTCGAGCGGCGCGTCGCAATTGACGAGATCGACGCGCTTCCAGGCGATCATGACGCGGCCGTGCGACTGCACCA
>JBAQBC010000137.1:0-3806 GCA_049286035.1 Xanthobacteraceae bacterium
CGCCGAGCGCCGCGTATTTCGCGATGCCGGCATTGGCGAACACGATGTCGAGCTTGCCCTTGGCTTCGTGAATTTCCGCGATAATGCGGTCGAGATCGTCAAGATTCGAAACGTCGCCTTTGAGCGCCCTGATGTTCTTGCCGATCGCCCCGGCGGCCGCAGCCAACTCCGCCTCACGACGCCCGATGATGAAGACGTAAGCCCCCTCCCCGACAAAGCGCTTCGCCGTCGCCAATCCGATGCCGCTGCTGCCGCCGGTAATGAGGGCGATTTTGCCGTCGAGTTTGCCCATCGGTCCCTCCTTTATTGCGCGCCGCCACTGTTGCCGCCCAACCCTGGGATCAAAACCGCAACCAAGCCATCGGCGCATTGACAATAGGAGTATATGCTCGTATATAGGAGCACATGCACCTTTGTCAAGGAGATGGGATTTACAGATGTCGCTCGATTCCTCGCTCAAGTCGGAAGACTGCAATTGCTTTGTCGTTCGCTCGGCGGCACGGCACGTGACGCAGCTCTACGACCAGTTCCTGGCGCCGGTCGGACTGCATGTCACGCAGTTTTCGATTTTGGCCAAGCTCAAGCGGCTTGGTCCCATGACGATCAATGCCTTGGCCAAAGAGATGGTCATGGACCGCACCACGCTCGGCCGCAATGCTCTGCCGCTCGAGCGCGACGGTCTGATCAAGATCGAAGTATCCGCCAGCGACGGGCGCGCCAAGGAACTCCACCTCACCAAAGCCGGCGAAAGGCGCCTGCTCGCCGGGCGCGAGGCTTGGGAACGGGCGCAGGCGCGGTTTGATAGCCGCTTCGGCGCCAAACGCGCCGCGGACTTTCGCGCCATGCTGCGCGCCGTCGTCGCCAGCGATTTGACCGCCGAACTCAGAAATTAAGGCTTTCCGTGCACCGGGATGGGTTTTCGTTGCAAAAAGAGTGTACATACACTTAACTGGCCGGAGTGCACCATGGACGCGCTGACAAAATGGAGTGCAACGGCTCAAAAACCGACCCGGGCGCGACTGACTTTCAAACAATTGGTCTTGCTTTGTCTTGCCTGCGTTTTCGGTTTAGGCGCCGCGGGATACGGTTATTACTGGTGGACCGTCGACCGCTTCTTCCAGAGCACCGACGACGCTTATGTCGGCGGCGACGTGACGCCGATCTCGCCGCACATTGCCGGTTTCATTGCCGAGGTGGCGATCAAGGACAACGAACTCGTTCACGCCGGCCAGCTGCTGGTGCGCTTGGATGATCGCGACACGCGCGCGGCCGCCGATCACGCGCAAGCCGTGCGCGAGCAACGTGAAGCGACGCTCGCCAGTTTGCAGGCCAAATATGAATTGCAACAATCGACCATCCGCCAGGCGAGCGCCGATCTTGATGCCAAGACCGCGCAAGCCGAATTCGCCAAAGTCGATGCCGACCGTTACCGCACGCTAGCGCTTTCGAACTATGGCTCTCGACAGGACGCCGAACGAACCTCTGCCCTCGATCAACAGGCACGCGCGGCAGTCACCTCGGCGCAAGCCGCGTTGGCCGCGGCAAAACAGCAACTCAGCGTATTGAATGCGGATATCGCGCAAGCCAGCGCCGCGGTCGCGCAAGCGCGCGCCGATCTCGAGACTGCCCGGCTCAACCTCGGCTATGCCGAAATCCGTTCGCCGATTGACGGCTATGTCGGCAATCGCGCGGCGCGGGTTGGCGCCTACGTGTCGCAAGGCACCTATCTGCTGACGATCGTGCCGTCGCACGGGTTATGGGTCGATGCGAATTTCAAGGAAGATCAGCTCGGCCGTATGCAACTTAGCCAGCCGGCCACCGTCGTCGCCGACACCCTCCCCGGCCATCTCTTTCACGGCCATCTATTGAGTCTTGCCCCGGCGACCGGCGCTGTCTTCAGCGTCATTCCGCCGGAGAACGCCACCGGCAATTTCACCAAAATCGTGCAGCGGGTCGCCGTGCGGATCGCGCTCGACGACGCGGATCCGAACTTGGCTCGGATAAGACCCGGCCTGTCGACGATCGCAACGATCGACACGCGATCGCAATCCGGAGGCCGGCCATGAGCGAGAATGGCTCCGACAACTGGCTCAAAAGCATCGTCCCGTTCATCGTGATGTGCTTCGGCGGCTTCATGGCCCTGTTGGACATTCAGATCGTGGCGTCGTCACTGCAAAATATCGGTGGCGGGTTGTCGGCGGCGCAAGACGAGATCAGCTGGGTTCAGACCGCCTATCTCATTGCCGAAATCATCGTCATTCCACTGTCGGGCTGGCTGACGCGGGTGTTCTCGACGCGTTGGCTGTTTACGGCCTCGGCCGCCGGCTTCACCGTCACCAGCATGCTGTGCGGCGTCGCCTGGGATATTCACAGCATGATCTTGTTTCGGGCGCTGCAAGGGGCCCTGGGCGCCTCGATGATTCCCATCGTGTTCACATCGTCATTGCATTATTTCCAGGGCCCGCGCCGCGTTTATTCCGCCGCGGTGGTCGGCACCATCGCCTCGGTGGCGCCGACTCTCGGTCCAATCATCGGCGGCTGGATCACCGACACGCTGGATTGGCACTGGCTGTTTTATGTCAATCTTGCGCCGGGGATCGCGATCACGCTGCTGGTGCCGTTTTTGGTCGATATCGACAAGCCGGATCTGCGCCTGCTCAAGGACGCCGATTATCCGGGCATTGTGCTGATGGGGATCGGTCTTGGCACGCTCGAATATGTGCTGGAAGAAGGAACGCGCTGGAACTGGTTCGACGATGACACCATCCGCGCTTGCGCTTACATCGCGGGCGTCAGCGGAATCCTGTTTGTCTGGCGAAGCCTCACATTCCCGCGTCCGGTCGTCGATCTGCGCGCCCTGACCAACCGAAATTTCGCGCTTGGATGCTTTTTATCCTTTGTCACCGGCGTCGGAATCTTTTCCACCATTTATCTCACGCCGCTGTTTCTCGGCTATGTCCGCGGTTTTTCCGCCTGGCAGACCGGGACGGCTATCTTTTCGACCGGAGCGGCATCGCTGATCGGCGTTCCGATTTACATCTTTCTCGCCAAAAAGTTCGACATCCGCTGGCTAATGATGCTGGGACTTGCGTCCTTCGGCCTCGCCATGTGGAGTTACACCTTCATTACCCACGATTGGGGCGCCGATCAGCTCCTGATCCCGCAAATCCTTCGCGGCCTGCCGCAGGTCTTTGCGGTTGCGCCAGCGGTCAATCTTGGGCTCGCCAGCCTGCCGGCGGATCGGCTCAAATATGCCAGCGGGTTGTTCAATATGATGCGCAATCTCGGCGGCGCGGTCGGCATCGCGGTGTGCGGCGCAATCATCAATGCCAGGACAAATCTTCACTTCGTTGCGATCGCGTCCAACCTCACGCCGGCCAACGGCGCGATGACACGTTTCGTCGATGAGATGGGCCAACGCTATGGATCGATCCCGGGAAGTCTTCAGGAGGGCCACACGGCGGCACTTAAACAGCTCTGGCAGCTGGCCTTTCGCGAAGCTTCAACGCTGGCCTATGCCGACGCATTTCGTGCCATCATGATCGCTTTCATCGTCGCCACGCTTCTGGTTCCCTTCTTGCGCAACATCGCTGCGACACCCGCGCCAGCGGCATCACACTGAACGCCGCGATGAACAGGCAGACCGTCATGAGCGTCACCAGCATCGCGGAAGCAAAATCCCCAGCACAAGCGGCGGACGCACCGCCGCCGCGCTACGACCCGCGCACGCGCGCCCTGATCGAAGGCCCGATCGCGGCGACCCTCATTCGCCTCGCCGCCCCCAATGTCCTGGTGATGCTGGCGCA
>JBAQBC010000138.1:0-2482 GCA_049286035.1 Xanthobacteraceae bacterium
GAGATGCAGACATTCGAATGCAAGCCGTGCGGCCTTGTGGTTGCAACAGAAGCACTGCGCGGCAGCACGCAGCCTTTGCTCGAAAGGCGATATTACTATTGAACTAGCGGGGCGATTGTTCCATTAACCCCGCATGTCGTTGCGTGAGGGCGGGAGGTGCGCCGTAGCAGCAGCCGACATTCGTCGCCGCTCTAATCCGGCACGCCCAAGACGCGGAAGATTTCCTCGAGCTGGGGACTCATTGGTAGATTTAGCGTCTCGCCGGTCGGCAAGCGATGTAAGAACCACTTATTATAGAGCTCGGTGAGACGCCGCTCCCCCGCCATGCGGGCGAACGCGTTGTTAACGACAGCAGCGAAACTTGGATCATTGCGACGATAGGCGAGACCGTAAGGATCGTACGAGAGATATTCGCCGACGACCTTCATATCATGAGCCCTCGGCTCTGTCGCGATGATGCCGTAGAGCAGCACGTCGTCAGTCGCAAAGGCATCAGCTTTGCCTGCCTCCAACACCGCAAAGGACTCGGCATGGTCGCGCTCCGTGACGATATTAATGCCGAGCTTCTGTTTGTCGGAAAGCGTCCGCAGCGCGGTCTCATTCGTGGTGCCGGCAGTAATAACCACCGTCTTTCCGGCGAGATCTCGATAGGACGTTACCTTGGACGCCTTCGGCACCATCAGCTTAGTGCCGGCGACGAAGAAGGTCGGCGAGAACGCCACTTCTTTCTGGCGTTGCAGGTTGCTCGTGGTAGAGCCGCATTCCAGATCGATCTCGCCAGCCTTGACCCTAACTAACCGGTCGGCCGACGTTACCGCAGAGAACGTGACCTTGATATCCATACCGTCGAGTTCGGTTGACGCCTCCTCGACTATCTCACGGCACAGGTCCAGCGAATAACCAATCGGTTGCGCACGTTTGTTCAGGTAGGAAAACGGCAACGAGTTTTCGCGATAACCGAGCGTGATCGTTCCGGTGTCCTTGATTTTTTTCAGCGTACCGGACAGAGCGCCGACGGAAGTGTCTTGCGCCGAGGCCTGTGACGTTGCAGCGACCGCAGCGATAGTCAGCCCGGCGAGGAAGCGCCAAAACGACATGGCACGTCTACGCAACGCCCGGCTCGAGCATCACTTCCGGCTCAACCGGGATGACGATCTTCTCGCCCTCCCATTTTGCCACCACCGCGGTTGCCAGCGAATTGCCGATCACGTTGGTGGCGGACCGGCCCATGTCGAGGAACTGATCGATGCCGATGATTAGAAGGAGTCCGGCCTCGGGCAAGTTGAAGCTCACCAATGTCGCTGCAATGACGACAAGCGATGCGCGCGGAACGCCGGCCATACCCTTGCTGGTGACCATGAGGAGGAGCAGCATCGTAATCTGCTGCCCTAGGCCGAGCTGGATGTTGTACGCCTGCGCAATGAACATGGTCGCGAAGGTGCAGTACATCATCGAGCCGTCCAGATTGAACGAATAGCCCATCGGTAGCACGAAGCTGATGATCTTTTTGCTGATCGGAAATTTTTCGAGCTGCTCCATCATTTTTGGATAGGCCGCTTCACTGCTCGCGGTTGAGAAGGCGAGCAGGAACGGTTCGCGCACCAAGGTCACCAGGCGTATCGCGTGATTGCCGAAGAACAGGTAGCCGATGAGGAGGAGCAAGATCCATAACACAGCAAGACCGAGGTAGAACTCGATCACGAACTTGCCGTAAGTGATCAGGATACCGAGCCCCTGAGTGGTGATGATGGCAGCCATAGAGGCGAATACCGCAAGCGGCGCAAGCTTCATGATGTAGCCGGTGATCGAAAGGACCACGTGCGAGAGCTCCTCGATTCCCTGGACAAGGGCGCGAGCACGTTCACCAAGTGCGGCGCAGGCAACGCCAAAAAACAGCGAGAACACGACGATCTGCAAGATTTCGTTGTTCGCCATCGCCTCGACGATCGATCGCGGCACCAGATGCGTCACAAAATCCTTCATCGACAGCGAGGCCACCTTAAGATTGGTCGAGGCCAGCGCATCAGGTAGCGGCAGATTGAGATTGTCGCCGGGACGCAGGAGGTTGACCAGCACAAGCCCGATCAGAAGCGAAACGAGCGATGCCGAGATAAACCACGCCATGGCTTTGGCGCCGATGCGACCGACAATTTTGGGGTCGCCCATATGCGCCACGCCAACGACCAGCGTTGAGAACACCAGGGGTGCAATGATCATTTTGATTAGGCGCAAAAAGATATCGGTCATCAGAGAAATGTATTCGGAAATGCTCTTTGCCACCGCCGGATCGGGCCAAAGCGTGTGGCAGGCATAACCGACCGCGATGCCGAGCACCATTCCAATGATAATGATCGTGGTGAGCGTCGAGCGCATAGGGCCCTCCCAGGGCAGAGCCGGCGCGTTAGCTTAGGCCGAATATGGCCTGTTGGAAATCAAGTCTGCCTCCAACCTGGCGTCCGTGACGTGCTCCATGGTTCGACGG
>JBAQBC010000139.1:0-3392 GCA_049286035.1 Xanthobacteraceae bacterium
TGGGCGATCGCCGGCATGGCGACCGCGCTGCCCGCAAGTCCGACGCCCGCGGTCTTCAAGAATTGACGACGTTTCATAAGACGAACCCTCCCTAACGGCGGAGCCATTGCGGCGCCGTTTCGCCTGGTTGCAGGCGCTAACACATTTTAGGCGGCTTCGGCCACTGCGGAAAGCGTAAACACGTTAACAGCGCGCACTGCAGCGGCCGCGGCCTGCGCTACTCCCCGCCGGTGTGCCGCTAAGTCGCAGGTTGGTGCCGAGGACGGCGATGCAATCAGCTCTTTTTCTTCTCTTCCAGGAGCGCCAGTTTGCCCCCCAACCATCGGGTGGTAGGAGCCTGGATAAGGATCGTCATCAGGATCGCGATAAAGGTAACGGACGCGATCATTTGTGCGCCCGGCGCCTTCATCCCGAGCAAGATGCCGGCGAGCGCCGCGGGAATGACGCCGGTCTCGCGCGTCCAGCACATGAACAGCATCTCGTTGAGGCTCCAGCGCGCCCGGCGGTCGGGCAGCGTGCAGGCAAACACGGTGACCGGCCGCGCCACCAGCATGAAGATCGCAACCACGGCAACGCCGCCTAGCAGGTACCGATTCATCAGGCCGAAATCGACTTGGCTGCCGAGCAGAATGAAAATGAACAAGCGCATGATGAATGACGTCGTCTCGACATATTGATCGAGCCGCTGCGCTTCGACCTTGCCCATTTTGAATCCGAACGAATCTTTGTTGCCCAGCATGATGCCGAACACGAATACCGCCATGAAGCCGCTGGCGCGCATGCCGTCGGCGGCGAAATAAGCGCCGATCACCGCCATGATGGTCACGACCGGCGCATATTCCATGAAAAACGCCCACCGTTCGTGCGCGATCAAGAGCGCCGCGAGGTAGCCGAGTATGGCGCCGGCGGCGATGCCGAGCGCCGCTTGGGTGAAGAGATCGAGCAACGACGACGACAATGAAAACTCGCCGGTGCCCATCGCCACGGTCAACACGCCGAACGTGACGATGGCGCCGGTGGCATCGTTGAAAGCAGACTCGCACATCACCGTCTGCGCCACACGGTCGCGGACGTGGACCTGCCGAAAAATTGGCACGAGCGTCGCGGGATCAGTCGATGCAAGCGTCGCGCCAAGCAGCGCCGCCACGATCCAGGGCACACCGAGCACAAAATGTGCGGCGGTGCAGGTGATGATCGCGGTAATCAGCACGCCGACGGTTGCGATGATAATGATCGTGATCCAAACCTGCTTCATCACGTGGAAGCGCAGCGAAGCGCCGCCGTCGAACAGGATGTAGCTGGCGCCGAACAACAAGAGAATTTGATAAAGCGCGGAATCGGCTTTGATGTCGATCAAGCCTAAGGCCTGCGGCCCGATCATCATTCCGGCGAGAAGAAATATCGCAACGTCGGGAATTCTCGTCTTCTGCGCGAACAGTCCGGCGACCGTGCCCACCGCCAGGATGAGCCCGCCGGACATCAGAGTATGTTTGGCAATTTCGACTGAAGCCGGCTGGTCCAATTGTTTCCTCCAAAGATCGACGCGACAGCCTTGCTGAGCAACACAATGCAACGGAAACTATAGCAATATTCGACGCTCCGGCATTGCGCTAGCCTTGTGCGCCGAACGATTTTGCCGGGTGATTTGTCGATATGAGCTTCGGGGGGAATGAGTCCCACACATTGCAGTGCGGCATCTAAATCGTTTGATTAGCCGCCGCCAGCGGCTATTGTTGAGTTTAAAAGCTTTACCGCTTCGCAGGGATTGGAGCCATCGAGGACTTCCATGAGTCAGCAAAGCACCGGTCGCGAAAACCAGCACTCCAAATGGAGCTGGTGGTATTTGCTCTTCGTGATTCAGTTCGTCGCGGTGCTTTGGCCGCCGTTCTACAATTCTGTCGAGCCCTCCTGGGAGGGCATTCCGTTCTTTTATTGGTATCAGCTCCTGTGGGTCATCATCGGAGCCGTTCTGACCGCGATCGTCTATTTCGCGACCGAGGATTAGCGGCGGCCCAACCTGGAACCCGAAATAGCGCGCGCGAGAAAACCATTAAGACGGGAGAGAAAGTGCCGTGGCCGAAGTCAATTGGACCGCTCTGATCATTTTCATCGCGCTGTTTGGGTTCATCACGTGGCTTGGTTTCGCGGCCGCGCATTGGCGCAAGGGCGATCTCGATCTGCTGCACGAATGGGGACTGGGCGGCCGGCGGTTCGGCACGATCGTCACCTGGTTTTTGGTCGGCGGCGACCTTTACACGGCCTACACGTTCATCGCCGTCCCGGCGCTCGCCTTCGGCGCCGGTGCGATCGCGTTTTTCGCGGTGCCGTACACAATTGTGATCTATCCGATTCTGTTTCTGGCGTTCCCGCGGCTGTGGCACGTCTGCCACAAAAATCATTACATCACCGCAGCCGATTTCGTGCGTGGCCGCTTCGACAACCGCTGGCTGGCGCTCGCGGTTACGATCACTGGCATCGTCGCGACCATGCCCTATATCGCGCTGCAATTGGTTGGGCTGCAGGTGGTGATCGGCGCCATGGGTGTATCGGGCTCCGGTTATGCCGGCGACCTGCCGCTGGTCATCGCTTTCGTGATTCTGGCCGCCTTCACTTATTCCAGCGGCTTGCGGGCGCCGGCGTCGATCGCGATCGTCAAGGATATTCTGATCTACATCACCGCTTTTGCCGCGGTGATCGCCGTGCCGATTCAACTGGGCGGCTTCGGCAAGATCTTTTCGGCGGTGCCACCGGCCAAATTGCTATTGGCCGCGCCACCCGCGAATAGCACGGGCGCCTACGGAATCTACGCGACCTTGGCGCTCGGCTCCGCCCTGGCGCTGTTCCTCTACCCGCATTCGCTGACCGGGATCCTGAGCGCGTCGAGTGGACACGCCATCCGCCGCAACGCGGCGATGCTGCCGGGCTACTCGTTCATGCTCGGGCTTTTGGCGCTGGTCGGCTTCTTCGCTATCGCCACGGGCGTCGGCAGCCTTCCGGAATTTGCCGGCGGCTTTAAGCAATTCGGCAACAATTTCGCCGTGCCGGCGCTGTATCTGCACAACTTCCCGGCTTGGTTTGTCGGCATCGCGTTTGCCGCGATCGGTATCGGCGCGCTGGTGCCGGCCGCGATCATGTCGATTGCAGCGGCAAACCTTTATACCCGCAACATCCATCGCGAATTCATCAACCGCAATCCGACCGACAAGCAGGAAGCGCAGATGGCGAAATGGGCGTCGCTGATCGTCAAGTTTGGCGCGCTTGTTTTCATCGTCTTCGTGCCGTCGCAATACGCCATTTACATGCAGCTTCTCGGCGGGATTTTAATCATTCAGACGCTGCCCGCGGTGCTGCTCGGCGTCTACACCCGCTGGTTCAACGATTGGGCGCTGCTG
>JBAQBC010000140.1:0-11743 GCA_049286035.1 Xanthobacteraceae bacterium
ACTGACCGACGACCCGGCCGCAGGACTGCCCGGTTAATCGGAGCCTAACGTCTCGGCGCGCCGGGTGCCCTTGGGGGCAACGGATCCCACGTTTTCCAGCCGCATTGGACATATTCCGGCACGGCCCGGGAACCAGCTGGATGCGCGCCGTTTGACATAGGGAAAGGCACTCGCGCATGGCGGTTGTCCTGGTTGTCGAGGATGAGGATCAGGTGCGCGTCCTGGCTGAATCCTATTTGGAAGAACAAGGCCACGAGGTGCTCTCGGCCGGCACGCCCACTGGCGCGCTTGCCATCCTGAAGAAATCGGGCGGGGTCGATCTCTTGTTCACCGATCTCGACCTCAAAGGCGACATCCAGGCCGGCATCGAATTGGCGAAAGCGGCGGTCAAGCTGTGCCCACAATTGCGGGTGCTTTATACGACCGGGCGAGCGATCACTGACGGAATGAAAGCGCGCTTCATGCCGGGCTCCGCGACGCTTGCGAAGCCGTACACGGTCGAAGAATTGGCCGGCAGCCTGTCGACGAATTTCCAAATCGATCCATTGCGGGGCGCCCGCCAATAAATCATGCTTGGCGTGTTGCTTGGTATGGGCTGGGAGCTTCCGACCGGACCACGGCCTTCCCCTCGTGGCGACGCCGGTTTCGGCCGCTTTGCGCAGGAGGATCTGATGCGAAAGCTCACGCTATGGACGACTGTATGGATCACCGCAGCGCTCGTGCTCACCGCATCTGTCATTGCGGCTGGCGCGCAAATTCAAGCACGCGGCGCCGCGGGACTGCATGCGCAAATGCAAAACGCGACGCCCATCGAGAAAGCGGCGTGTTGGGGATGGGGTCCCTATTGTCCGCCAGGAACGATCCGCCGCTGCGGCCCATATCGCTGCTGGTGCGTTCGTTGCTGACATCGCCCCGCGCCTTTGCCGTAATTTGAAATCAAGCGGCCGCGTTTGGAATTTCCGATTTAGGCGCCGCGTGTGGTTCGACGCTCGCTGCAACCCGACGCTCTCGGAGCACGCGGCTAAAGCGAAATGATTTTGGTTGATTCGGTATTTCGCTTTAGCTCGTTGTTTGAGCATGATCTTTTCCGAAAACCGGCGTCCACTTTTCGGGATCATGCTTTAAGTAGAATTGACGTGTGAAAAATTTGCATCCGGCAACCGACGAACTCAATTGACGATGGAACGTTGCTCGGCTGAGAGTGATGCGAAAGGACAAACGATGAAATTCGGGCTCAGCCTTCTCGGCGCTCTGGTCGTGGCGGCTACGATCGGCAAGCCGGCTCACGCCGATGGTCCGTGGTGCGCTTATTACGACGGCCGGTTCGGCGGCGCGTCCAATTGCGGATTTCACACCTACGAGCAGTGCCTGGCGACAATCAGCGGCGTCGGCGGATGGTGCCAGCCGAATACGATGTATGTGCCGCCACCCGGGCGGCATCGGCATTACCGCGCCTATCCGTACTAGGAGGAGCGCCGCTTTACGACAGTTCGACGACTTGGCCGTCGCGAAGCGTAACGCGGCGGTCCATCTGCGCCGCAATGTCGAGATTATGCGTCGCGATGATGGCGGCAAGACCGGAGGCCCGTACCAGCTGATTGAGCGTGGCGAAGACGTGATCCGCCGTGTGCACGTCGAGATTACCGGTCGGCTCGTCGGCCAGCAGAATGCGCGGCGCGTTGGCGACCGCACGCGCAATCGCGACGCGTTGCTGTTCGCCGCCGGAAAGTTCCGCCGGCCGATGCATCAGGCGTTCTTTGAGACCGAGATAGCTTAACAGCTCGATGGCGCGGCTTGTCGCTTCGCTGCGCGACAATCCGCGGATCATCTGCGGCAGCATGACGTTTTCCAGCGCCGAAAACTCCGGCAACAGATGGTGGAATTGGTAGACAAAGCCAATGTCGGTCCGCCTGATGCGGGTGCGGGCAATGTCGGACAAATGCGAGGTCGCGACCGCATCGATATAGACTTCGCCGGCGTCCGGCTGTTCGAGCAAGCCGGCAATATGCAGAAGCGTCGATTTGCCGGCGCCCGACGGCGCCACCAGCGCGACCGACTGACCGGGCCAGACCGCGAGCTCTGCGGTCTTGAGAACATCCAGCGTTGAATCGCCCTGATGGAATTGCCGGCTGATGCCGCGCAGGAAGACGAGCGGATGATCTTCGCTATCCGCTGAAGCGGTCTTCGGTCCGCGTATGGTGGTGGTGTCGTCCATCGCGCCTTTGGTCACTCGTAGCGCAGCGCTTCGACGGGATCGAGCCGCGCCGCTCGCCAAGACGGATACAGCGTCGCCAGCAATGATAGGCCGAGCGCCATCACCAGGACAGCCAAAGTTTCCTTCAAATTCATGTCGGCCGGAAGCTTGGAGAGGAAATAAAGTTCCGGCGAAAACAGCTCGGTATTGGTCAACCACGACAAGAAGCGGCGGATTTCCTCGATGTTGAGACAGACGATGGTGCCGAGCAGGAAGCCGACAACGGTGCCGACCACCCCGATCGAGGCGCCGGTGATGAGAAAGACCCGCATCATCGCGCCCTGGGTTGCGCCCATCGTGCGCAAGATCGCAATGTCGCTGCCCTTGTCTTTGACCAGCATGATCAGGCCGGAGACGATATTGAGCGCCGCGACCAGCACGATCAGCGTGAGGATGAGGAACATCACGTTGCGCTCGACCTGAAGCGCGTTGAAGAAGGTGGCGTTTCGTTGCCGCCAATCGATCATGTAGATCGGGCGCGCGGCGGCATCGGTGACCGATTGGCGAAAACGGTCGATGCGATCCGGATCGTCGGTATAAATCTCGATTGCGGTCACATCGCCGGCGCGATTGAAATAAGCCTGCGCCTCGGTCAGCGGCATGAACACGAAAGCAGAATCGTATTCCGACATGCCGATCTCGAACACCGCGGCGATCTTGTAGGCTTTGATCCGCGGCGTGGTGCCCATCGGCGTCACCGCCCCGCGCGGCGAAACAAGCGTAATATTATCGCCGGCCCGCACCGAAAGCTGCTCGGCCAAGCGGCGGCCGATGGCAAGGCCCTGGCCATTGTCGAAACCATCCAGCGTGCCTTGTTTGATGTTGCTCGAGATCTGCGACAGTTTCGCCAGGTCGGCGCCGAGCATGCCGCGCACCACGACGCCGGACGCGTTAAACGGCGACGAGGCGAGCGCCTGGCCTTCGACCAGCGGCGCGGCGAGATAGATGCCGTCGACCTTGGATATGCGATCGGCGACCGCGGCATAGTCGGTGAGCGGGGATTCGAGCGGCTGGATCAATAGATGGCCGTTCAGCCCGAGGATTTTGGATAGCAGTTCCTGGCGGAAGCCGTTCATCACCGCCATCACGATGATCAGCGTGGCGACACCGAGCATGATGCCGAGGAAAGAGAAGCCGGCGATCACGGAAATAAAGCCCTCCCGGCGCCGCGCCCTTAAATAGCGCAGCGACAGCATCCATTCGAAAGGGGCAAAGGGGTGGGTGCCGGTCGACTCGGCCATCGAGATGCGTTCCCCGTGAATGCTCCGAGTTTCACACGATTCTGGCGGTTTCAAGCCGCAGAAAATCGCGGCAAAACCGCACCACGCACAGTTTCATGCGACAAGCCGCGCCACCGCATCGGCCGGGGATAATAGTTCCCGCTTTCCGTCGGCGCGGCGTTTTATTTCCACTTTGCCTTCGCCAAGGCTGCGCGGACCCACCAGAATCTGCCAGGGAATGCCGATCAGGTCCGCGGTTGCGAATTTTGCGCCAGGCCGCTCGTCGAGATCGTCATAAAGCGTATCGATGCCTTTGGCGGTCAGCTCGGCATAAAGCTTTTCGCAAGCGGCGTCGGTGTCGCTGCCGCCTTGTTTGAGGTTGAGGATAGTCGCGCGGAATGGCGCCACCGGTTCCGGCCATTTGATGCCGGCCTCGTCGTGGAAGGCTTCGATGATCGCGGCGACGAGGCGGCTCGGGCCGATCCCGTAGGAGCCCATATGGACCGGGCGTTCGATCCCATCGGGCCCGGTCACCACGGCCTTCATCGGCTCCGAATATTTGGTGCCGAAATAAAAAATGTGGCCGACTTCGATGCCGCGGGCGGAAATGCCCTTGCCGGCGAGCTTGGCGAAGGCGCCGGCATCGTGCTTTTCGGAAGTGGCGGCGTAGAGCGAGGTCCATTTGTCCACGATCGCCTGTAACCCCGCGACATCGTTGAAATCCACATCGGCGCCTGGCACTTCGAAATCGAGATAGTCGCTGTGGCAGAACACTTCGCTCTCGCCGGTCTCGGCAAGAATGATGAATTCGTGCGAGAGGTTGCCGCCGATCGGTCCGCTCTCGGCCACCATCGGAATCGACCGCAGACCCATGCGCGCGAAGGTACGCAGGTAAGCGACAAACATGCGATTATAGGCGTGCTTGGCGCCGTCGAAGTCGAGGTCGAAGGAATACGCATCTTTCATCAGGAATTCGCGCCCGCGCATCAGTCCGAAGCGCGGCCGCACCTCGTCGCGGAATTTCCATTGGATGTGATAGAGATTGAGCGGCAAATCCTTGTATGACCGCACATAGCTGCGGAAGATCTCGGTGATCATTTCTTCGTTGGTCGGACCGTAAAGCATTTCGCGTTCATGACGGTCGCGGATGCGCAGCATTTCCTTGCCGTAAGCCTCATAACGCCCGCTCTCCCGCCACAGCTCGGCGGGCTGGATGGTCGGCATCAACAGTTCGACGGCGCCGGAGCGGTCTTGCTCTTCGCGGACGATGGCGCAGATCTTTTGCAAGACGCGAAAGCCAAGCGGCAGGAAGGCGTATATGCCGGCGGCCTCCTGACGCATCATGCCGGCGCGCAGCATCAGCCGGTGCGAAGCGATATCCGCTTCTTTCGGCGTTTCACGCGAAATCGGAAGGAAGTAGCGGGACCGGCGCATGAATTCTCAGGTCTTGGTATCGCGCCACGCACACAAGCCGCAAGCCGGCTGAAAAGACAAGAGTTCCGCTTGTGGCTTAGTCGCGGCTGAGCATGGGCCGATATTGCCCGCGACAATCTGATGACAAGCGCCCCGACATCAATTAGGAAGGAGTATCCGGTCCGGTTGGCCGCGAAGTATCGCGGGCAAACTGGCCGGTCTTTTGTAGGTTCAAGTCGTCGGTCTCAATCAAAGGTCGAAATAAAGGTCCAAGTCTCGGGAGGGCCACCCGCGACCCAAAGTGTCGCCAGCCGCGCCTCGATAGAGAACAAGCGGAGTTCGGGTTTCCAAGGATCCTCGAAGCAGGGCAACGGCCCTGCTTTTTCTTTGCCTCAAGCGGCCCTTTCGGATCATCCAATTTTTCAATGAATTAACATAACACATTGAATCAATGTGATTTAACAAAGACATTCAGGAGACCATCGACCGTCACCCAATGCTCCGCATAAGCGACGTAGCAGACGGCATAGATCGCGGCGGCGACCACGGTCGTCCAGACGAGCTTCCATCCAATCCGCGCCTTGCTGGGGGCGCCGGGATCGGTGCCCGGCGCGATATCGCCCCCTTCGTGCTGGCTTTTGATGCCCCAGGGCAGAACCGCAAACAGCACCACCCACCAAATTAAGAAGAAGATAGCGAACGCGGTGGCGACCGGCATGAGGGTGACCCTAGGCCTGTTCGAGCTCGACCAGCGTGCCGGCTAAGTCTTTGGGATGGAGAAACAGCACCGGCTTGCCATGCGCCCCGATTTTGGGCTCGCCATCGCCCAGAACCCGGGCACCGCCCGCTTTGAGCGCATCGCGCGCCGCGCGAATATCCCCGACCTCGTAACAGATGTGGTGGATGCCGCCGTCCGGATTGCGGTCGAGGAACTTTGCGATCGGTGAGGCGTCCCCAAGCGGCGCGAGCAGTTCGATCTTGGTGTTGGGAAGCGTGACGAACACGGTGGTCACGCCGTGGTCGGGCTGCGGCACGGCGGGGGAGACGTCGGCCCCTAACACGTCTCGGTAGATCGCTGCGGCCTTGCCAAGATCGCGCACGGCAATGGCAACGTGATTGAGCCGACCGATCAAATCCTAGTCTCCTTCGCCTCGGATCCCATAGCGTGATCCGATTAGGTCGATCACTAAGCGTCCATAACGTTTTATTTGCGCATGATCTTATCCGAAACCGGTTCCCACTTTTCGGGATCATGCGCTACACGACGAGCACGTGCACGTGGCAAATCGGCTTTTTGCCCCAACGCTCCGCGATGGCGGCCCGCACCGCGCGGCGCAAGCTCTCGGCCACGTCGTCCGGATCGCGGCGGCGCGGCTTCGGCAGTGTCTCGAACGTTTTCTCGACGGCACGGCCCGCGACCTCCAGCAACGGCGTGCCGGCGGCATCGGTTTCGGGCAGCCCAATGAGCTCGACCTCGGGGTAAGTCACGAGCGCGCCCTTGTCGTTGATCGCGATCGCGACCGAAACAATTCCGGAGAAAGAGAGCCGGCGGCGCGCGGCGATGGTGCGCGCCTCGGCCTCGATCACCAGCGAACCGTCCTTGTAGAGGCGGCCGGAGGGAAGCTGGTCGACGATTTCGGCCGGGCCCGGCGCCAAGCGGACCAGATCGCCGTTGCGGCAAACCAAGACTTGCGGGACGCCGGCACGGCGAGCGAGCGCCGCATGTTCGGCGAGATGCAGCGCCTCGCCATGGGCCGGGATCAGGATTTTCGGCCGCACCCAGCCGATCATGTCCCGCAATTCGTCGCGCCTGGGATGGCCCGAAACATGGACAAGATGGGTGCGGTCGGTAATGACTTCGACCCCTTGCGCCACGAGGCCATTGATCACGCGCGCGATCGCCTTTTCGTTGCCCGGGATCGGACGCGCCGAGAAAATCACCCGATCGCCGCGCGACAGCGCGACGTCCGGATGCTCATCTTCGGCAATGCGCGCCAGCGCCGCGCGCGGCTCGCCCTGGCTGCCGGTGCACAACGCAACGACCTTCTCCGGCGGCAAATAGCCGTAACTTTCGACGCTGCGAAAGTCCTGGACGCCGTCGAGATAACCGGTCTCGCGCGCGACCTGCACAACCCGCTCCATGGCGCGGCCGACCACCACGACTTCGCGTTCCGCGGCGCGTGCGGCATCGGCCACGGCGCGCAAGCGACCGACATGGGAGGCAAATGTCGTCACCGCGACCCGGCGCGGCGCGGTGCGGATGAGGTCGGCAAGCGTTTTGGCAACGTCTGATTCCGACGGCGAGCGGCCGTCGCGGACTGCATTGGTGGAATCGCCGACGAGCGCCAGCACGCCTTCGTCGCCGAGCGCCGACAGTTTGGCGGCATCTGTGGGGCCGCCGATCAAGGGGGTCGGATCGATTTTCCAGTCTCCGGTATGCAGCACCGTTCCAGCCGGAGTGCGGATCGCAAGCGCATTCGATTCCGGAATCGAATGGGCGACATTGATGAAATCGATGGCAAAGGGACCGATCGACAAATGTCCGCCGACCGGCACGACCTGCACCGGAATTTCCGGCGCGCCGGTCTGGGACGCGCGCCGCGCCTCGAACAGAGCCGCCGTAAACGGCGTGGCGTGGATCGGCACTTTCAGCCGTGGCCACAGGTCGATCAGCGCGCCCATATGGTCCTCGTGGCCATGGGTGAGCACCAGCGCGAGGATGTTTCGGCGTTCCTCGATCAGATAGCGGATATCGGGCAGGATGAGATCGACGCCTGGGAGATGTTCTTCCGACGCAAATGACACGCCGCAATCGACGATGATCCACTGCCGCCGCCGATCGTCGCCGACGCCGTAGATCGAGAGGTTCATCCCGATCTCGCCGATGCCGCCAAGGGCTGCGAATACGAGTTCGTTTTGCGCCATGGATCAGCCCGGCCGGCCGAGCGGGCCGCCTTGGCCGCGCGCGGTGATGGGGAATACATCGCCGGCTGCAATCTTGGCGATGCCGCCGTCGGATCGCTCGAGCACCAGCCGGCCCGAATGATCGAGACCGACGAAACGGCCCTGCATCTCAGCATCGCCATTGCGTACCGCAATCGGCTCGCCGATGCCGCGGACATGCGGCAGCCAGTCGTCGAGAATGACGGGGAAACCGCGGCCGCGGTCCCACTGCCGCAGGCGGCCGCACATCGTGGCGGACAGCCGCGCAAACAATCGGTCTGGCACTATTGCTGCACCATGCGCCCCTAGGTGGGTTGCGGGGAAACCAATGCTGCCGTCACTCGTGGCCGGATGACTGTTGCAATTGATGCCGATGCCGATGACGACGATGAAGCGTTTTCCCGCCTCGCCGTCAGGGGTCGCCTCGCCCTCGATGAGAATGCCGGCGCATTTGCGCCCGTCCAGCAATAAGTCATTCGGCCATTTGAATTCCAATTGCGGCGCAAGCGCCTTTGCTTCGAAGGCGACGGCGTCGCGCAGCGCCAATGCGGCGACGAAAGCAAGTTGCGGCGCATGTTCGAACGGCGATGGATCGCGCAGTAACAAACTCGCATAGAGATTGCCCGGCGGCGAAATCCAGATGCGGCCGTGGCGCCCGCGCCCTTGCGTTTGCGCTGTCGCGGTGATCCAGAGCGGCCCGCCTTCGCCCTGTTGCGCTCGTAAGCGCGCCTCGGCATTGGTCGATCCCGTGGTCCCAAGGCTCTCGAGCCGCACCCCGGCGTTCACCGCAATGGGATCAAGCTGCATCAGAACAAGGAATGCGCGGCGGCGCTGGCTATGCCGACGAGCGGCGCCGGATACAGGAAGAAGAGAATATTGAACAAGCCGCAAATCGCCAGCACCACGCGCAGCTCATAGGGCATTTGCTCGAACTTGCCGACCGGCTCGTCGAAATACATCAGTTTGACGATGTAGAGATAATAATAGGCGCCAACGACGCTGGTCACCACGCCGATCACCGCGAGCACATACAAGCCCGCTTTGATGGCGGCGAGAAAGACATAGAACTTGGCAAAAAAGCCGGCGAGCGGCGGCACGCCGGCCATCGAGAACAACAGCATCGCCAAAAAGAACGCCATGGTCGGGTGCGTGCGCGACAGTCCGGCAAGCTGATCGATCGATTCCACCATGCCGGTGGCCCGCCGCATCGACAGGATCACGGCGAACACGCCGAGCGTCATGGTGACGTAAATAGCGATATAAACGAGCACGCCCTGGACGCCCTCACTGGTCCCGGCGGCAAGGCCCACCAGCGCAAAACCCATATGGCCGATCGACGAATAGGCCATCAGCCGTTTGAAATTGCGCTGCCCAATCGCCGCAAACGAGCCGAGCGCCATCGAGGCGATCGAAACGAACACGACGATCTGCTGCCATTGCGAGGTGATGCCCGGGAAAGCCATCACCGCGGCGCGCACAAACATGGCGATGCCGGCCACTTTGGGCGCGGCGGCGAAGAATGCCGTGACCGGGGTCGGGGCGCCCTCATAGACGTCCGGCGTCCACATGTGAAACGGCACCGCCGAGACCTTGAAACAGAAGCCGGCGAACAGAAAGACGATGCCAAAGATCAGTCCGATCCCGCCCTGCCCCGCCGCCTGCGCGATGCCAGCAAAGCTGACGGTTCCGGTAAAGCCGTAGATCAGCGAAGCGCCGTAAAGCAGCATGCCCGAGGACAGCGCGCCGAGAACGAAATATTTCAGGCCGGCCTCGGTCGCGCGCAGCGAGCTGCGATGACTTGCCGCGACGACATAGAGCGGCAGGCTCATCAGTTCGAGGCCGAGGTAAAGCGCGATGAGATCGGCAGCCGAAATCAGCATCAGCATACCGAGCGTCGAAAGCAGGATCAGCACCGAGTATTCAAAACGCTCTTGCGCCTCGCGTCTGGCATAATCGATCGACATGGCGATTGCGACCGCCGAGCCGAGCAGCGCGAGAATTTTGAGGAAACGCGCGAATTCGTCGACGATGAAGCTGCCGCCGAAAGTGACCAGCTTGCCGGACGGCAGCACCGCGAGGATCACTCCGGCGAGCGCAAGCAGCACGATTGCGGCGCCGTCGATGAAGCGGGTGGTGGCAGCGGCGGGCCGGTATACGCCGACAAGCAGAAGCGCCATCGCGCCGACGCCGAGCACAAGCTCCGGCAAAAGCGGGATCACATTGGGAAGCTGCGCGGTGTTCATCGCGTCACCGCACTGAGCCCCGCGGCGTGCACGGTGCCGACCGCGTGCTGATAATTGTCGATCAATTGCGCGACCGAAGCCGAGGAAATATCGAGCACAAGCTTCGGATAGACGCCAAGAACGATGGTGAGAACGATCAGCGGCGTCATGATCGCGATTTCGCGCCAGCCGATATCCCTGATGTTGAAGAGCGCAGGCTTTTCCAGCGTGCCGAAGATGATCTTGCGATAAAGCCAGAGCGCGTAGGCCGCCGAGAGAATGGTGCCGAACGTCGCCAGCGTCGCGACCCAGTTGTTGACCCGGAAAGTGCCGATCAGGCTCAAGAATTCGCCAACGAAGCCCGAAGTGCCGGGCAGGCCGACATTGGCCAGCGTGAAAACCATGAACACGAAGGCGTAAAGCGGCATGCGATTGACGAGGCCGCCATAGGCGGCGATCTCGCGCGTATGCATGCGGTCATAAACAATGCCGACGCAAAGGAACAAGGCGGCGGAAACGATGCCGTGCGAAATCATCTGGAAGATGCCGCCGGCGACGCCCTGCGCGGTCACTGCAAACAGTCCCATGGTGACGAAGCCCATATGCGCCACGGACGAATAGGCGATGAGCTTCTTCATGTCCTCCTGCACCAGCGCGACCAGCGAAGTGTAGACGATCGCCACGACCGAGAGCGCGTAGATTAAGGGCGCGAGCTGCGCCGACGCTTCGGGAAACATCGGCAGCGAGAAACGCAAGAATCCGTAGCCGCCCATTTTTAACAGGATCGCGGCGAGAATCACCGAACCGGCGGTGGGCGCCTCCACATGAGCATCCGGCAGCCAGGTATGGACCGGCCACATCGGCAGCTTGACCGCGAACGAGGCGAGGAACGCGAACCAAGCCCATTTCTGCAGGCTCAACGGGAACGAATGATGCAACAGCGCGGCGATATCGGTAGTGCCGGCCTGCCAATACATCGCCATGATGGCGAGCAGCATCAGCACCGAGCCAAGCAGCGTGTAGAGGAAGAACTTGAAGCTCGCATAGACGCGGCGCGGGCCGCCCCAGACGCCGATGATCAGGAACATCGGGACCAGCACACCCTCGAAGAAGATGTAGAACACGACGAAGTCAAGTGCGCAGAACATCCCCACCATCATCGTCTCGAGGATGAGGAAGGTGAGCATGTACTCGCGCACCGAGCGCGTGATGGAATCCCAGCTTGCCAGGATGCAGATCGGCGTCAGCAAGGTGGACAGCAAGACGAACAGCACGGAAATGCCGTCGACGCCCAGCTTGTAGCCGACGCCGTACTCCGGCAGCCACGGGATCTCCTCGATGAACTGGAACCCTGCCTCGCCGGTGTCAAACTTCACCCACAGGACGATCGAGAGCACCAGCACGATCAGGCTCGTCCAAAGCGCCGTCCACCGCGCGTTGGAGGCAACGGTCTCCTCGTCGCCGCGCACCGACATGATGATCAGCCCGCCGACCAGCGGCAGCCAGGTGATCAGCGACAGGATCGGGAAACCGGCGGCGTTCATCGCGACACCAGGAACAAGCCGACCAGCAGCACGACGCCGATCAACATGACGAACGCGTACACGGCGATCGAGCCGGTCTGTATCTTCACCGCTTGGTGTGAACCGTCCAGCGTGAGTTCGGCAAGACCGTTGGGCACGCCGTCGATC
>JBAQBC010000141.1:0-4751 GCA_049286035.1 Xanthobacteraceae bacterium
CTGCGCGGAAAGTTGATCCAGACCGCGTCGATCGCCGCCTACCGGGGTGGTCAGGCGTACATGGTCCACTACGCCGCTAGCAAAGCCGGCGTTGTCAGCATCACGCGCACTGCGGCGCAGGTGCTGGCGACCGACAGGATCACTTCGAATTGCATCTGTCCTGGTGCGGTCGACACGCCGATGTGGAGGAAGATCGACGCCGAGTGGACCGAAATAGAGGGCTGGGAAATCCGTGAAGCCTGGAAGCGGCGAACCTCGCTGATCCCGCTCGGGCGACCCGAAACTCCTGAAGATGTGGCTGGCGTCGTGAGCTTTCTCGCCAGCCGTGACTCCGATTACATGACGGGCCAGGCCGTCAACGTCGACGGCGGTCTCGTCATGGGCAACTGAGGCCAGATGCATCGCGGCCGCTGCTCGCCATGGCCCGACTCGGTGATCGGATAACGACGAAAATTGCTGCACTGCATGAGTCCGCTTTTGGCCCAAAGCAGACATCGCGATTTGACTCCGTCACGTCCGCTTTTGACCCAAAGCGGACATAGTAGGCGGGGATGTAACGAACGGCACAATTCTCGATCAAAAAATGTGATATTCTTTTCGTATCGGAGGCATAGACTGGGTTTGGACCTGGCTTTGCTGTGCCGCGCGTCACAGCTTTCACTTGAGCGGGATGATAGAAGATCAAACTGGAAGGCAAGGAACCTCATCAGCCGGAACGGTAAGCAGGCAGCCATTTAACTCCGTCCGACAACTCCAAGGAGGGTAGGCCATGTCTTATCAAATCGCTGTTTCCCTCGCAGCCGCCGCCATTGGCATTTCGTGCATTGCTACCGATGCCTCAGCACGTGGCGGCGGGGGAGGTGGTGGCGGCAGCAAAGGCGGTGCTCGCCCCGAAGCCGTGGGCTTCGGCGCGGGCGCAGGTACCAGGGGCGTCGGTGGAGCAGTCGCAGCGCCGTCCTATGCAGTGCCATTATATGATACCAAGCCTGCCTGCGGGTTCTATCCCTATCCACGCTGCAGAAAAAATTGATCCAAGCGACCAGGCGACTTTCCCTCGTCACCTCACGCTGGAGGTCTTTCTTTCGGGACCGGGTCGGATTATCAGCCGGCGTGTCCGAGATGGACGGATCGAGCGGCGGCAGGCTCTCGCGCGAGAATTGAAAGCACAGATGATCCGAGTAGAAGGGCGTCAACGCTATCAAGGATTAAGCGTCCTCCCGACACGGAAGCCGAGATCGAATGCATGATCCTCGGCGGGAAACCAGAAACGAAGGGCCGAGCGGAGGCCCAGAGGATCGCCGAACCAGGAGCCGCCGCGAAGGACACGGTTGTTGCAATCGCCCTGTGCTATCCACGCCGAACCGTCCTTGGGTGCCCCTTCGTAGTTGGTGTGCAGACAATCCTCGACCCATTCCCAAACGTTGCCGTGCATATCGTAAAGGCCGAACTGATTGGGCGCAAACGAGCCAACCGGAGCGGACCGGCTGTCCCACTCGCTGCCGCAGCCATTGCAGTTGGCGTTGCCTTTGCCGATCTCGTCGCCCCAGGAATAAATCGTCGTGGTTCCGGCGCGAGCCGAATACTCCCATTCGGCTTCGGAGAGCAGCCGGTAGGGCCGGTCGGTCATCTTGGATAACCAGGCGACATACTGCTGGGCGTCGTCCCAGTTTACGTTGATGACGGGATGCGTGCCCCGTCCCATGTTGCTGTCAGGTACATGCGCACAGCCGCCAACCGTGACGCACGCATCCCACTGCTCGAACGTGACCTCGAACTTCGAAACTGCAAGCGGCCTAGCGATCGTGACCCTGTGCAGCGGGTCTTCATTGCCGTTGCGGTTTCTTTCATTGGCGGGCGATCCCATCATAAATTCCCCCGCAGGCACCGCGACCATCTCGGGGCAGTCCTTAGCGCATTCCCTGAAAGAATCTCCCGGCTTCAACAGCCGCTCCGTCGCCGCGGTGAGCACATACGGTCGAACTTGCACCAGCATGTAGGGCCGTACGGTCGTGTACCAGTTCAACCGATCCCTCAGGTACGACTGGTTAATCCAGCCGATCAGTCCAGCGATGCTACCGACCAGCAGCACGTAAATGAGGGCCTGCACCCGCCGCGCGCGCCGCCGTGCCTTGCTCTCGCGCTTTGTGCTCTGATCGATGAAATCCCGATCGACGACAGGCAAGTCTTCCCTGCGCTTGGCAAGCCAGCTTTGGGCCTGCGCCAGCGCCGCGCCCATGAGCAGCGCATCGTTCTTCGACCCCTCCGGCGTTGCCTCCCAGGCGCGGCGTGCCCCTTCGAGCCCAGTTCTCCAGGCAAGAAACTCGCGTTCGGCAGCAATCCAATCACGCAGCTTGCCCCATCGCCGGAAGATCGCCTCGTGCGCCGCCTCGGCATAGGTCTCCCCGCCCTCAGGCGTCGCCGTAACGAGAAGACGGTTCGGATGATCTGCCAACTCACAGACCAGCCGCCATTCCTCATCCGAGAACTCGGAACGCATTGCGCGCCTTCGCGTCGGCTCCTCGCCCTCACGCACGGTGGCAAGCTTCAGGGTAAAGATGCGGCGAAGCTTGTCCTGAGATTCCGAGTGGGCGGCGAGGAAGGCGTCGGCGCGGTCGACCAGCACGCCCCCAAGCTCGAAGGATTGAGCGGGAAGACGGAGCACCCCGTCATCGCGCTTCACCATCTGCGTCCACATGTCGTCGAGCGTATAAGACAGTAGTGGTAAGGCACCCACGTCCTCGACAGAATCCTCTGCGGTGCGTCGGGTAATAATGTCCACAAGCCCATCGGTCTCGAACCGTGCCGAGAGCAGTTCGGCCGGCCGGCTCACGACCTCACGCAGTTCCGCCTTGCGCAGCGGCGGCACGTCGATCTTACGATGCACCTTGTAAAGCGGTTCGTCTTTCTGTAGCTCGCCAAGAAAATCCGCACGCATGCTCATCAGCATGTACAGACGCGGATCGGCAATACCCTGCATTATCTCTGAAAACCGTTGGCGCTGGCGCGCCTCGGCGCGCACATACAACTCCTCCCCCTGGTCGATATAGAGGAGAAAGGCAGGGGGCTTAGTCTGATCCAGTTCCTTGTAGCGACGCTCGGTGGCGTCGAGCAGATCGCGCATCATGGCCTTGCCGTCCCGCAACAGCTCGATCCAGCCATTCTGCTGCTTCACCCGCTCGGGATCGGTCGAGCCAAGCTGCCAAGTGTCTAGAAACGATTCGACCAGCCCCTTGAGCGGCTCGGTTCCGGGCTTGAGCGTGAGGAAGCACCAGCGGCGGCTCTCCCGAAAGGCCTGAGGCCATGCGCTCGGCGCGCCCGCCCCCTCGGGCCACGCCTGACGTTTGAGCGCCGCAAGTACGCCCGCCTGTGCGAGCGAAGATTTGCCCACACCCGAATTGCCGAGCAACACCGGGAGCCGGTCCGGTGCGGCCGCGAGCGCCGAGATCACATCAACTATTTCCCGCTCCCGCCCGAAGAAGTAGTCGCTGTCCTTCTCCTCCATCGCGGCAAGGCCTCGGTAAGGTGACGTATAGCGCCACAGCTCGCCCAACCTTGTGCCGGTGCCAGCAGCCGCGTCGGTAAGCCGAGCCACGTCCTTCTCGGATGACGGGTCAGGTGTGATGATCCAGTGCAGGCGGCGTAGGAATGGCAGACCAGGCGCGGTCTGTCCTTTGAGCAGCACAAGGATGACGGGGAAATCAGGAAACTTTACCCGCTTATCGAGCGCCTCGTCGTATTCAAGCACTTGCCAATCGCCGACACCCTTTTCGCCCACCAGGAGGATGAAGGCGTCCGCTTGCATGATCTCCTCGGCGAGCGCTCTTGACCAGAAGCCTCCTGCGCGCAGGCCCGACGGCGCGAAGAAAATACGAGCCTCGTTATCCTTGCGCTCAAGCGCGGCCTTGAGCCGCTCGGCCAGCGCCTGATCGGGCGAATGGTAGCTGAGAAACCAGCGTCGCATTCAAAGCACCACGTCAGAGTAGTCACCACGATATCGGATTGGCGTGGGCGCGTCAGCGAGCATGAGCGCAAACTTACAACCAATCGGATCTTGACCAGCCAGGTTAAAGCCCGCCGGCTGTATGGTGCCAAGCTAGTCATGGCGAAGATTGATCGCTTAGTCGTGACGCGCTTTTCCTGCTCGGACTTGAGAAGGCCGGCGTTGATTTCGTCGCTGCCGACATGCCGAACGCCAAATGTCCGCTTCTCTAATCGGCCGGTTGGGGTCAAGCGTTTTCAGACTATCCACGACTGCGGCGTCGACGTCACTCGCGGGCTCGTGCTTCTCCTCGGAATCGGCGCTAAGGCCCTTCCATCATGGGATTCGAGGACGAGGTGGAACGATCTTTGAGACGGCCTTGCCGTCGGCAGGTCCAAGCAGACATGCGAACTCACCTCATCCGTCGTCCCGCGAGGGACACCATACCACCGCTTGGTGGAGCTCGGGTTTCCTCCTACTTTGTTTGATCTCGTAGGGTGCTCACGCGGCTGCAGCCTCCCTGGTCCAGCAGAACTCGGTGCCATCGGTCCAGATGCGGTGCATGATCACCGCCAGCCGCCGCGCCAAGGCGACGATCGCCTTTTTCATTCCGCAGCGCCTGGCGACCTGCATCGCCCAAGCCTTCAGCCATGACCATTTCTTCGAACGCAGCATGCTCTGAGCTGCTTCGTAGAGCATGACCCGCATCATCTCATCTCCGCAGCGTGATATTCTGCCGCTACGGTCGATCTCGCCTGACTGATACTTCGAG
>JBAQBC010000142.1:0-3126 GCA_049286035.1 Xanthobacteraceae bacterium
CCTCCATGCCGCCAGCACAAGGCCGCTATTCGCGTTGCCCATGTCTGTTGGGAAACCCGCGAAGGGTGCGGCAGGTTATCAGGGACAGCCGCAAGGAGGTTTGTCCGATTACCGCGATCCGAACGACCCGATGTGCGGGTATGAGCCGGCCGACCGCACGATGGGTTGGGGGTGGATCGCCGGCGCTGCGTTCCTGGTGATTATGATCCTCGCCGTGGCGTTTGGCGTGGGACATGAGCCAACCCGCGTCGCGTCGAATAACGCCACGCTCCCGCAGACGACAGCACCGGCGGCGCCGCCTACGATGCCTGGCTTGATTCCGCCGCCGTCACAAGCCCCCAATCGGCCGTAACACGTTCCGGCAGGGGGTGCCGCCGCATCGACCTACCTGTTCAAGCATGCCCTGGTACAGGAAGCGGCCCATAGCACGCTGCTACGAAACCCTCCCATGCACGACATTGAGCTGAAGTAGGTTCGCTGGGCGACCGAGCGACGCGGCGATGATGGTATGTTGCTAAAAGGTCTCTTTATAGAGAATTTCGCCGTGGTATGCCGTGCGCAGTGGTACTTCCGTGGAAAACCCCTAAACTGCCTCTGCTCTCGGCGGCAAGGTAGAAAGCGGACAAAGGGGGAATTGGCTATGAAGAGACTTTTCTTTGCAGTCGGCGTGTTGGCGCTCGGGCTCACGGCTACCGCTCCGGCGCATGCAGACTTCGCCATCGTGAAGTTCAACAGCGGGTACTGCCGCATTTATGACAACACCGCTTGGGCGCCGCCGGACGGAACGTTCGTCTGGTTTGTGTGGGGCTACCACCGCTATTACCGCCTGCCGACCTTGCCCATCGCCCAGCACAAGCTGGCACTCGTCGTCGCTCGGCACCTGTGCTGGCACTACTGAATCACGTGGTCGCTGATTGACTTTCGATGAGCAGTCAGCTTGAATGAAACAGCGTGAGGTGGCCAACCGGCTACCTCGTCGACAGCGAAGCCCCGGCCGGGCCTCAAACTGGCTGGGGCTTTTTGTTTTTGGCGTGCGCCGGCGGGTGCGAATTCATGCTGGGGCCATCTGGTTCGCTCGACCAAACAATTGAACGTTGCCGAACACAAAAGACGACAGCACCACCATGCCGGCCGGCTGCTCGTATTCCTCGCCGGTCTTGAGATCGGTGTAGATGACGCCGGTTACTTTCTTGGCCCGCTTGTCATAGTTGAGCTTGCTGACGAAGGCGCGCGTGCGCAGCTCAAACTTCGGCTCCCTGAGCCATGGCTGAGTCACTGAGGCGTATCGTATGCGTGACCGAGTGCGGGCGTGGCACGAGGTTATGACCGCCGCCTTGTCCGAGCCGCCTTTCTCAACAGGAAATACTTGAGAACAAATTCCCCTTCGCAGCTGGGAAGCGGCGCTCCGCAGGCCCGACATGTTAGCGCCCGGTCAACCGTTTCGGGACCGGCTTCGACTGACCTGCTCCCGGATTTTCGGCCCAGCGATAAGTTGAGAGACTGGCTCCCGATTCGGAGGGAGCGATGCGCAAGGCGCGTTTTACGGAAGAGCAGATGGTCGCGATGGTGCGCGAGGCAGATCGCGAGCCGGTGGCGGTGGTTGCCAAGCGGCACGGGATCAGCGAACAGACGATCTACGTCTGGCGCAAGCGGTTCGGCGGATTGCAGTCGAACGACGTGCGGCGGCTGAAGCAACTCGAGGCAGAGAATGCGCGGCTGAAGAAGCTGGTCGCCGAGCGTGACCTCGAGATCGAGGTGATGAAGGAAGTCGCGGCAAAAAATTGGTGAGCGTGCCGGCTCGTCGGCGTCAAGTTGCGTATGGCCGGGAGCGTGGTCTCTCGGTACGACGGGCCTGCACGCTGTTCTCGGTGGCACGATCGGCGTTGCGCTACCAGAGCCGCAAGACGGTGAAGGACGCGGGTGTGATCGAGCGGATGCAGGAACTGTCGGCGCAATATCCGCGCTATGGCTATCGCCGCATCCGCATCTTTCTCGGCCGCGATGGGCATCGCATGAGCGTCGGCCGGGCCTACCGGCTCTGGCGCGCGGCCGGCCTGCAGCTGCCACGCAAGAGGCCACGCAAGCGCGTGGCAGCAGCACGGTCGCGCCCGCAAGCGCCCTCGGGGCCGAACCAAGTGTGGTCGTATGATTTTGTATTCGACCATTGCGCCAACGGGCAGCAGCTCAAGTGCCTCACCGTCACCGACGAGTTCACCAAGGAGGGGCTGGCGATCGACGTCAACGCTCGCATTCGCTCGCCGCGAGTCATCGACGTGCTGTCGCGCCTGGTGAGCGCTCGTGGCGCGCCGAGCTTCCTGCGCAGTGACAACGGGCCGGAGTTCGTGTCCAAGGCGCTGCTGTCCTGGATCGTCGCTCAAGGCATCGGCACGGCATTGATCGAGCCGGGCAAGCCTTGGCAGAATGGCGTCGCGGAGAGCTTCAACGGCAAGTTCCGCGACGAGTGCCTGAACCTCGAATGGTTTCGTTCGCGTGCCGAGGCGAAGGTGATCATCGAGACTTGGCGGCGCCACTACAACGAGGTGCGTCCACACTCGAGCCTCGGCTATCTCACGCCGAACGAGTTCGTGGCTCGACTGTCAAAAGCAGCGTCCCGTCATGCAACGGGCCAGGACGCTGCGGTGTGCGGGCCTTCGCGCCCTGGCCCGTTGCACAACCCGCTCCGCAAGGAGCACATGCATGAAGCACGGGACGCCATCTCAAGCTAACCGTGGTCCGAAGAATCCGGGCAGGTCACTTCGACTTGGCGGGAAAGCGGATCGTGGCCTCGACGGACGTCGGCTATTACGCTGCTAAGGTCATCTTTTCCCGCCTTAACATGAACGTTACTTACGACTACTGGACGGATGATGCGCGCGCGATTCAGAAGATCATCGATGGAGAAGCTGACGCTTATTTTGGGAGCACTGGTAAGGTTTTTGGGCTATTGCGAGCGGTCAAAAACGAGGATCGAAGGCTACATCTGGTGCCGGTCCCATACGATCGACGCCTTGAGGACCTGTATTTGCCCACGACCCTAACAAGCGACGATTACCCCAATCTACTAGCGCCAGGCGAGACGGTCGACACGCTTGCGGCCAGCGTACTGCTCGTGAGCTTCAATTGGCC
>JBAQBC010000143.1:0-10083 GCA_049286035.1 Xanthobacteraceae bacterium
GCAGTATGCTCGGACACGAATTGGAGCGCCGGAACCTGCATTACACGCCGCATTACACCTTGGCTTTGATGGGCCATCGCCGCCGCGTCCTCGTCGATGCCGAGGCCGGCGTGTACCGCTACGATCAGCTGATAGTGCTGCGCCAGACCAGGATGCCGGCCGTGCTGCTGGAAGCCGGATCCATCGTTAATCGCCAGGAAGAACTCGAATTGGCAACGCCGGAGCGGCGCGCGCTTACCAGCGCCGCAATCGCCGCGGCGGTGGCAAATTTCTGCGCCGCGCGGGCGCGGCCGCCTGTCGTTAAAGCGGCGGTTTCAGGACACTAGGGTCGCGTCAGATCGCGCCACGATCTCGATCCAATATCCGCACCCTAGACCGGAATTCCTTCCGCCAGCTTTTGCCGGGTCTTCGGATCAAGACGCCCCAGATATGCTGCCTCGCAGATCTTCGAGCAAAATCGCATCCGCCAATAACGGCGGACGAACGGGCGCAGTGGTTTGCGGCAATGATCGCATCTCATGACGCAACCCTCGCACGGTGTTCGAGTACAAGTTGTCCCAATCTCGAATGATTGGCGAAACAGCCGCGGCTGCAGTAGCAAAACTTCGTGCCGATCTCCCGGACGTAACCTCCAGTGATCTTGGTGCAGCACAAGGCGCAATGGGCGTCCGCGCGCGGGGTGCGGTCATTGACAAGAATGAAGCGGAGCATGTCGGACCTCCACCGGGACTCTTTCCTCGTAAAAGCGCGGCGTGATTTCATCCACCTTCTGCTGGGAAGATTCACTTCGCAGAACAACTATTCCCTCAATCGCCATTTAGTGATTGCGCCTCAAGTCTTGTTGACCCTCGAACCGCATGAAACCCGCGCGCCGCGATCTCAATAGCAGACCCACACGTATCCTGACGGGGTAAGCACGTAACAACTGTCGTAACCATAGCCGTAGTAGCCATAGTCCCCGTACCCATACAGGCCGCCAAAACCAAAACCGCGGCCGAAACGTCCGAAGCGGCCGAAGCGGCCATGATCAAAACGGCCGCCGAAGTTGCCAAAATGCCGCCCGCCGCTGAACGCGGAAAAACGCCCGCCGCTTAAGCCGGAAAAATGCCCGCCGCTGAACCCGCCAAAATGCCCGCCGCTAAATCCACCAATGCGTCCGCCGCCAAAATGGCCGCCGCTGCCAAACCCGCCACCGTGCGCAAACGCCGTTGTGGTCACCGGTGTGGTCGCTGCGGCGAGAGCAAGTGACGTGACGGCCGCGATCATCATGTTGCGCATAGAGTCGCTCCTTGAATCGAAATGTGCCATTTGCCCGAAAGGGCTCGCACCAAGCGACCCGGAGCGACCGAATTTTATTCCCGACGGTTTCTTCAACCGCTTGCGATCGCAACCCTGCTGCGCCGCAAAGCGAGCGTACTGACAAAACCGAAATTGAGGAGATTAACCGCGAGCCCTGCCGCGAAGGCAGGCGCGTAAAAGCTGAAATGATCGTAGAGAATTCCGGCGAGCCACCCGCCCGCCGCCATGCCCCAGCCGCTGCACAGTAACAATGTCGGCATCCGCCAATAGGCATCCTCGACCGGAAACAACTCGCGCGATGCCAGCACGTTGGCCGGCACAAGACCGCTGAATCCAAAACCGAACAGCGCCGCGACCGTGAACAAGCCGATCTCGTCTTGCGTCAGGAGAAAGGCCGCCATCCCGACCGCCTGGCAGGCCGAGCCGACGAGCATGGTGTAGAGACCGCCGATCCGGTCCGAAACCAAACCCCAGAACTGACGGCTGAAAAAGGCAGCGCCAAGCAGAACCGACACCATGGCGGCGCCGTGCGCGGCGCTGATTCCCAGATCACTGCAGAACGCCACCAAGTGCGTTTGCGGCATCGCCATCGGAACGCAGCAGGTAAAAATCGCCGCCATTTGCAGCGCGAATACCAGATTGGGCGGCCAGCCCAGCACCGATTTCGACGCGCCCGCCTCGTGCTTCGTCGGATGCCGCAGCTCTTGCGGCGGCGGCGCCAGGACCAGCACGGCCGCGGGCACGATCAGGAGCAGTTCGAATGCCGCGTAGTACAGCATTGCATGCCGCCAGCCGGCATAGGCGATCAACCGCGCAAAGACAGGTGGCCACAGCGCGCCGGCCAAATAGGCGCCGCTGGAAATCAAAGCGAGCGCCGAACCGCGCCTGCGATCGAACCAGCGGCTGACATAGACATAAAACGGCGCATTGATGCCGCCAATGCCGAGCAGCCCCATGAACACGCCGTGCCCAACATAGAGCGGCAGGGACGGGCCCAAGCTCGACAGCGCCAAGCCGACCGCAACCATCACGGCGCCAAAGATCACGGTAAAGCGTATGCCGACGCGTTCGGCGATCCGTCCCATGAGGATGCCGCCGACTCCGGATCCCATCCACATCAAGGCACTGGCAAAGGCTGGAATCGAGCGTTCGCCTCTCACCTCCGCCGCGATGTCCTTGAGCGCGACGAGCGTGATCCACGGCGCGCCAAAGGCGATTGCCATGATCAACAGCGCGACCGCCGCGACGACCCACGATCTTCGCGTCTCGACCGATGAAAATGTCGGCTGCAACATGAACCTGGCGTCGCGCACCGCTTGGCGTTTCTTCCCCGACGAGACCCTATCGCAGGGCATCCTTCGCCGCGACGCGAAATGAGGAAGATTTTCGCTTAGCTGGCAGTCGATTGAGCATAGCTGATCCGCGTCACAGCGGTGAGATTCAACGTCGGCGATCGCAATGCCGATCCGCGCTTGCCGCAACAGCCTCACGCAGGAGTGATGGAATTCCGGGGCGCAAATTCGATCATGCCGGTCAAACAGCAATGCGTTTATGCCTTGCTGCTCGGAAGGAAAAGATTATGCATCGCAATGACAGTAAATCGAAGCTCGCCACCGTCGTGCTCGTTGCGGCGATCGGGCTCGGCCTGCCGGCACTCGCCAAATCAACGCACGGCGGAAAGGGAAAGGCCGTCGCAAGCCAGAGCACGCGCGTTGCAAAAGCGCAGCGTGAGCGCGTACTCGATACCTATGGATCGGTCCAGCGCTCGCCGACCTTTGGCGCGCCAAATCCGAATCACCCGGCGCTCACCGGCGGCGGCAGCGTGGGTTACAACGCCAATCTTTACGTTTACTGAAACTGCAAATTTGGATCTGCTAGCAAATGGGGGTAAGCGGCCTCCGTTTCGTGTGCAATTCTCGGTTCGTCCGCCACAAAGCGCGGCAAAAGAAAATAAGGCCGTCCTTTCGGACGGCCTTATTTCGTTCGCGGGATTAGCGCGCCAGATGTTCGCGGCTTACGACCGATCCGGATTCGGAATCGCCACAGTGCCGCCTTGCCGATCATAGCCCGGAATCTGCGGAGGCTCGGCCGAGCCAGCGGCGAGTGCCGTGGTCGCAGCCGAAACAGCGACGAACGTCGTAAGAAGTAGCGCGGAAGCGAGCTTCTTATTCTTAAACATGGTCGATCTCCTTGTAGCGATCAGCACCATCGTTATTTTCGCGAACCTCATCGCGGCATCGGATCAGTAAATGCCGCGTGGCTCACATTCTGGAAGATTGAGGAGTGGCTCGATTATTCCACGCGCACGCGATTGCTATATTGAAATATGTTCACAAACAGGTGAGAGTTCGCGCGCGACGATGAATTTTTTTATGGCGCTTCGAATGCGCGCTTTGCTATTCGCGGCGAAAATCGAAGCAGCCGGGCACACGCGCATCACCAACCGCACGCGGAGCGCGCGGGTCGCGGCGAGACCGTCCGGACTGCGTCTTTACTTCGCGGCTAACCCTTTACTTCGCGGCTAACGGCTAATTATGACAGTTGTCACATTAGATAAGCTCACTCCAGGACCGTCCACCGTCCCGTCCATGGGTGGCTGCTTCCTATTCAAAAAATCATCCCGAACAATGAGTTAAGACAAAATCGAAAGGCGCGGCGACCGGGGCCAGAGCGGCGCCATAACGGCGCTTTGACGCATGAATTTCCCGCTAAGTTTGGGAATAAATCGAGGTTTTGGCCAATCCCCCGCCTGACAGCCACAGAGCCGGGTCGGTTGGGGACAGGCGGCGGCTGAAAGGAGATTCGCAAATGAGTGAAATCGATCAACGAGACGGCGTCAACCGGCGCAAGGTCCTGGAATGCATGACCTGGTGTGGCACGGGCGTGCTGTGGACCATTGCCGGCGGCGTGCCGCACTCGCTCGGGATTATGGGCGAGGCGCAGGCCGCGGAAACACGGGGTCTTACCTTCCTGCAAATCAGCGACAGCCATGTCGGTTTCGACAAGCCGGCCAATCCGAACGCGCTCGGCACACTGGAAGAGGCCATCACCAAGGTCAACGCCCTGCCGCAGAAGCCGGCGTTCATGATCCACACTGGCGACATCAGCCACCTGTCGAAGGAAAAAGAATTCGACGACGCCGACCACATCATTTCACAGTCGCGGCTTGACGTGCACTACGTGCCGGGCGAGCACGACCTGATCGATGCGGACCAAGGCAAGATTTATCGCGACCGCTATGGCAAGACCGCCAAGGGCGCCGGCTGGTATAGCTTCGACGCCAACGGCGTGCACTTCATCGGCCTGGTCAATGTCGTCGATCTCAAGGCCGGCGGCTTGGGCAATCTCGGCAACGAGCAGCTGGAGTGGCTGGAGAAGGACGTCAAAGGCCGCTCGGCTTCGACGCCGATTATTGTGTTCGCGCATATCCCGCTCTGGACCGTCTATCAGGACTGGGGTTGGGGCACGGAGGATGGCGCTCAGGCGCTGTCGTACCTGAAGAAGTTTGGTTCGGTGACCGTGCTTAACGGGCACATCCACCAGATCATACAGAAGGTGGAAGGCAACGTTACGTTCCACACCGCGCGTTCGACTGCGTTCCCGCAGCCCTCGCCCGGCACCGCCCCGTCCCCTGGCCCGATGAAAGTGCCGGACGATCAGCTGCGCAAAATGCTCGGCATCGCCAACGTCACCTTCAAGCAAAACGAGCAGCGCCTCGCGATCATCGACGCGCCGCTGCAAGGCTAAGAGAGAACAAGTCCAAGAAGACTAAGGAGAACAAAAATGTTGCGTCCGATTATCGCTTCCACCGCGCTCGGCGCGGTCGTCGGCTCGGTGCTTGCAGCAAGCGTGCTGTTTGCCCGGGCCGAAGGCACACCGAATACGGTGACGATCGACAACTTCTCTTTCACGCCGGCGGCGGTGACCGTGAAAGCGGGCACCACTGTGACCTGGACCAACAAGGACGATATTCCGCACGGCATCGGCGCGACGAATAACGCCTTCCCGAAATCGAAGGCGCTCGACACCGATGACAGCTATTCGTTCACCTTCACCACGCCGGGGACCTACCAGTACTTCTGTTATCTGCATCCCAAAATGGTGGGCTCGATCGTGGTGGAGCAGTAATACGGCGCAATAATGCTATAATCGGCTAACACACATGAGCCAAAGAAGGCCGATGGCAGATGGTGGACAGCCGAGCGGGATACGATGGCGGATGATGCGGTTGCCGAACAGGAGCGGATGCGGACCTTTCAGGCCGCCGCATTACCCCATCTCGACGACGTCTACACGTTGGCGCGTTATTTGATGCGTAACACGCAGGACGCCGAAGACGCAGTGCAAGAATGTTATCTTCGGGCCTTGCGCCATTTCGACAGCTACCGAGGGCCGGCGATGAAGCCCTGGCTATTGGCAATATTGAGAAACGTCTGCAACGCCGAGTTTGCGCGCCGCAGCAAGGAAGAAGTGCCGACCGATTACACTCAGGAGGAGTCGCTCGCCGAGGAAATGCCGATGTGGCAAGAGCCGCAAGCCTCGCCAGAGAAGATGATCGTGCGGCGGCAGGACACCGCCACGATAAGACGGCTGGTCGCGGAGTTGCCGGAGCCGTTTCGAGAAGCAATCGTACTACGTGAGATGAACAACTTGTCGTACCAGGAAATCGCTCAAGTCGCCGGCGTACCCGTCGGAACAGTCATGTCGCGACTGGCGCGCGGCCGCGCCATGCTGCGGGCGGCCTGGAATGCAGCCGAAAATGCCACCACGCGATCGGGACCGGCCGTCGCCTCAGGAACTGCGCCATGAAATGCGATGAATTGGAAGTTATGCTCCATGCGCTGATCGACGGCGAGCTCGACGCTGGGCATGCCCGCGATGTCGAGACGCATGTAGCCGACTGTGGCGGATGCAGCGAAAAGCTTGCTGCGTTCCGCACCATGCACGACATCATGAGCAGCACCCCGCTCAAGGAGATCGCGCCGGCGCATTTGCGTAACCGGATCGAAGCGCTGCTGGCGGTGCCGGCGGGACGCGTGGTCTCCATGCGCCAATTCTTGCAACCTACCCGGCGCTCGTTCTTCGGTGGCCTTGCGATGGGCTCCGCGCTTTCTGGGGCGCTCGCCGCCAGCCTCGTGTTCACGGTGATGCGCGGCGATCAGGAGCAGGCGATCGCCGAAGAAGTCGTTTCAGCGCATATCCGTTCACTGCAAGCCGGCCATTTGATGGACGTCGAGACCAGCGACCGGCACACCGTCAAGCCGTGGTTCAACGGCCGGGTCGATGTCGCCCCGCCGGTGATCGATCTCACCGCAGAGAGCTTTACGCTTCTGGGCGGACGCCTCGATTATGTCGACAGCGAGCCGGTCGCCGCCATCGTCTATCAGCGCCGTAAACACGTGATAAACCTGTTCGTCGCGCAGCACTTGGGCACAAAGCATCGCCGGCCCAACGCCAAGATCATCCAAGGCTATAATTGCCGGCATTGGACGCAAGATGGGCTCGACTTGTGGGCGGTCAGCGACATCGTCGGCGACGAACTGGACGAATTCGTCCAGAAAATCAGCGGCTCGCTGCGGCAGCCCTCAAGCGCTACCTGACTGGCCTCACCGTTCATTCCCGGCTAAACACTGCGGGGCGGCAAGCCGTCGCCTGCCCGACGGCAACTTATATGGCCACTCAAACGTTTAGCGTCGATCATGGATCAACGCGTCGACAACGAGCGCCGACCCGATTCCGAGCGCGTTGAAACTCCGGCCCGTCGGGCGGCATCGTCATTCGACGAAGCAGGCGATACGAGGTCGTGGCGATACCGTCTCCGTAAGCGGCGCGGTTTCATACCGCTGCTCGTCATCGGCGGGATCATTGTCGCCGCCCTGCTCGTCGGCTGGTGGCTGCATGCCCGCAATTATGAATCGACCGATGACGCATTCATCGATAGCCGCACCGTGCAAATCAGCGCCCAGGTCGCGGCCGCGATCGTCGATGTCCCGGTCACCGACAATCAACTCGTCGATGGCGGGACCGAACTGGTTCGTCTTGACGACCGCGATTACGTCGCCCAGCGCGATCAGGCGCAGGCGCAAGTCAACCAAGGGCAGTCGAGCATCGACAATCTGACTGCTCAAATCGCAGCACAGCAGGCAAAGGTCGACCAGGCCGATAAGCAGGTAGCGCAGGCGCAGGCGGCGCTGACTTTCGCGCGCCAACAAGCAGACCGCTATCAGCAGCTGGCAAGCAAGGGAAGCGGAACGGTCGAGCAGGCCCAACAATACGTGTCGAACCTTCAGCAAAGCGAAGCCGCCTTGGCGGCTGCGCAGGCCAATGCAACTGCGACCGACAAGCAAATTGGTGTTCTGCAAGCCCAGCGCGATCTCGCCTTTGGCCAGCTGGCGCAGGCGCGCGCGACGCTCGAGCAGGCGCAAGCCAATCTGACGCGCACGATCATCACCGCGCCAGTGGCCGGCCGGGTAACCAAGCTTACTGCCGCCAAAGGCGGCTATGCCGCGGTTGGCCAGGCGCTGATGATGTTCGTGCCTCGCGAGGTCTGGGTAACCGCCAATTTCAAGGAAACGCAACTCAATTTAATGCGCCCCGGTCAACCGGTCGGTATCGCGATCGACGCCTATCCCGGCCGGACTTTTGCCGGGCATGTCGATAGCGTGCAGTCCGGCAGCGGGACAGCGTTCAGCCTGTTGCCGGCCGAAAACGCCACCGGCAATTACGTCAAGATCGTGCAACGCGTGCCGGTGAAAATCAGCTTCGACAAGATACCCGATGTTCTGTTGGGCCCGGGCATGTCGGTCGTGCCGACGGTGAAAGTGCGGTGAGCGATCAAGCGGCCGCCGGCTGGGATTCAAGTCGCTCGGCTGCTGGCGATCGCAATCCTTGGCTGGTCGCCGTCGTGGTTTCCATCGCCACCTTCATGGTGGTGCTCGACACCGCAATCGCCAACGTTTCGCTTCGTTATATCGCTGGCAGCCTGGCCGCGAGCGTCGACGAAAGCACGTGGGTCGTCACCACTTATCTGATCGCCAATGCCGTGGTGCTGCCTGCCAGCGGTTGGTTGTCGAATGTCATCGGGCGCAAGCGCTTCTACATGCTATGCGTTGCCCTGTTCACAATCAGTTCGCTGCTGTGCGGTCTGGCGTCGAGTCTGAGCGCGCTGATTTTCTTTCGCATCCTGCAGGGACTTGGCGGCGGCGGCATGCCGACCAGCGAGCAGGCTATTCTGGCTGACACCTTTCCGCCGCAGAAGCGCGGCCAGGCTTTTGCCCTATACGGGGTTGCGGTTATCGTCGCGCCGACAGTCGGCCCGACGATCGGTGGCTGGATCACCGACAATTTTTCCTGGCATTGGATCTTCTTCATCAACGTGCCGATCGGACTTGTTTCGCTTGCGCTGGTGCATTGGCTCGTCGACGAGCCGGAAACGCTCGAACGCGAACGCCACGAACGCTTGGCCCGCGGCCTGAAGGTCGATTGGGTCGGCTTTGTATTGATCGCGATCACGCTCGGCAGCCTCGAAGTCGTGCTCGACCGCGGTCAGATCGAGGACTGGTTCAAGTCAAACACCATAATCACCTTCACGGCGCTGGCCGCGGCTTCATTCCTGCTGTTCTTGCCGTGGGAGATCAATCATGAGGAGCCCATCGTCGAACTGCGACTGCTGTTTCGGCGCCAGTTCGGCATGGCGTTTTTAGTGATGCTGATGGTTGGCGCGATCCTGTTTGGATCGAACCAGATCATGCCGCAGCTTTTGCAGACCTCGTTCCCGTACACCGCCATGCTGTCGGGGCTGGCGATGATGCCGGGCGGCTTGGCCATGCTGGTCGTGATGCCCATCGCCGGGCAGGTCACGGGGCGTTTCCAGCCGAAATACCTGATGACGCTCGGCCTGATCGGGATCGCGCTGTCGATGTGGTATTCGACCACGCTCACGCCGGACGCAAGTTTTGACTATTTCGCCTGGATCCGAATCTACCAGACTGTCGGTCTGCCGTTCTTGTTCATTCCGATCAATACCGTGGCTTACGACGGGCTGCCCCCGGAAAAGACCAACCAGGCCTCGGCGCTGATGAATGTCGCACGTAATCTTGGCGGCAGCATCGGCATCTCCCTTGCCAATGTGGCGCTGGTCCAGCGAGAGCAATTCCATCAATCGCGGCTGGTTGAAAACACCACTCCGAGCTCGCCAATATTCCATTCCACGCTGGCGCAGATGACCCATTATTTCACCGCGCACGGTTCTTCCGCGGCCGACGCCGCCGGACAAGCGATGGCGCTGATTGGGCAGATTATTCGGACGCAGGCTACGATCCTGGCCTACATTGACGTGTTCCACCTTTGCGCCATCGCGGCGGCATTGATGATTCCCCTCGTCCTTGTTCTTGTCCGACGCGTTAATATCGAGGCATCGTCCGCTGCGATCGGGCATTGAGGGTGACGGACAAGCCGCGACTCCCGCTCCCCGGTGTGCTTTGCTAGGTATCTGCGCCGTCGTGTAAAGCATGATCCCGAAAAGTGGACGCCGGTTTTCGGAAAAGATCACGCTTAAACAAGAAGCGGGAGCGAAATACCTAATCCATTTCGCTTTGGTCGCTAGAGTCGAGGAAACAGGAATGAAGCGTGATCTTGTTCGATACGGCTTACTGATCGCTCTGGCGTGGTCCTGCAGTGCGGGGGCGGCGGAGGCGGTCAGGGTCGACGTCGCAATGGTCGACTACAGGTTCTCGCCGGACCGGCTGACCTTCGAGCATGGCGTTCATTACCGCCTCCATCTCG
>JBAQBC010000144.1:0-3862 GCA_049286035.1 Xanthobacteraceae bacterium
CGTAATATCGACGACGCACCTTGCGACGCCGAACCAAAGCACACCGATGTGGCGGCCGAAAAAGTCCACACTCTGGGCGCTTGGGGCGAAGGCGACGCCGTAAATCGGGCCGCCTAGTGCTCTCAAGCAGCCGATTGCGAGCCGCTATCGGTTTCTCGGCCGGATATACCCTTAGCATGGCCTCCGCTAAAATTATTACGTGCGAGGCAAGTACACCATTGAATTGTTCCGCGATGGGGGCGAGCAGGCCGGCATCGAGCGAGTGCTCGTGCAGCACCACAATCTTGCTACTTCTCGCGCGCTCTACAAAGCCGCCGTAAAATAATCCGGAGCGTTTGGTGATTTTGTGCGACAGGTCGCGAATAATGGCGCGCAGCGATCAAACCGAAACGGCGCTTCCGATAGCGCCCACTGTGAAGTCGTGATCGACGCGTGCTCCGTTATCGCCCGCGCTGTCAATCTTGCGACGGCGTTGGCGTGGTCTCAGGCGGCTTTGATTTCTGCTTCTTACCCGCAAGAGTTTTAGGCGGCGTTGTGGGTCGTAGCGGGGGCAGCTCGGAAACGGTTTCGTGCTCCGCGTTTTGGGCGGCAATCGCGGCGAGTTGGCGCTGCTTGGCCGCCGCCTGATCCTTGGGCACTGAGATATACCCTTTGACTGCCATGCAGTCCTGGTCATCCCCGGGTTCGGTTTGGCAGGTCGCGCGATCAAGCTCCAATCGTTGATGAAGCGCAGGGTTGCCGGCGATATCCTGCCCGTCGGTACGTAAATAAATTGTCTTTGCTGCGCACTCAGTCAGCGCCAACATCCCAAATAATAAGGCGATCTTACGCATGGTGGCCGTGCGATGTTTCCGGCAGCGTTGCCACCTTTACCGCGATTCGCGGTGTCTCGTGGGTTTCTTAGAGCCTGATTTGGTCGGCTCAGGACCCTTTGCCGGCTGCCCGTTTCCGTCTGCCGCCGACTGAGCCCGCTGAGCGGCGGCCTGCGGAACTGCTGTGACATCCTTGCGTTACTGCAAGGGAGAACTCCAATGAAACACGCCCTTTCGATTACCGTCTCAGCCTTAACATTCGCGGTCGCTTCCGCGACTGCGCAAGCCGCACCCATCACGTCACTTCCAGTAGGGATCGCCGCTGACGCCAGTGCCGCCAACACAACTCCGGTGCATTATCGTTATTCGCATCGGCACTATCGTCATTACGGGTATCGCGGCTACGGCGCCGCCTCTTACTGGAACTATTATCGAGTTGACTGGCCGGGGCGGGGTACCGACGAGGAATCGACCCGATAAGGCGCGCCTGTGCGCGGTGCGGCGCAGGCTTTCTGGTCCTATCGGCAGTAAAGCAGACACTGCTCGGAATTTTTTACCTTCAGCAGCATTCATCTGATAGGGGACCCCAACGATTCGAGGGACCTTTTGGATGGCTGCGATCGGAGAAAAAACGGCGTTTGTTTTTAGCGGTGGGGGAAGTCTCGGCGCGATCCAGGTCGGTATGTTGCGTGTTTTGCTCTCTTACGGACTAAGGCCTGACTTTGTGGTCGGTGCATCGGTTGGCGCGATCAATGCGGCCTATTTCGCCAGCGCGCCGACCGCCGAATGTGTATCGAGATTGGAGCGGATCTGGTCGGGGCTGCGCCGCGCGGACATCTTTCCCTTTACCTTTGCGAGCGCGCTGGGGTTGATCAAACAGCGAGGATATATCGTTGATCCGAGCAAGCTGCGTCGCGTGATTGAGACAAATCTTCCCTGTTCGCTGATCGAACACGCGCAAATTCCGCTCCATATCATGGCGACCACTCAGCAGGGCATCGGCATCGGCCTTTCGAGCGGTCCGGCCGTCGATGCGATTTTGGCGAGCACGGCAATTCCCGGCGTGTTTCCGGCCGTGAATGTCAACGGCGAAGCATTGATGGACGGCGCTGTCGCAGCCAACACGCCGGTGCGACTGGCGACGGAGCTTGGCGCGTCGCGGATTATCATACTGCCCACGGGGTACGCTTGTGCTTTGAAAGAACCACCGACGAGCACGATCGGCAGAGCTCTGCACGCGATCACACTGATGATTGCCTGGCAGCTTATTTATGAGTTGGAGCGAATGCCCGAGAATATACAAGTTCATCTCGTGCCGACGCTCTGTCCGCTCGCCGTATCACCTTTCGATTTCTCCAAATCGAAGGAGCTTATCGAGCGGGCGGCGCAGTCGACCCAGAAGTGGATCGAGGAGGGCGGGTTGACGCGCCGGTCCCTTCCGCAGGAACTCGCGCCGCATCGCCATTGAATGTCAGAGCCCGCCGCACCGCACGACAATTCCGGCATGCCTGCCAAAGCGCCAGCGACAGCTCAAGTACCGAGCAAAAAAAGGCCCCTGTGCGGGGCCAGCGGACCCAGGGTGAAGGGGTAGATTCGGGTCCAGCTTCGCGAGCCTTACCACAACTCACCCGTTCAACGGCAAGACAGATTATCACAGTCTAGCTCTGCGCGCTTCGCAGGTTGAAAAAATTTCATTTCGGGAAAACGAACTTCGCCAAGTCGAAAAAAACTCATTTGGGGAAACGAGCGAGACGACGGAACTCGTGGACGGGTAGTTGTTGTTGCGCTCATATCACAACATTCAGAAATGTGATCGAAAGCTGTGTCGAAGCTTAGCGCTGGATATTCTTGAGCGTATTGTGCATTGGGGACGTATTGAAGGAGTCGAAAGGGGGGCTTCTAATGCCCACTAATGTGCCAGAACTAAAATCTCAAAAAGCGTCCTCACTGTCCCGATTTGCCGCAGCGATCAATGACTCTAATTTGATCGCGATCGCCCTATTCTGTGCGATCGGCTTGTTGGTCACTGCGATCGTAATGGTTCATTTTCCGGACTTTGGGGCGCTCACCGCGCAATACAATCAATTCTGATCGGACGCTAACGGCAACCAAGTCAGCTAGCTTCGCGACATTCGCCGCGATCCGCAGCGCCTCGTCTTTGGCGAGCAGCTTCGCTGCCGATCGCCGGCCGGCACCGCTTGCCCTGCCCGAAATGCGCCGGTTATTCGCCGGCCTTCGATAGGTTCTGCATTGTGGCTCAAGAAAGCGTGATGGAATTTTGCGGTAATCTAATGTTCTGAGCGTCATTGATAACAAAAAATCGTCTTGTTGTTGATAACAAAGCATCGTCTTGTTTACCCACTCACGGAGGAGGAAATCATGATAAATGTCTCAAAGCTGATTTTTGGCGCTGCGATTGCTGTGTTTGCGGCCGTCGTCGGCTTTGAAAAACCTGCCGCGGCCCAAAACCATTCGTGGTGTGCCGAATACGATTTCGGCAGCGCCGGTGCCACGAATTGTGGGTTCGCAACGTTTCAACAATGTTTGGCCGCGGTGAGCGGGGTTGGCGGGTCGTGTGGGCCCAATCCGCAATACCAAGACTCGCCGAGACTATATACGTCGGCTAAGCGTCCGAGGCGCTATTCTTACTAGGGACATTGTTGCGGTGGCGCCCAGGCCGAGGACAAGCGCGCGATGACGACGGCTGCCGAGTATCGGAAACGGGCAGAAGAATGTTTTGAATGGGCGCGCGCAGCTCGCGATGAGAGAGTACGCGAGCAATACGCGAGCCTGGGCAAGGTTTGGCTTGAGTGCGCTGGGCGCGCTGAGCTTCGGTCAGGCGTGATTACTCCGGCAGAAACAATAACAGACCAGAAAGTGGCCTAGGCGAGCGGCGGGCAGCAGCGAGCGCGCATGGGTCGCCCCCAATCGTGTCTCCGTAGCGGGTTGCTTGGCTTGCTCCGCGAGCTTCTCGTAATCTGCAATCCCTCGAAGTATTCGCGGCGTAGGTGATCGGGACTTAGCGGATCGATCGGCTGGTTCATTTGCCT
>JBAQBC010000145.1:0-17876 GCA_049286035.1 Xanthobacteraceae bacterium
GCTCCAGCCGCGCCCGCGCCAGAAGCGCAGCAGCAGGCGCCGGCGCAAGCGCAAGGCGATCAGCAGCAACAGGTGCAGCTGATCTATTCGCCTTGGACCAAGTTCTGCCTCAAGGGTCAGAACAACGAACCCAACGCCAAGCAGGTCTGCTTCACCGGCAAGGATGCGCGCATCGAGTCGGGCATGCCGGTGGTCGCCGCCGTGCTCATCGAGCCCGAGGGCGAGCCGAAGAAACTTCTCCGCGTCACGCTGCCGCTCGGCATGCAGCTCGTCCACGGCACGCGCGTGATCGTGGATCAGAACCAGCCGATGACGGCGCCCTACGTTATTTGTTTCACCAATGGCTGCATGGCCGACTACGACGCCTCGGGCGATTTGATCGCCAAGTTGAAGAAAGGGCAGGGGCTCGTCATTCAGGCGATCAACTCGACCGGCCAGCCGATCAGCCTCGTTCTGCCGCTTGCCGATTTCGCCAAGGCCTATGACGGTCCGCCGACCGATCCGAAAGTGTTCGAAGAGCAGCAGAAGAAGTTGCAGGACGAATTGCAGCGCCGCGCTGACGAAGCGCGCAAGAAGCTGGAAAACCAGCAGGGCCAGCCGCAATCATCCAACGCGCCGCCGGCAGGCGCGCCGCAAGCTTCCGGCAAGCCTTAAAAGCAAGCGATCGCGTCGGCCTGCGCGAAGGCCGGCGCGCACTCGCACAATGCCTTCCGATCGCCTCGATTGGCGCCGCGAAATTTTGCCAGCGTGGTCGCGTCGTTAGTGCCGCAGCCTTAGTGCTGCAGCTTTAGTGCCGTAGTGCGGCGCGCGGACGATAGCCGCCTTTGCCGTCTTTGATGAAGACTTCGGAGACTTGCGGATGGCGTAGCGGCTCGCCGCTGGTGTCCGGCAGCAGATTCTGTTCCGAGACGTAAGCGACGTATTCGGTTTCGTCGTTCTCGGCGAACAGATGATAGAACGGCTGGTCCTTGTGCGGACGCACTTCGGCGGGGATCGCCTGGTACCATTCCTCGGTATTGGCGAATGCCGGGTCGATGTCGAACACCACGCCGCGGAACGGATAGATGCGGTGGCGGACGACTTGGCCGATCTGATACTTCGCGTTGCGAATCGTAATCATAACGCGAGATTATTTACAGCCCGACTGGGGCGGGAATGCAACGCCACGCTAAATGCCTGTTCATAGTCCATAGCGCTTGCCCATTTCGGGGTCTTTTTGCGCGACTAGTTTTGCGAGGTCAACCAGGACCTTGGCTTGTTTCCAGGTGGCGTCGTCCTGCATCTTGCCGTCGATCATCACCGCGCCGCTGCCGTCGGGCATGGCGGCGAGGATTTTGTTGGCGAAGGCTACCTCGGCCGGCTCAGGCGAGAACACTCGCTTGGCGATCGGCACCTGGCTTGGATGCAGCGTCCAGGCGCCGACGCACCCCATGAGGAAGGCGTTGCGAAATTGCGCTTCGCAGGCGGCGGCGTCGGAAAAATCGCCGAACGGGCCGTAGAACGGCTTGATGCCGGCGGCAGCGCAGGCGTCGACCATTTTGGCGATCGTGTAGTGCCATAGATCTTGCTGGAACGCCGGCCGCGACGCGCCGGGCGCGCCGGCATCGGCCAGAACCTTGTAGTCCGGATGACCGCCGCCGACTCGCGTCGTCTTCATCGCCCGCGATGCGGCGAGATCGGCCGGACCGAGGCTCATGCCGTGCATGCGCGGCGATGCGGCCGCGATCGACTCGATGTTGTTGACGCCTTCGGCGGTCTCAATGAGGGCGTGGATCAGGATCGGCTTTCCGACGCGGTGTTTGGCTTCGAGCTGGGCGAGAAGCTGATCGAGGTAATGAATGTCCCATGGTCCTTCGACCTTCGGCAGCATGATGACGTCAAGTTTGGCGCCAACGGCGGCGACGATCTCGGTCACATCGTCGAGCGCCCACGGCGAGTTGAGCGCGTTGATCCGCGTCCACAATCCGGTGGCGCCGAAATCGCAGGAGCGCGCCATGGTGATGAAGCCGACGCGCGCCGCCTCCTTGGCGTCGACGGGAATGGCGTCTTCGAGGTTACCGAGGACGACGTCGACCTGAGAAACGAGGTTGGGCACTTTGGCGCGGACCTGCTCCACGTGCGGCGGAACGAAATGGATCATCCGCTCCAGCCGCAGCGGCAATTCACGCGGCGGCGCCGGCGCACCAATCGCAAGTGGCTTGAAAAAATTGCGCGGCAGTTTCATCGCCAAATCCGGCTCGGAGCGATCATGTCGTTACGCTGCAAAACTTATACCATTTCCCCGCGCATGAGTTTCGGCTGCGACGCGGCGGGCGTGATGCCTTCGCGCATCATGGCGCGGCGCAACGGTCCGATGCGGTCGACGAGGTAAAGCGACAATCCGCGCGCGCCATGCGCGGGAAGAAAATCAGAGAGCAAGCTACGGTTCAAAAGATCGACCGCGAGCGTGCGGGTGACAATATCGGCGCGGCGTTCCGTGTCATAGCGCCTGAGCACGTCAGGGGCGCCGACATCGTCGCCGTGCTGGTGCGCATCGGCCACGATTTCAGCGATCGTGGCCGCATCGCGAATCCCGAGATTGAGACCTTGCGCGCCGATCGGCGGCACGACATGCGCGGCTTCGCCGACGAGCACAATCCGATTGCGGGCAAAACCGTCGGTAGTCTCCACCGCAAGCGGGAATACGCCGCGTCCAGCTTCGACGGCCATCGACCCGAGCAGCGAATGAGCGCGGCGCTCGATTTCGGCGGACAGTGCCGCATCGTCCATGGCCGCAAGCTCCTCGCAGTGCTCCGGCGCGACCACGCAGACCAGGCTCGAACGGCAGCCGGGAAGCGGAACCAGCGTGAATGGACCCTCCTCGGTGTGGAATTCGGTCGACGTCTCGTCGTGCGCCCGCGCATGTGCAAGATTGAGCGTGAGCGCGGCCTGCGGATAAGCGCGGTGTCGCGTCATAATCCCGGCGGCCGTCCGGCAGATCGATCGCGCGCCGTCGGCACCGATCGCAAGCTGCACACGCGTTTCGCCGTCGGCATGCCTGATGGTGACGGCCGAATCCTCGTTGTCGATCGCCAGCGCCGGCGCCGTGATCGACCGCAAATCAAGAGCAGCGGCGCGACTCTGTAATGCCGCGATGAGATGACGGTTCTCGATATTGTAGCCGAATGCCTCGCTATCGATTTCGGCGGCGGTGAACGAAACCTCGGGCGCGCGAAACAGCCGCCGCGTGTCGTCGATGATGCGCAGTTTTTTCAGAGGTGCGGCCTGGCGCGCACAGCTTTGCCAGACGCCCAAAGTGTCGAGCGCCGTCACCGAACCGGCCAACAGCGCCGTGGTGCGATGATCGGCCTGTGCCGGAGGCGCAATGAGCAGCGTGTCGACGCCGGCGGCGGTCAGCGCGATCGCGCTGACCAGCCCGGCCGGCCCGGCGCCGATAACCGCGACTTGAGCGGTGAAACCTTCGGCGGGGAAAGCTTGGGCGCTGAAGGCTTGGGCGCTGAAGGCTTGGGCGCTGAAGGTGGATTTCATCGCGATCCCGACGTAACAGAGAAGCTGCGCATCCTTACCCCAGTCAAAAGGTCCAAGATCCCAAACAACTTGCGCAAGCAATTTGGATGCGATCTTGAACTTAACATGTAAACTCCAGACATGGATTCCGATACTCCTCACGAACCGGCAAATCTGGCACACAGCGCCGCAGCTTTCGCCGTGCACGTATTTACCGCCTGCGGCGGCGGCTGCGCCTTGCTGGCGCTGATCGCCGCGGTAAACGCCCAATGGGCGGTGATGTTCGTTTGGCTCGGGATTGCACTGGGCATCGATGGCGTCGACGGCACTTTCGCGCGGCGGCTGCAAGTCGCCAAGCTGTTGCCGCGCTGGTCGGGTGACGTCCTCGATCTGGTCGTCGACATTCTCAACTATGTTTTTGTACCCGCCTATGCCCTGGCGGCGAGCGGACTGTTGCCGAAGCCGACGGCGGTTCCGCTCGGTCTCTTGATTGTCGTCAGCGGCGCCCTCTATTTCGCCGACCGGCTGATGAAAACGTCCGATTACTATTTTCGCGGCTTCCCGGCGCTCTGGAATGTCGCCGCGTTTTATTTGTTCATCCTCAAGCCTGAACCTTGGGCGGGGGCGGTTGTGATTGTCGTGCTGGCGGTGCTGACGTTCGTGCCATTCCACGTCGTTCATCCCCTGCGCATCGCGCATTGGCGTGGCGTCACGACCGTGGCGCTCGCGGCTTGGGCGGTGCTGGCCCTCGCAGCAGTTGCGCAAGATCTCAACCCGCCGCTGTGGATCGGCGCCGCGCTATGCGCGTTGGCGATTTATTTCGTCGCGATCGGATTTTTTCGGCGCCACCATCCATGAGCGCGACGCCCGCGCATGGACTTGTTCACTTAGTCTTATCACATGGCCTTGTCACATGGCCTTGCGTGAGCCCGCCGACCACCTATGATCGCGCCGGATTTTCAAGCCATATACCGGCAATAGGTCACGACAGGAGAGAACAATGGTTGCTGCAGTGCGCGTTCATAAGGTCGGCGGACCGGAGGTCCTGACATATGAAGAGATCGAGGTCGGCGCTCCGGGCCAAGGCCAAATTCGCGTCAAGCAACACGCCTGTGGCGTGAATTTCATCGATATTTACTTTCGCATGGGCATGTATCCCTCGCCGGTCGGCTTGCCGTTCGTCGCCGGTAACGAGGCCGCAGGCGAAGTGACAGCCGTCGGTCCAGGCGTTACCGACTTCAAGGTCGGCGATCGGGTCGCTTATGTCGTTGCGCTCGGCTGTTACGCGGCGGAGCGTCTGGTGCCCGCCGACCGCGCGGTCAAGCTTCCGTCCAATATCAGCTACGAACAGGCCGCCGCGATGATGCTCAAAGGCATGACGGCGGAATACCTCCTGCGGCGCACCTTCAAGGTCGAGAAGGGCATGAACGTGTTGATGCACGCGGCTGCCGGCGGCGTCGGCCTGATCCTGTGCCAATGGGCCAATCACCTCGGCGCCAATGTCATTGGCACGGTTGGTTCCAAGGACAAAGCCGCGCTCGCCAAGGCGAACGGCTGCCATCACACGATCCTCTATCGGGAAGAAGATTTCGTCGCTCGCGTGAAGGAAATCACCGGCGGTAAAATGTGCGAAGTGGTCTATGACGGCATCGGCAAAACGACGTTTCCAGCGTCGCTCGATTGTCTCAAACCGCTCGGCATGTTCGTAAGCTTCGGCAGCGCGTCCGGGCAGGTCGACGCCTTTAACATCAATATTCTGCAGACCAAGGGATCGCTGTATGCCACGCGCCCGACGCTCAATACCTATGCTGCCAAGCGTCAGGACCTGCTGGCGATCGCCAATGATTTGTTCGACGTCGTCGGCAAGGGAGCGGTAAAGGTCCCGGTCAACCAAAAATACCCGCTGCGCGATGCTGTGAAAGCACACCGCGACCTCGAGGGTCGCGCCACGACTGGATCATCGATCCTGGTGACATAACCGACGTAATGCCCAGTGGCGCGTGAAGCTTCGGCTCGCATGAAAGCTTGGGGCTATTGGACGACGTTGGGCTGGAGTATCGTCGCCTTCCTCCTTGGCCAGTTCGTCGGCTTCGGCGTTCTGCTCTGGCTGCGTGGCGGCGCTTTGGATTCGGTCCTGCAGACGCCGTTTGACGGCGTGCTGGTCACGATCTTCATCGTGCTGTCCAATCCGGTCACGATCGGCGTGCTCGTGATTGCGGTCCGGCTCGCGCGGTCGGATTTGTCCGACTATTTCGCGTTGAAGTGGCCATCGGGACGCGACGTGTCGCTCGGCATTGTTGGCTTGGTGGTCCTGATCGCCACGACCGACGCGCTGCTCTACGTGACGGGCCGCGATCTGACGACGCAATTCCAGCTGCAGTCCTATACGACGGCAGCAGCGGCCGGATGGCTCCTTCCGATGCTCGCGGCCGCAATCCTGGTCGCACCGGCCGACGAGGAGGCCATGTTTCGGGGTTTTTTGTTTCGCGGCTGGGTACGATCGTCGCGCTCCGCTTGGCCCGCCATCGTTGTGATCTCGATCCTGTGGGCAACGCTTCACATCCAGTACGATTGGGCGGGTATGCTGGAAATTTTCGCCGCTGGCCTTTTTCTTGGCTGGATGCGCTGGCGCAGCAGCTCGTTGCCGCTCACTTTTCTATTGCACGCTCTGTTCAACCTCGAAGCCACATTGGAAACGCTGGCGGTCGTCCATTTCGCAAAATGACGTTCGGCCGCGACCAGAAGCTATTCGTCAGGGCAAATACGGTCCACTCACGATGATCCAAAAATCCGATCGAAGGCGGCAAGCGTGCCTCCGGTCGGCTTCTCGCCCGGTCCAAGCTGCTGCCGCGGCAGTCCGATGACCGGTTCGGCAAATCGCCCAATCGCGGCCACGGTTTCCTTGAGCGGTACGGTCGAGCCGGGCGTTTCGCTGACGATAGTCGCGAGAACCGACAAATCGCGGCGGAACAAAGCGTCGAGCGCCGTAAGCGTATGACTGATGGTACCGAGATAGGAGCCGGCGACCAGAATAAGCGGCAACTGCAGCGCCATCATCACGTCCAGGATCGTGCGCTGCTCGTCGAGCGGCACCATGATGCCGCCGACGCCTTCGATCAGCAAAATCTCCTGCCGCTGCTTGATCGCCGATTGGCAGAAGGCCACGACCTCAGCGACGTCGATGCGGCGATCTTCCTGCCGCGCCGCGGCATCCGGCGACATCGCCGCGCGAAAACACCACGGCGAAATGCGCTCGATATTGGGCGGGGTTGCCGGATAACCGAGGGCCTGGAGCAAAATGCCGGGGTCGCTTCCCGCAGCCTGATCAGGATCAAAGCCGCTGACTACGGGTTTGATCGCCTCGACCGAGCGACCCATCTGCCGTAGATGGCGGATCAACGAGGCAGCGACGAAGGTTTTCCCGACTTCTGTTCCGGTGCCGGTGATGAAGATCGCGGTCACCGGATCAGCGCCTTAATAAAACCTGCCGCCGCACGATTTCGGCAAGCCGCGCGATGTCCGCATCGGCGTGCTGGGCGGTAAAGGCGAAGCGCAGTCTCGCCGTGCCTGCCGGTACTGTCGGCGGGCGGATCGCGACGACCAGGAAGCCGTTCTCGCGCAGAAGATCGGATGCTGCGAGCGCTGCTGCGGCATCGCCGATAATGACAGGGACGATAGCGCTCTGCGCCTCCGGCAGATTGAGCGCGCGGGTAAAAAGCCGCGCTTTGCGCAATGGCTCAGCGGCATAGGCTGGATCGCGCTCGATCAACTCTAGCGCGGCGATCGCCGCGGCAACGATCGCAGGCGGCAAGCCGGTCGAGTAAATGAAGGTGCGGGCGCGACTACGCATGAGGTCAATCACGGTCCGCGACGCGCACAAATAGCCGCCATAGGCGCCGACGGCCTTCGACAGCGTTCCCGCTTGCAGCGGTATATCGATGGAAGACCGCGCCGCGCCGTTGACGAAAGCCGAGCCACGGCCGCCGCCGACCACCCCGAGCCCATGGGCATCGTCGCTCAGAAGCCAAGCGTCGAACCGCCGGGCGAGCTCGGACAGCACCGCGAGCGGCGCAATGTCGCCGTCCATCGAAAACACACCGTCGGTGGCAATGAGCGCGCGTTTTTTGCCGGCGCGATGCTGCACCAATATCGTTTCCGCGTGGTCCGGATCGCAGTGGCGATAGAGGTGAATTTGCGCGCCGCTCAACTTGGCGCCGGCATGAATACAGGCATGCGCCAGTTCATCCACGAGGATCAGATCGTCGGGACCGACCAGGGCCGGAATGATTCCGGTATTGGCAAGATAGCCGGAACCGAACACGCAGGCCGCCTCGCAGCCTTTCAATCGCGCCAGCCGTGTTTCAAGTTCGTCGTAGAGCGGATGATTGCCGGTAACCAGACGCGACGCGCCGGCGCCGACGCCATATCGTTTAATAGCGTCGATTGCCGCGGCGATAATTTGGGGATGTTGGCTGAAGTTGAGATAATCGTTGCAAGAGAACGACAGCAGACGGCGGCCGTCGCGCTCAGCCCAAATTCCGGTGCGCGTCGTGACTACAGGCATGCGGCGAAGCTGCGCGCGTTCGACCGCCGCAAGCTTGTCGCCGGCAAATCCATCGAGCGAACGCATGTCAGGTCCCGCTGACCATTTGAACGAACGTGACCTCAGCATTTCCGAACGGCACAATGTGCCGTACAGGACGAGCGCACGAAACGCGGGTTAGCCGATTGCGGACGCGCTTGGGCGCCGGCCGAAACGGCTTTCCACACCAGCTCCATGAAAGCGCCGAATGCCGGGCAATGCCAGCGAAAACAAGGGTCTAGCCGAGCTAATTCCCGCCCAGTCCGAAGCCGGCCTGGAGCACCTGTGGCTACCCTATGCACAAATGAAAACGGCCCCGCTTCCGCTTGCGGTCAAGGCGACCCACGGCTGCCGCATCCTGCTAGCCGACGGGCGCGAATTGATCGATGGCATCGCCTCCTGGTGGACGGCGTGCCACGGCTACAATCATCCGCACATCCGCGCCGCAGTAGAGCGCCAGTTCCAAATCATGCCGCATGTGATGTTCGGCGGGCTGGTGCACGAACAGGCTTTGACGCTGGCTCGTCGGCTCGCCGGCTTGCTCGGTCCGGGTAATCTCGATCGTGTGTTTTTCAGCGAGTCCGGATCGGTCGCCGTCGAGGTCGCGCTGAAAATGGCGCTGCAGTATTGGCGCAACCGCGGCATTTTTGGTCGCGACCGCATCGTTGCTTTCAAAGGCGGTTACCATGGCGACACGAGCGGAGCCATGGCTATTTCCGATCCGGAGAGTGGCTTTCAAGGTACGCTCGCCGGCGCCTTGCCGCAGCAGATCATCCTCGATCTACCAGCCGATGAGGCAAGCAGTGCGGCGCTCGAGATGCTGCTGACGCAGCATTCCGAGCGTATTGCCGCAATCATTATCGAGCCCCTGGTGCAGGGCGCCGGCGGAATGCGCTTTCATGACGCGTATGTCCTGCAAACGCTGCGGACGCTCGCGGATCGTTATGAGGTTTTGTTGATCTTCGACGAAATTTTTACGGGCTTCGGCCGCACCGGAACGATGTTCGCGTTTGAGCAGGCGGGCGTAGCTCCCGACATCATTACCTTGTCCAAAGCATTGACCGGCGGGACACTGCCGCTAGCGGCCACGGTAGCGCGCCGAAAAGTCTTCGAGGCCTTCTGGTCGGACGATCCGGCAAAGGCGCTGATGCACGGGCCCACTTTTATGGCCAATGCGCTCGGCTGTGCCGCCGCTAACGCCTCACTCGATCTCTTCGCGCGCGAGCCACGGCTGGCGCAAGTAGCCGAAATCGAGGCGTGGCTCCGAACCGGCCTCGAACCATGCCGCAAGCTCGCCGGGGTCAAGGAGGTGCGAGTAAAAGGGGCCATTGGCGTGGTCGAGCTCGATCGCATCGAAAATCTCAATGCCTTGCGGCAACGCTTTATTGAAGAAGGGGTTTTTGTCCGGCCGTTCGGCTCCATCGTCTACCTGACACCGGCTTTCAATATTGCCAAGGAAGACTTAGCCAAGCTGACCGGCGTGGTCGCACGCGTTCTCGCCTAGAAGGCTCTCCGACCTGCGGCGATTTCAGTAACCCACCACCGCGCCATGCAAATCATAAGCGTCGGTGCGTTCGATCCGTACCGTCGCAATCTCTCCGATCCGCAATGGGCGGTGGCTCGTGACGTGTACTGTGCCGTCGATTTGCGGGGCATCTGCCGTGCTGCGGCCCTTCGCGCCACTGGGCCCCACCTCGTCGATGATGACCTTTTCGCGCTTGCCGATCTTCCGCTTCAGCCGCTTTTGTGAAATCGCCTGCTGGTGTGCCATCAAGCGGTGCCAGCGCTGCTCTTTGACTTCGTCTGGAACGGGCGCGGCAAGATCGTTGGCGACGGCGCCGGCGACCGGCTCATAGCGGAAACAACCGACGCGATCGAGTTCCGCCTCGGACAACCACTTCAACAGCTCGGTGAAATCGTTTTCGGTCTCGCCTGGAAAACCAACAATGAAGGTTGAGCGGATGGTCAGGTCCGGACAGGCCTGCCGCCACCCCCGGATACGCGCCAGTGTCTTCTCCTGCGCCGCCGGGCGGCGCATGCGTTTGAGCACCGCGGGACTAGCGTGTTGGAACGGCACGTCAAGATAGGGCAGCACTTTGCCGTCGACCATCAGCGCAATGACATCGTCGACATGCGGGTAGGGATAAACATAGTGCAGGCGCACCCAGACACCGAACTCGCCGAGTTCGCGAGCGAGATCGAGAAATTTCGCCCGCACCTGACGATCTTTCCAGCGGCTGGCCGCGTATTTCAGGTCGGTCCCATAGGCCGAGGTGTCCTGGGAAATGACGAGAAGCTCCTTGACGCCCGCGGCAACCAGCCGTTCAGCCTCGCGCAACACATCGGCGGCGGGCCGCGACACCAGATCGCCGCGTAATTTCGGGATGATGCAGAACGTGCAGCGATTATTGCAACCTTCTGAAATCTTTAAATAAGCATAATGCCGCGGGGTAAGTTTTATGCCTTGGGGCGGGATCAGCTCGACGTGTGGGTCATGTGCCGGCGGGATCGCGCGATGAACCGCCTCGAGCACGCTTTCGTATTGCTGCGGACCGGTGATCGCGAACACGCCAGGATGTCGGGCGGCGATCTTGTCGGGCTCGGCGCCCATGCAACCGGTGACGACGACTTTGCCGTTTTCCGCCATCGCCGCTCCGATCGCAGCGAGCGATTCCGCCTGGGCGCTATCAAGAAAACCGCAGGTATTGACGATGGCGAGATCGGCGCCGGAGTGCTCGCGCGCCAGCTCGTAACCCTCCGCCCGTAGCCGGGTGATGATGCGCTCGGAATCGACGAGCGCCTTCGGGCAGCCGAGCGAGACAAAAGAAATGCGGGGCGGGCGGTTCATCGCTGGGGTGTTCATAGCATGCGATTGCGGCCTAAGCGCCGATCAGACCGAGCGCAGATAAGGCCTGGACCGTTATTTCGCCATCAAAAAATCTGGCGGCGCGCTCAATTCGCGGCGCAGAAGCCGCATTTAGGTGAGCTTCATTCGGCGGAAATTAAGGATTTCGCGGTCTCTTTAGGTCCGCGCGGGGCTAGTAGGGTGGTATCTCTGTTGCGTGCGTTTGGTGAATTGCCTGGCTCATTTGGGTCACGACATCCTTGGGCTGCAGCCAAGCAAATCCAAGGCTGCAGGCGAGTAGGGTCGCACATCGCGGTTCTGCTGCTTGCAGCCTATCTCGGCGGTTGCGGCGGTTATGCTGCGTTCGATCCCGAAGCCACATCAGCTGTGTCCTTCTCCGGCGGTTCCTCGTCCGCACCGAGCCCCGGCTCAGCGGCGGCTTCTTCGTCGGACCGAAGGGACGCCGCAACCCTCAACGCAATGTTTGCCGGCGCTACTGAGGGAGCCGATGATCGTGCGGCGACCACCCGACCGGTCGCGGTCGCTAGCGCGGCCGATATTGCTCCGCCGCCGGCTCGTGCGCCGGAAAGAGAAATCGCCGAGCCGCGCGGCCGCGCCTATCTGTTCCGCGGCGTTGCCGGACTGATTTATTCGCGCGGCATGGATAGTTTGGCCGATCGTATTCGGCACGCCGGCATCGCCACGAGTGTGCAAACCTATTTGTTATGGCGCGCCGCGGTCGATCAGGCGATCCAAGACTATAGGCGCGATCCAGCACCGATCGTCCTCATTGGTCACTCGATGGGCGGCGACTCAGCCTTGGCTTTCGCCCAGCGGCTGAATAACGAAAATATCCCGGTAAGCCTGCTCGTGACCTACGATCCGACCCGGATCGCCGACGACGTTCCGCCAAATGTCGAGCGTTACATCAACATCTTTCAATCATCGAACATCATGGGTGGCGGCAACGTCGTGCAAGCCTCGCGCTTCCACGGCCATTACGCGAGCTTCAACCTGAAGGACCACAGCGAAATCATCCATATCAACATCGAGAAAGCCGAACGCATCCAGGAACAGCTGGTGCGCAAGATCGCGGAGCTTTCGTCGACCCCGGCCGCAGTGCAAGGCGAAGCCGTTCCCCTGCACCTGGAGGTGCCGGCCGATGCCGCGATCGAACTGTGGGATTCCGGCCTGCCGGTCCAAGCGCGCGCCGGCGACACGCTCAAATCGATGGCCGCGACCTATCACGTGCCACCTTGGTCGCTCGCTGAAATCAATCCGATGTCGGTGCGGGCGCCGCTCTCGGAGGGTCAGCGGGTAGTCATCCCGCGCCATCTCGTGCCGATGCCAGTGCCGAGCACGATCACGAGCTACGCCCCGAACGGGCATTGAGGGCGAACTCAGTAGGTTTCGGTTTCTCAGCAGTGCGGAGCGAGGCACAAACCGCTTGGCTGGAAGCAGCGCCAGAACGGTACCGGGGTCGATTGGCCGTTCACGCAAGTATACATCGTGCACCAATTCAACTGATCGCAATCGGAAACGCAGCGGCCGCTCTGCTGCGCGCAGGCGCCGGACGTCGTCGCCTTTGTCGCTTTTGCATGTTTTGCCGCCATAGCCGGAGACGTCGATGCCGCGGCAAGGGCTGCCGCCATCGCGATACTGACGACCAATCTCATGGAAGGCCCTCGCGAATATCGTCCCAAAGGAACCTAGCCAGAATCGTACTGAGCGGACAAGACACGGCGGTTGCGCATGATCTTTTCCGGAAACCGGTGTCCACTTTTCGGGATCATGCTTTAGCCGCGCGCGCGATAGGTGGCGACGCCCTGATCCGGCGCCCACACGCCGGGCGGCAGTTTCCCGGCTTGCCAGAACACATCGATCGGCATCCCGCCGCGCGGATGAAAATAGCCGCCGATGCGAAGCCATTTGGGCTTTAGTAACGCGACCAGTCTTTTGCCGATCGCGACCGTGCAATCCTCATGGAAAGCGCCATGATTACGGAAGCTGTTGAGGTAAAGCTTCAGCGATTTCGATTCCACGAGCCAGCGGCTCGGCACGTAATCGATGACAAGCGTAGCAAAATCCGGTTGGCCGGTAATAGGGCAAAGCGCGGTAAATTCCGGAAAGGTGAAGCGCGCGACATAATTGCTGTCCGGATGCGGGTTGGCCACCCGGTCAAGCACCGCATCCTGCGGCGAGGCGGGGAGTGCGACCGAGCGGCCGAGTTGGGGCGGTTTTGTCATTGTGAACCGTTTTGGCTCCTTTCTGTCGGGCCGTCACTTTATCGCCGAGGATGTCAACGCAACATCCGCATCCACCGCTTTTGGCCAGTTTCCGTTGGTCCGTCGCCAGCCGTCTTTCCAGGCATGACAACGACCGGTTCGATCCTGTAGAAGCCCCGCAGCAGCGCATGGGCCCCGCAAAGTTTGCAGCCCGACGCTCCTTAGAAATTTCGCTTGGACCGTGCATGACAGCCATCGTCGACATCATCGGCCGTGAGATTCTGGACAGCCGGGGCAATCCGACCGTGGAGGTCGACGTTGTGCTCACGGACGGCTCGCGCGGCCGCGCCGGCGTGCCGTCGGGCGCCTCGACCGGCACTCACGAAGCGGTCGAACTGCGCGACGGCGATAAAGCGCGCTATCAGGGCAAAGGTGTGCGGACCGCCGTCGAAGCGGTCAATGGCGAGATCATGGACGCGCTCGGCGGCATGGACGCGGAAGCGCAGATCAAGATCGATGAAACCCTGATCGCACTTGACGGCACGCCGAATAAGGCCCGGCTCGGCGCCAACGCAATCCTCGGCGTGTCGCTTGCAGTCGCCAAGGCGGCGGCCATGGCCAATGGATTGCCGCTTTACCGTTACGTCGGCGGCGCCGCGGCGCGTCTCCTTCCGGTGCCGATGATGAACATCGTCAACGGCGGCGTTCACGCCGACAACCCGATCGATTTTCAGGAATTCATGATCGTGCCGCTTGGCGCCAAATCGTTCGCCGAGGCGTTGCGCGCCGGTTCGGAGATCTTCCACACGCTGCGCGCTGCGCTTAAAGCCGCCAGTCACAACACCAATGTCGGGGACGAGGGCGGCTTTGCGCCGAATTTGCCGTCTGCTGAAGCAGCGCTCGACTTCATCCTTTCGGCCATCGAAAAAGCCGGCTATCGGCCGGGCGAGGAGGTGGCGCTGGCGCTTGATCCCGCTTCGAGCGAGTTCTTCAGCGACAAGGCCTACCGGTACAAGGGCGAGGGCAAAACGCGCTCGATCGAGCAGCAGGTCGAATATCTGGCGCATCTCGTTGAGCACTATCCGATCGTTTCGATCGAGGACGGCATGGCGGAAGACGATTTCGCCGGCTGGCAGAAGCTGACACGGAAAATCGGTAACCGCTGTCAGCTTGTGGGCGACGATATTTTCGTCACCAACGTGGCCCGCTTGTCGGATGGGATCAAAAACGGCATCGGCAATTCGATCCTGATCAAAGTGAATCAGATCGGCACGCTCTCCGAAACGCTTGCCGCGGTCGAAACCGCGCACAAAGCCGGCTATACCGCGGTCATGTCGCATCGCTCAGGCGAGACGGAGGATTCAACCATCGCCGACCTCGCAGTGGCGACCAATTGCGGACAGATCAAAACTGGCTCGCTGGCGCGTTCCGACCGGACCGCCAAATACAATCAGCTCCTTCGCATCGAGGAGGAACTCGGCGCACAGGCGACCTATGCCGGGCGCAGCGCTTTCAAAGCGTTAGGTTGACTACGGCTTCGCACGCTTGTCGGGCGCTGCTTATTGGCGCTATACCCAATCGCAGATTGGCGTCGGGGATGCACAATGGAACAGGCGCTTGAATTGAGGCCCGGCGACCGGCGGCTGGCCATCGATCGCTTGTGCGATTTTATCGTAACCTCGGTCGACGCCGCGACCTCCTCCGAGTCGCCGTTCACGCATCTGGTGTTCGACCGCGTCTTTCCTGACGATGTTTACGCCTTGATGCTCGCCAATATGCCGGAGGTGACGGATTACCGGCCCATGCATGGCCGCAGCAAGGGCCACGACCTCGCCGACGGCACGCACACGCGGGTGAAGATCGACTTGTTTCCGGAATACATTCGCCATCTGCCGCCGCAAAAGCGCGCCTTGTGGGATGTCGTGGGGCGAGCATTATGCGCGCGTCCAGTCAGGGACGCCTTCGTGCGCCGGCTTGCCGGGCCGCTTGAACGGCGTTTCGGCGCCCGCTTTGCCAAAACCGGCATGTATCCGATCCCGATACTGACGCGCGATATTCCGGGATATTTGATCACGCCGCACACCGACACGCGCTGGAAGGGCATCACCGTGCAGCTTTACCTTCCGCGTGATCGCTCGACGGCGCATATCGGCACTATTTTTCATGAGAAGCTTGCCGACGGTTCGCTGCCTAAGCGAAAGCAGATGTCATTCGTGCCGAACAGCGGTTATGCGTTCGCCGTCGGCACCGACACCTGGCATTCCGCCGACCCAGTCGGAACTGAAGTACGCACGCGCGACAGCATCCTTTTGACTTACTTCGTCGATGCCGGGGTCCTGCGTTTCCTGCGCAACCGCAGCAAGCGGTTTGGCAATTTCGTACTCAACGAGGTTCGAAACCGGCTGCCCTGATTCGATTTTCCGCGGCGAATGCTCATGGAACGTCGGTGCCTGGGGCCAACCGGCGTTTCATTAATACCGCTTTAATCGACAAGCTCGCATGGTGCGGCATGGTCACACGTAAGCGCCTGCGCAGCATTCTCAACGCGCTTGCACTCTACGCATTGGCGGCATTGCTGATCGGCTATTTCGGCGTCAATGCGTATAACGGCGACCGTGGCCTTAAGGCGAAGGAAGACATCGATCGGCAAACGGCAACGCTGACTGTCGAACTCGATCGCCTCAAGGCCGAACAAGCGCAATGGGAGAGGCGCATTGCGCTACTGAAGTCCGATGATCTCGACCCCGACATGCTGGACGAGCGCGCCCGCATACTTCTCGACTACGCCGACCCGCACGATTTGACGCTGATGCTCAATCGGCCGTCGCTTTCGGCCGCCGCGCCCAAACCTTGACGCACAAGCCTTGACGCCCAGGCTTTGACACCCACAAGCTTTGAAAAGGCGTTGACGAAGGCCCTGCCGAGGCCTTGAACTTCCCGGCCTACGTTCCGAAATGAGCTTTTCCGACAACGATTTGGCCGCTCGGTCGCGGACGGACGGCGAGGACTCCCCCGCCTTTCGCTAGGGGGGGAATTCCGCTATTGGATAAGCGCCGCGGACGTGTTGAGGACAGTAATGGCAGTCGCCCAAACCAAACAAACGACCCACAGCGCGCAAGGCTTGCTTCCGAGCGCAGATCTCGCGGCAAACCAGACCTCAGTTCCCGAATTCTCGAAAGATCAAGAGCTGCTGGCGCTCCACCAAATGCTGTTGATCCGACGGTTCGAGGAAAAGGCCGGCCAGATGTATGGCATGGGGCTGATTGGCGGTTTCTGTCACCTCTATATCGGTCAGGAAGCTATCGTGGTGGGTATGAAACTCGCCATGCGTGACGGCGATCAGATGATCACCGGCTATCGCGATCACGGCCATATGCTTGCCTCCGGCATGGATCCGAAAGGCGTGATGGCGGAGCTCACCGGACGCCGCGGCGGCTATTCCAAGGGCAAGGGCGGCTCGATGCACATGTTCTCGCTGGAGAAGAAATTCTACGGCGGTCACGGCATCGTCGGCGCACAGGTGCCGCTCGGCACCGGGCTCGCATTTGCCAACAAGTACCGCGGCACCAATGACGTCTGCCTGACTTATTTCGGCGACGGCGCGGCAAACCAGGGCCAGGTCTACGAGAGCTTCAACATGGCCGAGCTGTGGAAGCTGCCGGTTGTCTACGTCATCGAGAACAACCGCTATGCCATGGGCACGGCGGTGACCCGCTCCACGGCCCAGACCGACCTCTCCAAGCGCGGCCTGTCCTTCAACATTCCGGGCGTCGAGGTCGACGGCATGGACGTGCGCGCGGTGAAGGCCGCCGGCGAAGAGGCGCTTGCCTGGTGCCGCGCCGGCAAAGGACCGACCATCGTCGAGATGATGACCTACCGCTATCGCGGCCATTCGATGTCCGATCCGGCCAAGTACCGGACCAAGGAGGAGGTCGATAGGGTGCGCACCGAGCACGATCCGATCGAGCAGGTGCGCGCACGGCTTCTCGCCAAGAAATGGGCGGACGAGGACGAGTTGAAGAAGATCGACGCTTCAGTGCGCGCCGTGGTCAATGAAGCGGCCGAATTCGCTACCAACGACCCGGAACCTGATCCGGCGGAACTCTATACGGACGTCTATCGGTGAGAGCCATTATTTTTGCGCCCGCTCGCGGGCGCGACTGACGAGTCCGATTGCCATGCCGATCCAGGTGCTCATGCCGGCGCTGTCGCCCACGATGGAGAAGGGCAACCTCGCCAAGTGGCTGAAGAGGGAGGGCGACGCCGTCAAGACCGGCGACGTCATCGCCGAGATCGAGACTGACAAGGCGACGATGGAGGTCGAGGCCATCGACGACGGCACGCTGGGTAAGATCCTGGTGCCCGAAGGCACTAACGACGTCGCCGTCAACACGCCGATCGCGACGATCCTTGCCGAGGGCGAGGACAAGAGTGCACTCGCACGCACCGCTCCCGCCCCAGCGAGTGACGGCAATGGGGCGGCAGCCCCAGCGCAGGCGAAAGCCGAGGCGACACAACCGGCGCGCCAGCAGCAGGGCGCCGAATCCGCTCCCCCCGCGGCGGTCGAGCCGACCAAGGGGAAGGCTCCGGCGCCGCCGAAGACCGCTTTCGCCGAACCGGCCGCGCGCCCCGCGGTCGCCGCGCCCGACGTTCCCGAAGGCACCGAGCTGGTCACGATGACCATGCGCGAAGCGTTGCGCGACGCCATGGCCGAGGA
>JBAQBC010000146.1:0-5921 GCA_049286035.1 Xanthobacteraceae bacterium
GCTGGCATGCGCCCTGCGATGAGGTCCTTCACCTGATTCACAGTGTCAAAGGCTTGGTGCTCTGCGGCGTCCGGCGTTAGGCCCGCCGTATGCGGAGTGGCGATCACGTCCGCGCGCCGCGCCAGCGTGAGCGAAGGCATCTGGTCCTGCGCGCGCCCCACATCGAGGGCAGCGCCGGCGACGTGCTTTTTGTCGAGCGCCCGAGCAAGCGCAGCCTCGTCCACTAGATTGCCGCGTGACAGATTGATGAAGAAGGCAGACGGATTCATCTGGGCGAAGGCTTCGGCATTCATTAAATTCTCGGTCTGCTCGTTGGCAATGGCGAGGCAAACGACGAAATCCGATCGCGCCAACAGTTCTGCGAACTGGACTTGATTAAGCCTTGGCTGGACGACCTTTTTATAGGGGTCTGCCACGAGCACCGTCATGCCGAGCGCGAGACCGAGCTCGGCCAGATATTCGCCAATCGCGCCATAGCCGACGATGCCGAGAGTTGCTCCTTTAAGCTGACGGCCCATACGTGCTTCTGGAACATGGCCGGCACGGTAGACGGACGTCGCCTCGGTGATGTGGCGCCCGCAATCGACCATGAAGCCGATGGCCATCTCGGCAACAGAAGCGATGAAGCCCGGCGTAGCGTGGGTGACCAGAATTCCTTGGGCGCTGGCGGCTTCGACGTCGACGTTACGAATATCGACTGCGACCCGCAGGAACGCGACCAGATCGCTCACCAGCGGGAAGAACTCTGCCGGGCCCGCGGTCTGCCGGTCGGAGACGATGATCTCGCAGCCATGCGCGGCTTGCGCGAGCGCCTCGGCGTCGAGCACTTGGCCTGTGTCGTTGAGCCGCACGTTGCCGAGCTTGCGCAACTCGGCGAGCGCTCGCTCCCCGTAATAGTTCTTAAGCATGTCAGGAATGTGGGTGAGGAATATCGTGCGCACCGGCTTCTCCAGGTCGACAATCTGTCATTGCTGGCCGAGGTAGGCCAGTGGACTCGCGCGGGGATAAGACGCGCGGGGGGTATAGACATCTATAATTCGGATATTGAACGCGGAGAAAACCCAGGATGAAATTTTTTGACCTGCAAAAACGAGTTGCTTTTATAACCGGCGGAAATGGCGGCATCGGGCTCGGCATGGCAAAGGGTCTGGCCGGCGCCGGCGCCACGGTGGTTATAGCGGGGCGAGACAAGACAAAGGGGCAATCGGCGCTATCGGAGTTGCATTCGCTCGGCGCTCAAGCTGAGTTTGTGGAGCTCGATGTTCTGAAGGAAGAATCCTGTCATGCGGCGGTACAGCACGCGGTCGACCGATTTGGACGTCTCGACGTCGTTGTCAATAATGCCGGGACGAGCGTGCGCAAGCAGCCGCAGGACCTGACGGCCAAAGATTGGCATCTGGTGATAAACACCAACCTCACCAGCGCGTTTTTTTGCTCGAAGGCGGCCTACCCGCACATGGTCAAAGTCGGCGGCGGCAAGATTATCAATATCGGCTCGATGATGTCAGTGTTCGCGTCGTCCTATGCCGCACCCTATGCAGCGAGCAAAGGCGCGATCGTACAGATGGCGCGCTCGATGGCGGTCGCCTGGGCGAAGGATAACATCCAGGTCAACACGATCCTGCCGGGATGGATCGACACCGAACTCACACGCAAGGCGCGCGAGCAGGTGCCGGGCCTGCATGAAAAGGTGCTGGCGCGCACGCCGGTTCAGCGCTGGGGCGAGCCCAGCGATTTTGCCGGCATCGCAGTGTTTCTGGCGGCACCGGCGTCGGATTTCATCACTGGGGCAGCAATCGCCGTCGACGGCGGCTATTCGGTGCAGGCTTAAATTAGGCGATCATCGGCGAGTCAAACGATGCCAATTCGTCATATCGATCATATTTTGATTGCCATGCCGGCCGGGCGCGAGGACGAGGCGCGCGCCTTTTACCACGGCATTCTTGGTCTCACCGAGAAGATCAAACCGCCGCAACTGGTCGCGCGCGGCGGCTGCTGGTTCTCGGTGTCGACAAAAATTTCGTTGCCGCCGGCAAGGCGCATCCGGCATTCATCGTCGATGGCCTCGCCGACATGGTGACAAAGCTCAAGCAGGCCGGCTACAGGGTTACGGAAGATGAGCCGTTGCCGGGCTGCGACCGGCGGCATGTGCACGATCCGTTCGGCAACCGAATAGAACTGATCGAGCCGCACGCGCGATAGCGGCTAAGGCGGGCATATATAGCCTCCGGTCGGGCTCTTGAAACAGCCGACGGATTCGGGAAGCAGCAGCTTCGGGAGATAGAGGACAACGTCCGGGAAAAACACTGTGAAACCAATGGTAACGAAGAAGACGACGTAAATTGGCAGCGATGCATACATCGCCTTACTGAATTGTACGCCGACAAATTTTGACGCGACCAGCAATGACAGCCCATAGGGCGGTGTGATGAGCCCAAAAACCAGCGTGGTGATTATTACTACACCCATATGCAGCGGGTTGATGTTGCCGAGCTCGTTCAGCTTGATGATAATCGGCATGAAGATGATGATGGCCGGCACGGCGTCCATGAAATCGCCGATGATGATGAACAGCAGCACCAGCAAGAACATGATCATGCGGCCGTCGGTGCCGGCGTAAGTCTCAATCCAGCCGGCGACGATATCGGGGCCGCGCAGGTAGGCGAGCATCCAGCCGAAGGCGGACGCCGCCGCCACCAGCGCGAGCGGAAGGGAATAAAGCAGGCCGGTATAGACGAAGTCGCGCGGCAGATGGCGGATATGGCGGGGATTGAGCAGCGGCACGATCACCAACAGGATATAGACCGACGCGATCATCCCGGCCTCGGTCGGCGTGAACCAGCCGGTCAGGATTCCGCCCATAATGATGACTGGAATCATCAATGGCAGCACTGAGGCCCGCGCCGCGGCGGCAAATTCGCAGAGCGACGCACGCGGCTTCTTCATGCCCACCGGGCCGAAAAAATGCGAATAAATCATCAGGCCGATGCCGACAACGATGCCAGGCGCGACGCCCGCAAGAAACAGCCCGCCGATAGAGACGTTGCCGATCGCGCCATAGACAACTGCCATAATGCTCGGCGGAATGAGATTGGCCATCGTCGAAGCGCAGGCGATCAGCGCTGCGGTGAAGGCGCGATCATAGCCTTCTCGGTCCATCTCGGGCGCCACGGTGCGGCTCAACACCGCGACATCAGCGGTTGAGGAACCGGAAATGCCAGCAAAAAACATGCTGAACAGCGTGACAACCTGCGCCAGTCCGCCGCGCATGTGCCCGACCATGGTCTGCGCCAAAGCGATCATCCGGTTGGTAACATTCGCCGAGGTCATCAATTCGCCGACCAGCAGAAAGAACGGCACGGCCAGCAGGATTTCAGAGTCGATGCCGTGGAACATCTGGCCGATCATCGATTGCATGCTGATCGGGGTGAGCAAGCAGGCGGTGAGCACGCCCGCCATCAGGGCGAAGACGACCGGCACGCCCATATACCCGAAGATCAGGAACAGGGCAGTCATGAGCAGGAGAATTTCTCCGTGCGTCATTTCAAGATCCCCGCAAAATCGTCAACGTCTTCCGGCCCCTCGAAGCCGTGGAGCCAGCCATTCACTAACTGCTCGATGCAGAACAGGACGATCAGCGCGCCAGCAACCGGCACGCTTGCCGTATAGGTGCTGAGCGGAATCAGCGACGGCGCGCGATAGCTGCCCATGTCGTTGAAAAAATTCTGGATGCCGAACACTAGCATGGCCGCGCCGACCGCCAGGACCACGATGCGGTTGAACGTCTCCATGAAGGTCCGCTTGGGGCCGCTCATGCCCTTGGTGATTTCGACCAGGTTGAAATGGTCCATCCGACGTGTCGCCGCGGCCATGCCGACGAATACGCCCCAGCCGAAAAAACCCGTGGTCATCAGTTGCAGCCAAAGAAATGGGTAACCGATTTCCCGCGTGACGACGTCGATGAAGACCGAAGAAGTAAACCCGATGATCGATATTCCACAAAGCACCATCAGGATGTGCTCAAGCGGATCGAGCGCCTTCCATTTCAGGTGACGATGGCGCGCGATGACAAGCGGTGGCTTGACCGGGGCGCTTTCCAGCAAAACGCTCATCAAGATTCCTTATCGAGATTACTCTCCTCAAGCTGCGGGCGACGGTGTTTTCACGCCGCCGCCCGATTTCTAAGCCTGCGAAATGAATTATTTCGCGTCGCGTACGAGTTGGAGCAGCTTTACCGCATGCGGCCCGAGCTTGCTGGCGATCTCTTCCTGGATCGGCTTGGCGTCTGCCATGAAGCCGGACTTGTCGACTTGAGTGTTGATAGTGACGCCCATCTTCTTGAGTTTCTCAGCCGAATCGTCCTCGAGCTTAAGCGCCAAGGCGGGTTCCTTGTTGGAGACTTCGGCAGCAGCTGCCTCGACCCACTTCTTTTGCTCAGGCGTGAAGCTGTTCCAGGCCTTGTCGGAGACCCAGATGCAGCTGTTGTTGGCTTCGTGCTCGGTCATCGAGAGCACGGGCGCCACTTCGTAATGCTTATTCGCCATGTAAACGTTGATGCCGTTCTCCGCGATGTCGACTACGCCGGTCTGCAACGAGGTATAGACCTCGCCGAACGGCATATGCACGGTCTGAGCGCCGTAAGCGGGGAAATGCGCGTCTTCGGTCATGGTCGCCTGTACGCGAATCTTCTCGCCCTTCACGTCGGCAACCGATTGGATCGGCTTTTTGCTGTACATATCGCGCAGACCCATGGTCATCAGGCTGAGCACATGCGCGCCCTTAACCGAATCGGCGATCATCGCCTCGAATTCCTTCGTCACCGCCGGGTCGGCCAGCACATGCATCAGATGGTTCTTGTCGCGGAAGATAAAATGTTCGGAGAACACGCCGGCCTGCGGCGCCACCGAAGCGGCGTTGGCAGTCGAGGTGATGATGAAGTCGATGTCGCCGGTGCGGATCTTCTGCAGCATCACCGGCTCTTGGCCGAGCTGCGCGCCCGGGAACTGCTCGATGCCCATCGTGCCCTTGCTCAGTTCCATGAGCTTGGCGTTGAACATGTCGCCGGCGATGCCGTAGGCCGTCGAATGCGGCTGGTCATAGCCGAAGGTGTATTTCTTGACTTGGGCGTTAACGCTAGTCGACATGGCAAGGGCCACGGCACCCACGGCGCACGCCGTGCGTACGAATACGCTTAAGGCTTTTCTCATTGGCGTTCCTCCCGGTTTCTTTTGTTCTTACGTGCTTTTAAGCGGCGCTCGCAGACATCTAATACCTAATACCATCCAGCTAGGGCGGGCAACCGCTGAGGGCCTGACAATGGCGGAACTTTTCAAATCGATTACCAATGATGGCAACGGTCGATCTCGTAGGCATTCGGCCGCTTATGCAGGCGACGCTTGCCGCGCTGTTCAAATTTGAAATGTTTGACGGTGTTGGTGACGAACAACAGACGACACTGGCCAGGGCCTGCTTCATTTCTACCGACCACCGAAACTTATTGCCCAGCTTTGCACTGACTCGGGCACACCATCTTTTGTAAGCCTTCGGCATCCCGGGCCCCGCATCTGCCTCTCTGCCCTTCCTCGACCACACGGAGCGGTGTATTTTGTCCAAAGCTGCTCCAACACGCGGACATGCCGAAGACCGCGTCTTGTTTGAACGGTAGCCGCGTGCCGTCGGCAGGCATTGCATCCTTAACCAATCGCCGCCTCTTTCTGGCGAGATCGACACTTCCAGGGGTTCGCGATGTGCGGCTCGCCCGTCGCATGTCGTTCGATCATCAAGGGGGACTAGGATGAAACTTCCCCGTCGACGCTTTCTGCATCTCGCCACGGGCGCCGTTGCGCTTCCGGTCATGCCGCGCGTCACCGCGGCGGCGCTCGATTATCCGACGCGACCGGTGCGCTGGATCGTCGGATTTC
>JBAQBC010000147.1:0-31478 GCA_049286035.1 Xanthobacteraceae bacterium
GCCATGGGCAAATTCAACGGTGGCCATATCACCCACGGCGAACAAAAGGCGCTCAATCAGCAGGAGAACGCCGTCAGCGGCCAAACTGGGCGGTGAACAATTTCGCGCCGGCGGTTCGCCGCAGCGAGCGCCGCTTTAAGCAAACGCTCCGGCTTTTGCCGGAGCGTTTTGCCTTCGACCTTCAAGGCCGGTAGAGCGGATTATTTATTTTGCAGTTACCGCGGCCGAATAGCGCGTGTAGAACTGCGCCACGCGCTGCTGCCACATCTCTACGAAGGCGCCCGATGTCAGGTTTTCGACCGATTTCCAGATTTGTTTGATGGCCGGCAGCGTGTTCTGCCAAATGGCGCGCTTGCACCACTTCTCGCCTTTCTGCCGACCCTCGTCGGTCGCGCACATCGACTTCCATGCGACGCGCTCCGGATGGCTGACATGTTCGGCGGCGCCTTGGGTTCCTTGCTGATGAATCAAATAAAGATCGCTGAGTGTCGGCTTCTTGTGCGTCTGTATCTCAAACAAGATGGCCGCCGTCGTGAATTTATAAGCGGCGGCGATGGCATTGTCGCGCGGGCTGACGATGCTTCCGGAGCCGTATTTGTCGAACTCGTAATTGCTCAATTGGAATAGCCCGATATAGGAGCCGGTGCGCTGCTTGGGATCGAAATCGGATTCGATCTTTGCAACCGTCTTCATGAACGTGAAATCGATACCCAGGGCGTCGGAGGCGCGCTTGATTTCCTCGATCGGCGCGCCGACCGGAACGTCCTTCAGGGTTGCCAAAATTGTATCCGCCGGTTTCTGATCGGGCGGAACCTCCGAATAGGCGTAATAGGCAAGATATATCAGGTCCTGTTCCTGCTGGCCGGCCTCGGTCGAACGAGCATTGAAGAACGGGCGATCGTCCGCGGTTTTTGTTTGTTCAGACGGCGGAAGAGACGCGGGTTGTGCGGCCGGCGGCAACGACGCCATCTCGATCGTATCCTCATCGGACTTTTGCGCCTGCGTTAGCCTGTCGGATTTCTGCGTGCGCACGATCCCATCCGGCGTTGCCGTGTCCTTGGGAAACAGCACCGGTTCATGTCCGGAAAATGGATAGATGACCGCGATCGCCAGAATGATAAAGGCGAGCTGCAACGCCCTTAGGATCATCCGTATGTCCCCGACCCGTCCGCAGTCCGTGCCAACGATTCACTGCGGATCCCTCTAAGTCAGCATAGCACAGCAGAAATGTGGCGATTGTCACCGAGCCGCCACAATGCAAGGAAAACCGGTCCAAAGAGCGGAATGAGCATAACCCGCTATCTCAAGCGATTTAGACGCAAATCCCGTGCGATCCGGCTGAAAAGCTTCAATCAAAGCCTGATTCGCGCAATTATTAACAAACAGACCGTGTAATCAGGGCACCGCAGCGCAGACGCCGGCTCCGCGGCACCGGCTTATTTTCGGCTGATCTCCAAGAGCGCAAGCAGGCCTTGCAACAACTGATTCGGCGATGGCGGGCAGCCGGCAATGTGCAGATCGACCGGCACGACCTGCGACATGCCGCCGACGACGGCGTAGCTGCCGGAAAAAACTCCGCCATCCTTGGCGCAATCACCGACCGCAACCACCCATTTTGGGTCGGGTGTCGCGCGATAGGTCCGTTCCAGAGCTTCGCGCATGTTCTTCGTTACCGGCCCGGTCACCAGCAGTACATCAGCGTGCCGCGGCGAAGCGACGAAACGCAGGCCAAAGCGCTCCAAATCGTAAAAAGCATTATTGAGAGCGTGTATCTCCAGTTCGCAGCCATTGCATGAACCGGCATCCACTTGCCGAATCGCGAGGCTGCGGCCAAGGCGGCGACGCGCCGAGCGATCGACCGCCGCGGCGAGTTCTGCAATTCCACTGTCCAGCGGTCGAGGCGCAGTTTCGGTCAGCGGCCCATGCGTGAGGCTTTCAAATAATGTCCTGCGCATCACTTTCCGCCTTTAGTTGTCGCGGTCTAAACCTGCGCTATGCATCATGTCCCGAATAGGAGCAATTGAACGATTTATTGCAGAGCGGGAAATCGGCGACGATATTTCCCTCGATCGCGACCTCAAGCAGTGGCCATTGAAACCAGGATGGATCCCGCAAATGACAGCGCGCGATGTGACCCGCCTCAAGCCGCAAAGAAACCAGGACGTCGCCGCGGAAACTTTCGACCAGCGCCAAGCCTTCGCCGCTGCCGCCGGTCGCCTCAATCGCGATTGTTCCCTGCGGCAGGCGCTCGAGCAGCTGCTCGATCAGACCCAGGCTCTGCTCAACTTCGCGGATGCGAATCCAGACGCGCGCGTTGACGTCGCCCGCGGTGAGCACGGGAACCGTGAAGTCGAGCCCGGAGTACGGCGGATAACCGGGCGTTCTCCGCGCGTCGAAATCGCGACCACTGGCGCGTCCAACAAATCCCGCGGCACCAAACCGCCGGGCGATTGCGCCGTCGAGTATCCCGGTCGCGGCGGTGCGATCTTGCAGCGAGGCGGTATTGTCATAAAGCTCGATCAGCGGCGGAAACCGATCTCGAATTTGCTGTAGCAGGTTTCTCAGAGTCGTTACACTTTCACTCGTCAGATCGGTCGTAACGCCGCCGGGGACTGCGCGATCCATCATCAACCGGTGACCGAAACAAGTCTGCGCCGCCCGCAGCACTAGTTCGCGCAGAATGCCGCAATGGGCGTGCATGAGCGCGAATGAAGCGTCGTTGCATATCGCGCCAATATCGCCGAAATGGTTTGCGAGACGCTCGAGCTCCGCCATCAGCGCGCGCAGGAAATGCGCCCGCGGCGGCGGCTCGATGTCCAATGCAGCTTCAACCGCTCGCGCAAACGCGATTCCGTAGGCCACGGTGCTGTCGCCGGATGTGCGGGCCGCGAGCCGCGAGCCACGTTCGAGCGTGGCGCCTGCCATCAGCGATTCGATCCCTTTGTGCACGTAGCCAAGGCGCTCCTCGAGCCGGGCCACCGTTTCGCCCGCTGCAGTGAAGCGAAAGTGTCCGGGCTCGATAATGCCGGCATGCACCGGTCCGACCGGGATCTGGTGCAGGTTTTCGCCTTCAACCGGGAGAAAGACATAGGTCTGCGGCACCGGCGCGGAGCGCGCGCCGAGGGGAAATCGCATGTCCCAGAAGCCGAGATCGAGCCAGGGTCGCGAGTCCGGAATCCCGATTGGCCGTAGTCCATAGAGGCTGTGCAACGCGCGTTCGAGCCGGATTGCCGGCGCGTGCACCCTGCCGACGGACGGAAATTCCAATTCCGGGCACGCGAGGCTCAGGACCGCGATGTCGCGGCTCTTCTCGTCAATTAACGCCATGTGCACGGCGTAGCCGGCTACCGATTCGCCCCACAATCCGAGCAGCGTGGCGCACCCGCTGGAAAGCTCGTCCGCCGCAGCGGTCCAAAGCTCGGGGGTGATCGCCACGCGCGGCCAGGGCCGATGAGTTTCTACGGCCCTACCGTGCGCGACGATGCTTTCGAGCGATGGCATCAACTCATCCCAACAGCCTGGCGACGGTTTCAAACCAACCGACCAGTGCCGGCGGCAGGTAGATGCCCGCAATCAACACCAGGCCAAGATGCGCGAACATCGGCACATAGGACGCCTTCGCCTTTTCGCTTGATCCGCGGGCTTCGCCAAAGGCAATGCTGTTTAATCGCAAGAACAGCGCCGCGAAGCCGACCAGCATCCCGAATACGAGCACAAGCGCGAGCGACGGCGCGCGGGCGAAGGTCGAGCTCACGATCAGAAATTCACTGGTGAAAATTCCGAGCGGTGGCAGTCCGGCAATCGCGACGACGCCCAGGATCAGGGTCCAGCCGAGAACCGGATGGGTCTCGGTGAGACCGCCCATATCGGCAATACGTTGCGTGCCTTTGACCTGCGCGACATGACCGACCGCGAAAAAGATTGCCGATTTGGTGAGCGAATGCATGGTCATGTGAAGAAGGCCGGCGAAATTGGCGAGCGGTCCGCCCATGCCGAAAGCGAAGGTGATGATGCCCATGTGCTCAATGGACGAATACGCAAACATGCGTTTGATGTCGCGCCGCCGGTAGAGCATGAAAGCAGCGAAAACCAGCGAAACGAGTCCGAGCGTCACCATCAGCGGGCCGGGAGCAATCGCCGCCGGATTGACCGCGAGCAGCATCTTGAATCGCAATAGCGCATAGAGCGCGACGTTGAGCAAAAGCCCCGACAACACCGCCGATATCGGAGTCGGGCCTTCCGCGTGTGCGTCCGGCAGCCAGGCATGCAGCGGCGCAAGTCCGATCTTGGTTCCGTAACCGAGCAGCAGAAAAACGAAGGCGACGTCGAGCAGAGCGGGATCGAAGGCGCCGGCGCGCGCGACCAGCACGCTCCAGACCATAGCGTCGAGCCCCTCGCCGATCACGGGACGGGCGGCCATGTAGACGAGAATCGTGCCAAACAGCGCAAGCGCAATACCAACACTGCCGAGGATGAAATACTTCCAGGCCGCTTCAAGCGCCTCGTGAGTGCGATAGATTCCGACCATCATCACGGTGGTGAGCGTAGCCAACTCGATCGCCACCCACATCAGTCCGATGTTGTTTGCGCTCAGCGCCAGGTTCATCGCAAACATCAGGACCTGATACATCGCATGATAGAAGCGCACGAAAGGCGGAGTCAGTCTTCCAATCTCGAGTTCGTGGCCGATATAGCTGGCGCTGAAAATGCTGGTGGTGAAACCAACGAAGCTCGTCAGAACGATAAACGTGCCGTTGAGATCGTCGACCAAAAAGTAAGCGCCGGGCTGCGGCTTGATGAAAAACAACGACGTTGAGCAGAGCAAGGTGAGCCCGGTCGCAGCGATGTTCGATCGAGCGGCTATGCGATAGTCCGGCAGGGCGGCGAACAACGCCGCCGCAATAGCAGGAATTCCCAATACGCCGGCCAGGGCATTAAACGTCATTGCCGTTCTCCGCGAAAATCGTTGAGGATCTGCACGTCAACCGTGTCGAAACGTTCGCGGATGCGAAACAGAAAAATGCCGATCACGATAAAAGCGATTAAGATCGAGAAGGCGACGCTGATCTCCACCACAAGCGGCATGCCTTTGGCGCCGGTTGCGGCAAGCACCAATCCATTCTCAAGCGACATGAAGCCAACCACCTGACTGACGGCGTTGCGTCGCGTCACCATCATCAACAGGCCAAGAAGAACGACCGAGAGGGCAAAGGCGAGATCCTCGCGCGCCAGCGGATCGGCTTCCCGCGTCACGCGCAGCATGACCACCATGGCGAGAGCGACGAGCGCCATGCCCGCGAGCATGGTGATGCCGACGCCGACCACTTTCTCGATTTCACGATGGATGCCGAGCCGCACGATGATGCGATGGAGCGCGACCGGAATGACCGTGGCCTTGAAGATCAGCGCAATCGCCGCGGTGATGTAGAGATGCGGCGCATCCTGAACGAATGCTTGCCAAGCTACGGAAGCGGCCAAGACCACAGCATGCAAGGCGTAAATGTTGAGAAGCGAGTAGAGCCGATCCTGGTAAAGTTCGAGCAGACTGACCAGGACCAGCGACCCGGCGAGCAGATGCGCGATATCGAAATCGATACCGTTCATCAGAAGCTCCCCGATACGAAGCGCAGCAGCGTCGCCAATAATCCGAGCATCAGTGCTGCGCCGAGGAATTCCGGCACCCGGAACACGCGCATCTTGGCAATAGAGGTTTCGAACAGCGCCAACAGCATGCCGCCCACGGCGAGCTTGACGATGTAAGCGGCAATGCCGAGCGTAAGCGCCGACAACGCGGCGCCGCTCGATTCGATACCCCAGGGCGCAAACAGGCAGCCAATCAGCGAAACATAGAGAACGAGCTTGAGCCAGCTTGCCAGCTCGATCAGCGCCAGATGTCGGCCGGAATATTCGAGCACCATGGCCTCGTGGACCATGGTCAGCTCGAGGTGGGTCGCCGGATTGTCGATCGGAATGCGGCTGTTTTCGGCGATAGCGACCATGATCAACGCAATCAGCGCAAGCGCGAGCGAGACGCGCAGACCGACCGCCGGCGATGCCATGAAGGCGGACATGGTGGAAAGCTGCGTCGAGCCAGCAATCAGCGCCAGCGTGAATACGATCATGATCATGGCGGGCTCGGCAAGCGAAGCGATCATCACCTCGCGGCTTGACCCGATGCCGCCAAAGCTCGTGCCGACGTCCAGTCCTGCAAGAGCGAGAAAGAAACGTCCGCTACCGAGCAGCGCCGCGATTGCGATCAGGTCCGCCGACCACGAGAACAGAAGCCCGGTGCGGAAAGTGGGAATCAGCGACGCCGCGACCCAGGTCGCAGCAAAGATGAGATATGGAATGACCCGGAACAGCCAAGAGGCGCTGTCCGCCAGCACGACGTCCTTGCGCATCAAGCGGACCAGATCGAAATAGGGCTGGATGAGCGGCGGTCCGCGCCGTCGCAGCAGCCGCGCTTTTACCTTGCGCACGAAACCGGTGAACAGCGGCGCCAGCAGCAGCACTAGCAACATCTGCACGCCCTGAATCGTCAAATCGCGGATCAAGACCATAGGGCGAGCACCAGCAGCAGGACCACGAGCGTGCAGAATACGAGCGTTAAGAATTGTCGGATGGTGAGAAACTGCAGATGATTGAGGCGATCAGCTACAACACCGATTGCCACGGCGAGCGGCGCATAGATCCACTCCCAGATGGGATCGTGCAGTTCGACGGTCAGCCGCGCCGGCCGCGTATCGTCCGGCGGCGCCATTTCCGCGGTTTCGCGGGCGCGAAAAACCACGGTGCCGAATACGCGGCGGATCGGCTGTGCAAAACTGGTTGCCGAGTATTGCGTAAGCACACTGGCATCGGGATAGCCGCAATCCCAGGCCGGCGCTCGGCGCAAACGATCAGAAGCGAGGCGATGGATGGCAAATGCGGCGAGCGTGCCCGATACCGTCATGAACAAAAAGACGAGAAGCCCGTCATAAGAGCTACGACTCTCGGCAATCGGTACGATCGACAGCCATTGCGCGCCGATTTGCGCCGGCATGCTTTTGCCGATCAGAAAGGAACTGACGGGCGCCAGTGCATCGATAAACAGACCCGGCAGAATTCCTGCGAGCAGGCATAGGCTCGCCAGAACCATCATGGCCACTCGCGAAAACCAATCTGTCTCCGATGCCATTTCGGCGGCGCGCGTGCGCGGCCGACCGAGAAACGTGATGCCATAGGCCTTGACGAAACAGGCCGCGGCCAATGCGGCGGAGAGCGCCAGTAACGCGCCGATCGCCGGGACCAGCAACTTCAGGCCCCATGACGGCAATTGAGGCGACAGCAGGATGGCTTGGAAGGTCAGCCACTCGGAGACGAAGCCGTTGAGCGGCGGCAGCGCTGAAATGGCGGCGCAGCCGATTAGAAAAACGAACGCGGTCTGCGGCATGCGGTGTATGAGACCGCCGAGATGTTCCATGTCGCGTTCGCCGGTCGTGGTAAGCACCGCGCCTGCGCCAAAGAACAGCAGGCTTTTAAACAAGGAATGGTTGAACACGTGCAGAAGCGCCGCGGTGAGCGCCAATGCGGCGGCGAACAGCATGCCTTGCGACTTGAACGCGAGCGCGAGCCCCAGGCCGATGAAGATGATGCCGATGTTTTCAACGGTGTGATAGGCAAGGAGCCGCTTGAGATCGTGCTGCATCAGCGCATACAGCACGCCCATGACGGTGGTGATGCCGGCGACCGTCAATATCACGATGCTCCACCACCAGGACGGCGCGCCGGCGAGGTCGAACACGATCCGAATGAAACCGTAAACGGCGACCTTGGTCATCACGCCGCTCATCAGAGCCGAGACATGGCTGGGAGCGGCCGGATGCGCGAGGGGCAGCCAGGCGTGCAGTGGTACGAGTCCGGCCTTCGAGCCGGCACCGAGCAGCACCAGCAGCAGGACCAGCGCGCCGGTGGCCGCGGCCGGATGCACCGCGCGCATTTGCGCAAAGCTGTAAAGGCCGTCCGAACCGGCCAGCAGCCCGAATGCCAGCAGCAAAGCGAGCGTACCGAAACTCGCCATCAACAGATAAATGTAGCCGGCGCGCACATTTTCCGGCACGCGATGATGCGAGACCACGAGCGCCCAGGAGGTGAGCGACATGAATTCCCACGACAATAAGAACGTAAAAGCGTCGTCGGCGAGCACTACGAGCGTCATGCCGGCGAGGAAAGCCGGGAAGAAGGGAAGGACTCGCTCCGGCGCGCTTTCGTGCTCGCCATAGCCGATCGCGAACAGGCTGGCGGTCATCGCGCCGAGATCGACAACCGCGAGGAAGAAGGCGGACAGCGCGTCCAGACGCAGATGCGCGCCGAGCCATGGCAATCCGACCGGCAGTGTCAGCGCTTCGGGCGCTCGCGCGGCGAGGAGATGCGTCAAGGCCGCGACCAGTGAAACTGCGGTTACGAGCATGCAAGCGGCGTAAATGAGCCGGCTCGCATGCGGCGAGCGCACCATAAGCACTGCAAGCACGGCGAGCGCCAGCAACATGGATCCGCAGGCAAGGGCCACGCCTAGCATCATGAGGCGGCCGCTTTTAGTCGCACGCCCCGGCCGCCGTTTTGGCTTGCTGCGTTGTCGGCGATCAGTTCGATGCCCAGGTCATTGAGCGCAGCAACCAGCTTCATCAGCGAATCGACGTTGCCCCTAATGACGCCTTCGCTCGTCTCCATGCGCTGGATCGTCGGCAGCGAGAGCCCAGCGGCTTCCGCAAGGCGGCGCTGGTCGATGCCAAGCAGTGCGCGTGAGGCGCGAATTTGTCCGGCGGTAATCACAAATGAGCGTGTGGAAAAGGTTGAGATGTGAATAATGATGCTTAAAACATCATTTTTCACGATTCAAGCAATATTTCTAACTGCAGTCCCTTGAGTTGGGGACAATCGAGCTCAGGCGATCCGGATGACGATTTTGCCGAAATGCGCGCCGGCCGCCATGTGCCGATAGGCACCTTGCGCCTCGGCAAAACCGAACACTTTGTCGATCACCGGCTTGATCGCATTCGCTGCGATGGCCCGGTTCATCGCCTCGAACATCTGCGTCGAGCCGACCGAAATCCCCTGTACATTGGCGCGACGGCCAAAAATCAGCGCCGGATTGAGCTCGGTGGCGCCGCCGCTTAGCCCGCCAATGAGCGTGATTTTGCCGCCGACGCGAATGGCGCCGAATGAGCGCGCCAGCGTCGCGGCGCCGCCAACCTCGACGACGTGATCGGCGCCGCTTCCGCCGGTGAATTCCATGGCCGCCTTTTCCCAGTCCGGCGTCGTTCGGTAATTGATGCCGAAGGCGGCGCCGAGCGCTTTCGCGCGCGCAAGCTTTTCGTCGCTCGATGAGGTGATGATGGCGCGGATGCCCATCGCTCGCGCGAATTGCAATCCGAAAATCGAAACGCCGCCGGTACCTTGCAGCAGCACCGTATCGCCCGCCTTGAGCCCGGCGTGCTCGACCATCGCATGCCAGACCGTCACCGCCGCGCACGGCAGAGTCGCGCCCTCCTCCAGCGACAGATGCGCCGGAATCTTTACGACGCCGTCTTCCTCGAGGACGGCGTATTCAGTGAGCATGCCATCAATGCCGCCGCCGAGCGCGCTTTTGTGCGCGTCGGCCGCCGGCGCGCCACCGCTCCAGCGCTGAAAGAAATTTCCGGCAATGCGATCGCCAACTTTCACCCGCGTCACGCCTGGACCCGTTTCGAGCACTTCGCCGGCGCCGTCAGACAGCGGGATGAGGTTTTCGCGCACCGGCACGCGATAGCTGCCGCGCGCAATGGCAAGGTCGCGGAAATTGAGCGAGCATGCTTTCACCTTCACCAGCACCTGCCGATAGGCGGGTCTGGGATCTGGGCGATCGACCGGGACGAGCGCATCGATTCCGGCGCCCCCTTTGGGCAATTGATAGGCGCGCATGATTCCCTCTAACGTTTCGGTTCGTTGAAAATATTCTTGCGCTGTCGCGGGCGCGGCTGACCCGGCGGGTGTTGCGGCCGGTTAAGCGGCTGCTGCGGCGCCCGCTCGGGGTTCTGACCGCCGCGTGGGCGCTGATTGTTCGGACCTTGCCGGCCGGGTCCACGCAAGCGCTGCCGCTGGATCAGCATCTGGCGGCCGATCCTGTGGGTGAGACTGAGCCGCTGCAAGGTGCCGCGATCGCGCGCCGCTTCCGCCGCGGGAATTTGATACGAGACCGCGGCGAGCCGGCCGCCGGGACCAGGCCGCAGCGCAAATGCGCTCGCGCCTTGCGTCAATGCGCCGAGACTCGTGCCTTGCCGGTTGAACACCTCGATGCGGCCGACATGCCCATCGGCGTCGGGATAGAGCTTGATCGTCGGCGCGGCGGCGCCGCCAGCCGGCGGCACCTCGACGATCCCGGTCGTGCCGCGAATGCCGAGAGTTGCCTCGGGCGTTGCGATTTTCATGTCGCCGGTCTTGGCGACGAGGCTGGCGATGAAAGATGCAGTGCCGGCCGCCACGTTGAACGAGGCGAGATTGCCATGACCGCCCTGCTGATAGACGAAGGAGTCGATTACGATCCGGGTGTTGGCGGAAAGGCTGAAAGTCGTTTCGTCATCGAAAGTGATGCCTAATGAGGAATTCACATCGGTCTGCAGAATGTCTTTTGCATAAACGGCGTCCGCGACCTTCAAAGCCGCGCGGACTGCATTGCCGCGCGTCACCGTTGCGCTGCCGGTCATGCTTGCGACTTGGCCGATCGAATTATTGGCGCCGGCCGATGCGGGTTGATTTGCCGGCGCAGCGCCTTGACCGCGGCTCGCAAGCGGCCACAGCGCCGGAAAAGCCGCCACGCCGCTGGTAACCCATGCGATGAATTCGCGCCGCTTCATAGCCCCGCCCTTGCGAGCGCGCATGGTAACGATCCAAAGCCGGGTCGCAATGCCCTCGTGCGATCACTGCAAATATGCGGCAAGTTCGCGCGCACCGGGCTTTTTGATTTCTTCGTCCATGCGCGCGTCAGTGGCCGCAATCAGCTTCGCGACGACGTTGTTGCGCTGGGCCACCGGATTATCGGCATAGCCGCTCGGCCGGAAAAAATTTGCGGTTGGCACCTGGTCGCGCCACGATAAAGGCATCGTCACCATATCAAAGCCGTTGCCGTCGCCGGTCAGGTTCATCATTTCGAGTTCGGCTGCGGTAAGCATTCGCGAAAATCCCTTGCGGCGCGCGAATACGAGCGAATCCAGAAGCTTTTGCGTCTGCAGCATCGGTCCGACATCGAGATCGAGATTAAGGGCGTGCACCCCAAGCCCCTTCGTCGTGTTTGCCAGGATCTCGTGCTGAGCCCACGCGTCCGGAACGCTGCGCGCGAAGGCGACCATCTTCCGCAACGCGTCGATTTTGCCGTCGCGCGGCTGGCGCTCGACGACCGGAGCTACGGCGAATTTGCTCTCGAACTGTTTGATGAACTCGTCGCCCTTTTCCGCCAGGATTTCCACCGAATTGGTCGCCAACAACTGGTTGTAGCCGAGCGCGGTGGTGATGGCCCGACCATGCTTGTTGTATTCGAGCCCGGCCTCGATGTCGTAACTGCCGTTTCCGGTCGCCTCGAAGCCGTAAATCCGGACGATCTGTTCTCGCGTCAAACCTGCCGCAAGCGCCACTTTGGCATAACCGCGCTTGAACTCGGTCTCGCTCTGCGGCAACCGCGGGACGAACTTGAATTCCTGGCGGGCCGCCGCGACAAAATCGGCAACCACCGGCACATAGATCCGGGGCGGCGGGACTTCCGGCTTGAGCGGATTTCGCGGCTTGGGCGGACCGGTATAGACCGGCGGCTGCGCGAGCACGTAATCCGAGACCGAAAGCGCCTCGCCGCGAGCGCGCTTGGCATTGCGCAGTCGCCGCTTTTCCGAAATCAGATTCCAGTACGCGTCCGACGCCGCGGTGTAGCTTTGCCAAGCCTTGTTGTATTCCTCGAGTGCGCGGCGGTACTGCGCCATCGCCGCGGCGAGCTCCGGCTGCTGGACCAGCGCATCGTTGGGTTGGCTACTTTGAGGCGCGGCCGGCGATACCAAAAGCGCAGCGACGGCGAGCGCCAGCAAGCCGGCCAAATAGCGCCATTTAAGATGCATGACAGAAGCCGGCATGGTTTTCGCGCACCCGGCACGCATTGTCGGGCCGGTAGGACCTTCATAGCCGATTCTATGACGCAACGAGGGCGGCAATTTGTGCCGCCCTCGCAGAACAGAATGGCGCGCCGGTAGAGACCGTCGCGATCGCTATTTGTTGATCGTGTTGGCGCCCGCGGTACAAACCGTCTCGTCCTGAGAGCCGGTGCCGCCTGAGCAACCGATCGCGCCGATCAGCTTGCCGCCTTCGACCAACGGAATGCCACCGCGCGACGCGATAACATCGTCCAGCGTCAACAGGTAGTTGAAACCGGCTTTTGTGACGCCATCCTCGAAGGCGTGGGTCGGACGCCGGTAACGGGCTGCTGTTCGCGCCTTATGCTGCGAAATCGCGATCGAGGCGAGTTGCGCTCCGTCCATGCGCCCAAAAGCAACGAGATCGCCATTGGGATCGACCACCGTAACGTTCAGCGCCCAGCCGCGCTTATTGGCTTCGGCGACGGCCGCTTGGATCGCCGCTTGCGCCCGATCCATCGTAATCGGGGCGCCGTAGGGTGTCGCGAACGGCATTTTATCGGGGACAGCGTCCAGATTGGGCGGCGCGGCAGGCGCTGCAGGCTGCTGCTGGGCAAAGGCGGCGCCAGCCGCGAGCAAGCCGGCCGTGAGCGCAATACTTGTGAGCGTACGCAACGTCATGGATTTCTCTCCCTTAGCGGCAGCATTGCTTAATGACGCTGCCCATTGGCGATCTTAGCATTTTCGTCTCTACGCGAAACAGCCGACTTCTCGGGGCGACGGCTTTACCCGCCCGGATGCGAAGCGCTCCCGTCGAAGCGTTCCGTCAACTATGGCGGCAAAGATTTCAATTGGCGGATGTATGGCCGGTGCGATGCGGCTTTCATGGCCAAGGAGCGCCGCAGAAAAACGAACGGCCTTAGCGCGAGGGAGAGAGCTAAGGCCGTTCTGATGCCGGTTGGTGCCCCATCAAATGCCCCACCCCGACACTGCGGCCACTATGCCAAACCGAAGTTGACCGATCGTTGACGCAGGGTGACTGGAGCTAACTCTTCGCCTGCGGTACCCGGCTCGTGGTAAACAAGCTCTTTAGATGCGACGCCCTGCCGACGCGCGGCTGCGCTCGGCGGCGCCAATCCCTCAGTTATGGGGTTTGCGCCGTGCGCGACAGGTTCTTGGCCGCGAGATCGGCGAGATATCGACGCCAATTTTCCTCGTGGTCGCGGCCGAGCTCGAACAAATAGTCCCAGCTGAAAATTCCGGTCGAGTGCATGTCGTCGAACACCAGCCGCACCGCATAATTACCGATTGGATGCAGTTCCAGGATTTCGACATTCTGCTTTCCGGCAACTGTCCGCCGTTCACTCGGAGAATGACCTTGCACTTCGGCGCTCGGGCTGCATACGCGCAGATATTCGGCCGGAAGATCGAACTTCTCGCCGTCATCAAAGGCGACCGTCAATATCTTCCGATCCTTGCGCAGGCGCAACTCAGTCGGCCAAGGACGCGATGAAGAATTCATCGTGGACTCCGCAACGCCGCCTCAGCGCTTTCGGAACACAAAACGCGGCACGGAATCAGTCGAGCGTGATGTGTCCGTCGTCGATCACTTTTTTCCATTTCTCATATTCGGATTTGGTGAAGGCGGCGCCCTCGGGGAGTGTCGTCCCGCGCGGCGTCAAGCCGAAGGTCGCGAATGAGGCCTTGAGTTGCTCATCCTTGAGCGCTTTCGCGATCCCGCTGTTCAGCTTGGCGAGCACGTCGGGCGGCACCGTCGCGGGCGTATAGATGCCGAGCCACAGGTCGACCGCATAACCGGGCAGGCCGGCTTCGGCGACGGTCGGAAGGTCGGGATAAACCGGCGAGCGCTCGCTCCCGGTGGTCGCGAGCGCAATGACGCTGCCTTTGCTGGTGAACGGCAGCGCACCGGCGATGCTGGAAAACAGCATCTGCACTTTGCCGCTGACCAGGTCGACATAAGATGGGCCGACGCCCTTATACGGGACATGAACCGCGTCGATTCCACTGCGCTGCGCCCACATCGCCGCGGCGAGATGCGGCGTTGTGCCGACTCCAGCGGATGCATAGTTGAGCTTTCCGGGATTGGCTTTGCCGTAGGCGACGAGCTCCGCATAAGTTTTGATGCCAAGCTGCGGCGCGACGACGAGGACTTCGGGCGAGGAATTGACGATCGAGACCGTCACGAGGTCCTTGAAGATTTCGTAAGGCATGGATTTCTGCATGATTGGATTGATGACGTAGGCAGGATCCATGATGACCAGGTCGTAGCCGTCAGGCGCCGAATGCGCGACGTATTCGACCCCGACAATGCCGCCGGCGCCCGGACGATTTTCAGCCACAACCGTTTGTCCTAAAACCTCGCCGAGCTTCTGCGCCACGACGCGGCCGGCAAAATCAACGATGCCGCCGGGAGCATAGGGCATGATTAAGTGAATGGGCCGCGACGGAAATGTCTCCGCGCGCACAGACCCGGCAAGCGGCACCAGCACTGCGGCCCAGAGCAAAAGGCGCATCGCGGATTTCAAGCAAGTCATTAGGCGTTCTCCTCAATCGGAAGCGAGTGTGCTCTGCCGAGCGAATGGCGTCAAAAGCTTATGGCGTCGCACCCTTGGGCCGGACCCTCGCACGGGCGATCAGTTCAGCAAGCCTGGACGGCGTGATCGGCATCTGCGCTATGCGGACATCGAATGGCGACAGCGCGTCCTCGACCGCGGATATGATCGCGGCGGCCGCCGGAATGACGCCGACTTCGCCGACGCCTTTTACCCCGAGCGGATTATGCGGCGACGGCGATTCCTTGTAGAGCGTTTGCAGGTTCGGAACATCTGCCGCTGTCGGCAAAAGGTAATCGGCAAAGGTCGTGGTAATCGGCTGACCGGCCTCGTCATACCCCATCCATTCGAATATTGCATTGCCGATGCCGTGGGCGATGCCGCCGTGAACTTGGCCGTCGACGATCATCGGATTGATCAACCGGCCGGCATCTTGCATCGCGAAATAGCGTAGAATACGCACCCCGCCGGTTTCGACGTCGACCTCCACTTCGGCCACGTGGCAAGCGTTCGAGTAAGCGAGCTGATCGACACGAAATGTAGCGCTGGATTCGAGTCCCGGCTCGATATCCTTGGGAAACGGATAGCCGGGCGCACCCTTGAGAACGCGCGCCAAGTCGCCAAGCTTCACGGCAAGCTGCGGCGCGCCGACAACGCGGACCTCGCCGTCGACGATCTCAAGGTCCTCCTCGGCGGCCTCGAGCATATGACTGGCGAGCTTGCGTGCTTTTGCTGCGACCGCGGCGGCGGCAATCTTCACCGAAGAGCCCGCCGTGACCGTCTGCCGGCTGGCGAAACCGCCGAGGCCGAGCGGCGCCGCCGCCGTATCGCCGGCGATCACCGTCACATCCTGCGCGCGCACACCGAAGGCGTCGGCGCAGATTTGCGCGAGCGCCGTGCAAAGCCCCTGCCCCATCGGCGCCGCGCCGGTTGAGACGGTGATTTGCCCGGTCGGCGAGATGCGGACATTGCCGAACTCGAACGGGCCGCGCCCGGTACCCTTCATGCCATGCGCCAGGCCGATCCCGATGTAACTACCTTGCGCGCGCGCGGCGGCTTGCCGGCGCGGGAAATCCTGCCACTGCGCGGCGCGAACAATTTCGGCTTGGCAGCCCGGATAATCGCCGCTGTCATATTGCACCTGCTCGCCGGCACGCGATTTCAACGGTTTCAGATAGGGCATCTTTTCCGCCGGGATCAGATTGCGTCGGCGCAACTCCGCGCGATCGAGCCGCAACGCCTGCGCCAGGCGATCCAGCATGCGTTCCATGGCAAAGGCCGCCTGCGGATACCCGGCGCCGCGCACCGAAGAGACCGGCGCTTTGTTGGTGTGGACAGCGGCAACGTCGATCGCCAGGGCCGGGACGACATACGGGCCGGTCAAAGTGGTCGCTGAATTGTAGGGAATATTCACGTCTTGGAGCGCATAGGCCCCGACGTCGTGAATGAGCCGGCCGCGAACGCCGCGCACCCGCCCGTCGCCGTCGGCGGCAAGCGCGATCGACCAATATTGGTCGCGCTCTTGCGCCGCGTTGGTGAAATGCTCGCGGCGGTCCTCGATCCATTTGATCGAGCGGCGCAGCAATGTCGCGGCGGCGACGACCGCGACATCCTCGGGATAGACGCACAGCTTCGGTCCGAAACCGCCACCAACATCGGGCGTCGCCACGCGCAGGCGGCTTTCATCGAGCGCAATATAGTCGGCCAAAGCGGTGCGAAGATCGTGCGGCTTCTGGGTCGAAGCCCAAACCAGCGTTTCGCGATCGGAAATCTCGGCAAGAATTCCGCGGCCTTCCATGGAATGCGCCGCCCCGCGATGCACCCACAGCTCTTCGCGCACGACGTGCGCCGCTTTCGCGAAGGCGGCTTCGACGTCGCCGTAGCCGACCTTGTATGAAATCACGCGGTTCGAGCGTAATTCGCGGCGCACCGGAGGCGCGCCTTCGGCGCGGCAATCGATCGCCGCGGCAAGCACCTCGTAATCGACTTCGATCAGCGCCGCTGCATCTTCGGCCACGTATCGATCGGCGGCGACAACAATGGCTATCGGCTCCCCAACAAAGGAGACTTCGCCGTCGGCGAGCGCGAACGGCCAACTCTGCGCCAGATTGGTGCCGGAATTGGAAACGCGATTCATGCGTCGCTGCTTCATCACCCGGGCGAGATCGTCGAGCGTGAGCACCGCGATGACGCCTGGCACCGCGCGCGCGGCATTCAGATCAATGCTACGAATCAAGGCATGCGGATGCGGGCTGCGCGCGAAAGCCGCGACCGAAACGCCTGCCGTCGGAATGTCATCGACAAAGCGTCCCCTGCCCGCCACCAGCGCCTGGTCTTCGAGGCGAAGGACGCGCGCGCCAATCGTGCTCACGGTCACTGGCCGGCGCTCGATATGGCCTTGGCCGCCCTGGCAAGGACGTCTTTGGGCGTGGCGTAGACTTCGGCGAGCAAGCCATCGATTGTCGCCGCGCTTACAGGATGGATTTCAAAGTTCAGCTTCTGCGCCTCGGTCAGAAAATCGGCGTCACGCATCGTGGCATTGAAAGCCGCGATCAGCGCCGATTTGCGGTCTGCGGCAAGCTCCGGCGGCGCCGCGAACGGCCGCGCCATGGCCTGGCTGGTCAACAACAACCTGATGATCTGCAGCTGCTCGGGGTTGGTCACAAGATCGGTCGCGAGCGGCACCGCAGCTATCTCGGGCTCCTTTTCAAGCGCTGCTTGCACGATGATATTGGCCGAGTGACCCGTCAACCATTCCGCATGCCGCATCTTGATCGTGCTCCATGACAGTCCGCACAGGCCGTCGACTTCGCCGCGCTCCATGGCCAGGACGACGTCATTGGTTCCAGGATAACCGCTGACAAGTTGTACCTTGGCGCCGAACACGTTCTTGTACAGCAACGCCCAAATATCGGGATCAGCGTCGGCGCCGAGACCGCCGAGCTTCGATGGTTTGCTGAGAAAATCGTTCCAGGTCTTGATCGGCGAAGAATTCCAGGTGACGCAAGTGGTGTCGTCGTCGGTCATGCTGCCGAGCCAAGTGAATTTCCGGCTGTCCAACTCGGCCTGGCCAAGAAGCGGCGCAATTCCCATGCTGCGCGAGAACGTGCCCAGCACCGAGCCGTCCTTCGGGGCGACCGAAAAAATATAATTGGCGGCCCGCAAGCTGCCCGCGCCGGTCATCTGCTGCGGCACGATCGAAGGCTCACCCGGAATGTGCCTGCCGATATAGTGTGCCAACAGTCGTGCATAAGCATCGTAGCCGCCGCCGACGCTATAGCCGATGATCATCGAAATGCTGCGGCTCTTGTAGAAATCCGCCATGCTGTCCGCCCGCGCGACGCTCGCCAACGCCGTAAGCGCAGCGACGATCATGAGCGATTTTCCGCGGAGGCTGAGCTTGTGCATGGAGGTGGGCTACTTCCCGAACGCTATAACCGACTGACTCCGATCATGTCCGGCGCGCCGATCTTGTCCCAAATCCAGCGCGCGCAGGCGAGCAGGAGATCGTCGTCATAGCGCTGCGCGACCAATTGAATGCCGACCGGCAGATTGTTCGGCCCGCGATGGGTGGGCAATGTCATTGTCGGGGTGTGCAAAGCGGTCCACATCGCCTGCATGCTCGGATCGCCGGTCGACGCCAGACCCTTTGGCGCTTCGCCGGGCACACAGGGCACCAGCAGCACATCGAGTCCTTCAAATACGCTTGGCAGCAGTGCGCGGCATTGTTCGACGCGCCGCCAGGCGGCAACATAATCCGCACGCGGCGTCGCAAGGCCGCTTTCGATATAGCGCCGCATCTGCGGCGACAGCGCCGCGCGATGATTGTCCCACTCGAATGCCATGCAAGCGGCGCGCTCGACGTGATTAATGGTGCCGCGCGCCAGCGCATGCAGGCCAGCGAAAGCGTCGGGCAAAGTGACGTCGCGAAGGATGGCGCCGGCCTTGCTCAGCGTCGTTGCCGCATTTTCCACCGCACTCTTGGTTTCCGGCTGCGCGCTGTCCCAAATCTCGGTGCGGCACATCCCGATCCGCGGCGCCGCACTCACGCTGCGCAGCGGCTGCGGCTCGTCCATGCGCAATACGGCCGAGAGCAGCGCGATGTCCTCGATCGAGCGGGCGATCCATCCGATCGTGTCGATGCTTTCGGCCGCAGGCTTCAGCCCCGCTTTGTTGAACGTGTTGTAGGTCGGCTTATAACCGAACACGCCGCAAAACGAGGACGGCCGCAGCACCGAACCGCCGGTCTGGGTGCCGAGCGCGGCTGGCACCATGAAATCGGCCACGGCCGCCGCCGATCCACTCGACGAGCCGCCTGGCGTATGCGCGGCACGATGCGGGTTGGTGGTTGCGGCCGGCGCCATGCCGGCGAGTTCGCAGGTCGCGGTCTTGCCGAGGATCACGGCGCCGGCGCGGCGCAACAGCGCAACGCAAGCGGCGTCCGCGGTCGGCCGATAGCCGCGATAGATCGGCGAACCCATTTCGGTCGGCATATCGAACGTGTCGATGACGTCCTTGACGCCGATCGGCACGCCGTGCAGCGGACCGCGGCGCGGTTCGCGATCAAGCGCATGCGCTTGCGCGAGCGCCAATTCCGGATTGAAATTCACCCAGGCTTTGACGACGGGCTCGCGCGCGGCGATCCGTTCGATGCAATCGCGCGTGACGGCTTCGCACGTGATCTCGCTCGCCGCGATCTTCGCCACGATTTCGGCGGCGCCTAATTCGTTGAGGCCGCGCTCGACTTTCACATCCATTTCGTGACACTCAGTTCTTGCCAGCGCGGCCGGCGGAGGAGCCGGCGATCTTGCCGAAGACGGTACCGGACATGAGCCCCGAGCCGCCCGGATAATTGAAATAGAACAAACCGCCGACCAGTTCGCCGGCGGCGTAAAGGCCGCGGATCGGCTGATAATCGGTATTGAGTACTTCGCCATCGGTGTTGATGCGCAACCCGCCGAAGGTGAAGGTGATGCCGCACGTCACGGCATAGCCTTCGAACGGCGGCGCATCGAGGGTGTTCGCCCAATTGCTCTTATTGATGGCGAGACCCTGCGTGTTACGTCCATCCTTGATATTGGGATTGAACGGCACGTCGGTTTTTACCGAAGCATTCCATTCTTTTATCGTCTTGAGAAATTCCGCCGCGTTCACCCCTTCAAGCTTACGCGCGAATTCCTCGATGGTGTTGGCCGTGACTTTCGTGATCTGCCGGATGCGGTACTCGTCGCGCTGCAGGTGCTTTACTTTCTGATCGAAGATCTGCCAGGCGAACTGACCGGGCTGTTCCAGGACGACGCGGCCGTATTTGGCGTAAGTGTAGTTGCGAAAATCGGCACCTTCATCCACAAAGCGCTTGCCGTTGGCATTGATCAAGATCGAAAACGGATAAGAGTGTTTCTGAAATTGATCGCCCACCGCAAGGTCGCCGAACTCCGGCGCATTCATCTCCCATTGTACGGCATGGCAGCCTGACCAGTTGCCGCGCGGCGCGGCGCCGATCTCAAGTGCCATGCGAATGCCTTCGCCGGTGTTGTAACGGGAACCGCGCACCTTCGCGAGGTCCCAGCCGGGTCCGAGATAGCGCGTGCGCCATTCCGGATTGGCTTCGAAGCCGCCGCAGGCAAGCACGACCGATCTGGCGCGCAACTCGCGCACTTCGCCGTGGTCTCGCGCGCGGATGCCTTCGACGCGATTGCCGTCGAACATCAGATCGAGGCCGCGGGTCGCGTAGCGGATTTCGATGCCGCGCTTTTTCGCCGCTTCGGTGAGCATCGCGATCAGACCCGGGCCGCCGCCGACCGATTCAACCGTCAGGCCACCCCAAAACTTGAACTTGCCCTCAATCTTGAATGCCTGCCGCCCGTAGATCGGAATGAGCCGCACACCTTTGTTGCGCATCCAGTTGAGCGACTCGAAACTTTTGGTGACCAGAACCTCGACCAGATCGGGATCGGCATGATGTTGCGTCACGCGCGCCATGTCGTCGAAGAACTGGTCGGCGGTGTAGGTGCCGAAATCGGTGGTTTCGATTTCGGCCGGCGTGAGATCGGGGACCAGCGTTTTGATGTCCTCGACGCCGTTGTAGACAACGCGGATCGAGCCGGCGGTAAAACGACTATTGCCACCGGATTCCTCTTCCGGCGCCGCTTCCAGCATCAATACTTTGGCGCCCTGTTCCTGCGCGGCCAAAGCCGCGCAAAACGCGGCATTGCCGGCGCCGACGACGATCACGTCCGCATTTTGCGTTGCCATCGCGATTACTCCGCCGCCTGCGCGGCGCCGCCATGCGCTTTCGACCAGGCCGCGGGGTCTTTCATGAACTTTTCGACTTCGCGGAGCTTGCCTTTATCGAAGGTGCCGCTCTTCTTGGCCGCCTCCAAAACGTCCCACCAGGTGGCGAGCGCGTGCAGCGTCACGCCAAGCTCGCGCATGATCTGCTTTCCCTCAGGAAAGATGTCGTAGAAGAAAAAGACGAAGACGTGCTCGACGACCGCGCCGGCCTCGCGCAGCGCTTTACAGAAGTTCACCTTGCTGCGGCCGTCGGTGGTCATGTCCTCGACCAGGAGCACGCGATCGCCGGGCTCGATGTGGCCTTCGATCTGCGCATTGCGGCCGAAGCCTTTCGGTTTCTTGCGCACATATTGCATCGGCAACATCAGGCGGTCCGCCATCCAGGCCGCGAACGGAATTCCTGCGGTCTCGCCGCCGGCCACGGCGTCAAACTGCTCGAAGCCGACTTCGCGCATTAATGTCGCCACGCCGAAATCGACGAGCTGCTGGCGCACGCGCGGAAACGAAATGAGGCGCCGGCAGTCGGTATAGACCGGACTCGCCCAGCCGGAGGTATAGATGAAGGGCTTATCAGCCATGAAGCGAACCGCGTCCACTTCGAGCAGCATCTTGGCCGTCAGCTCGGCGACGACCGCTTTGTCGGCGAAACAGGTCATAGTGCGCTCATTTGGCTCGCTAGATTTTTATCCGTCACCCTGAGGTGCGAGCGAAGCGAGCCTCGAAGGGTGACAGCCCGCATGCTTCGGGGGTGCATCCTTCGAGGCCCGCGCTGCGCGCGGGTACCTCAGGATGACGATTTAGTGGCGCTCGATCAACTCACTATCTTCCAGGCGATGGTCTCGCCGCCGCGATAGATCAATGCGCGCTCGTCGGGCCCTGCGACCTTGACCTCTTCCGGCGCCGTCCACGGCGTCTTTTCCAAAGCGATGGTCTCGTCATTGGGTGGCATCCGATAATGCTTGGCGCCGTTGAGCGAGGCAAAGGCTTCCAGTTTGTCGAGCGCACTCTCCTCTTCGAAGACTTGCGCATAGGTCTCGATGGCGACCGGAGCATTGAACATGCCGGGGATGCCGCTGACCGAAACCTTTTTGGCGTAAGAATGCGGCGCCGAGTCGGTACCGAGGAAATAGCACGGCTTGCCCGAAGTCGCCGCTTGCCGCAGTGCCGTCTTGTCACGCCCAGTTTTGATCACCGGCATCACATACATGTACGGCTTCAAACCGTGGCCGAGCCAGTCGGTACGCGTGAGCATCATATGGTACGGCGTGATCGTGCCGCCGAGCTGCGGCGCCGCGCTGGCGACGAAATCGACCCCTTCCTTCGACGACAAGTGCTCGAGCGTCATTCGCAGGCCCGGAAATTGCTTTAGCCATTTCGACAACAGGCGATCGATGAACACCGCCTCGCGGTCGAATATATCGACGTCCGGCGCGACATATTCGCCGTGCATGAGAAATGGCATGCCTATCTTTTCCATGCGTTCCAGTACGCGCGGGATCTTGGCGTAGTCGGTGACGCCGAACGCCGAATTGGTGGTGGCATGGGCGGGATAAAGCTTGACGGCAGTGAATAATCTGTCGCGAAAGCCACGTTCGACATCGTCGGGATCGGTGTCGTCGGTCAAATAGCAGGTGATCAGCGGCTTGAACTTCGAGCCCGGCGGCAGAGCCGCCATGACGCGCTCGCGATAGGCTTTGCCGTCCGCCGTGGTGCGCACCGGCGGGACCAGATTCGGCATCAAGATCGCCCGGCCGAAATTCTTGGCCGTGAACGGCAACACCGCTTTGAGCATTTCGCCGTCGCGAACATGCAGGTGCCAGTCATCCGGCTTGCGGATCGTTATGCGCGTGGTCATGACAAGGAAAACCTATCCGATCGGCGACGCCGCCGCAGCGAAGGTCTCCATCGGCGGCTCATCGATCATGGCGCCGGTGAGATCGGCGACGCGGGCAAAGCCGCGCTTGGCGCACCATTGCTCAAGGCCCTCGATGATCGCGATCATTCCGGTGGGATTGCGGAACGTCAGGTAGCCGATCATCACGGCGGTGGCGCCGGCCAGCATGTATTCGACAACGTCTTCGACCTTGACGATGCCGCCGCAGCCGATGATCGGGATTTTTACCGCCTTGGCGCACTGATAGACCATGCGGACGATGATCGGCTTTATGCCTGGGCCCGAGAGCCCGCCGAATTTATTGCCGATCGCGGGCCGGAACGTGTCGGTATTGATCTTCAGCCCCAGAATTGTATTCGACACCACCAACGCATTGGCGCCGGCGCGCTCGGCGGCCTTGGCGACGGCGACGACATCGCCGGCATTCGGGGACAATTTCACCCACATCGGCTTGTCGGTCGTGGCGCGGATGAGCTTGACGACATTATACGTATGCTCTTCGTGCAGGGCGAAGTTGCCGCCTTTGGGATCGCGTGTCGGACAGGAAATATTGACTTCGAGCACGTCGATCGCCGACTTCGCCACATCGCGCGCCATCGCTTCGAAATCCTCGATCGTGGTCGCCGAGATCGAGCCGACGAGCGGCGGCGTGAAGCGTTTGTAGTCCGGGACCTGGTGCTCCAGGAAATAACCGATGCCCTTGGTCGGCAGGCCGATCGAATTGATCATGCCGCCTTCGACCTCGGCGGCGCGCGGCGGCGGATTGCCGGCGCGAAAGTCCCGCGACACGGTTTTTGCCACCAGCGCGCCGAGTCGGTTCAGATCCATCACTTGCGCGAGATCGGTCGAAAAGCAGCCCGACGCCGGCATGACCGGATTCTTCAGCGTCACCGCGCCTATCCTAACGCTCATATCTACCATCCGACCGCCTCCTGCAGATCGAAGACCGGCCCGTCGATGCAGACCCGGCGCAGCTCCTGTTTGCCGTTCACTTCGAAAGTGCGCACACAGACGTAACAGGGACCAAGCCCGCAAGCCATTACCTGCTCCATCGCCACCTGGCCGGGAATATTGTGCGCTCTGCCGAGCCGCTTCATCAACTGGAACAGCCGGTTTGAGCCGCAGGTGAAGAAGGCGTCGGCGCGCTTTTCGGCGATCAGGTTTTGCAGAATGCGCTCGACGTTCTCGACCGCGCTCGTTCCATCGGTATCAAGCACGCTCACCACCTCGCCGGCCTCGCGAAACAAAGCATCCGCCATGACGAAGTCTGGATTGCGGGCGGACAGGATCGCGGTGACGCTGACATGGCGTTCGCGCGCCAATTGCGAAATCGGCCCGAGTGTAGAGATGCCGACGCCGCGGCCGAGCACGACGATGTTTCGCCAGGCCGGATCGAGCGTAAAGCCGACGCCGAGCGGGCCGACCATGTTGAGGTCGTCGCCATGCCGCAGCGTCGCCAGGCCGCGGGTGCCGCGGCCGACGCATTTGTACAAAAATTCAATCCGGCCGCGCGCGCGGTCGACGCGGTAGACGCTCTGCGGGCGGCGAAAGAACAGCTCGCCGACGTCGGGCGATGGGCACAACAGATTGAAGAACTGGCCGGGCGTGACTGACAGCGCCTTGGGAGAAGCCTCGACCACGAGGTGTTTGTATTCGCCGTTCACCCAGTCGTGGGACATGACCGGGCAAAGCGATTCCTCGGCCGGAATCTGCGACACGGCCGCGTTGCTGCCGGCGGCCTTTTTGCCAACGACGTTGGGCGCGGCGGCAAATGGTTCACCATTCATGCGTCGAAATCCTAGGGTCGAGCCTCATGGCCGTTGTCGTCCAAGACAGAAATGGACCGGGCCAGTACCAAAATCAAGATTTATTCCAATTTTTGAACAACTCAGATATGACCGTGTTCTCGGGTAGTTACCTGGATTTTCCGGAAGACCGCTGGAAAATTAGGCCGCCACGACGGCGGCGGCGGCCTCGGCATCGGGCTGCCGATAGGCCTTGAGCCGCGGCAGCACCTCGGCGGCGAACAGCGTCAGATTGTCGATGGTCTGCGCATGCGTGAGTTCGCCGCCGTGGGCCATCATCAAGAGATTGCCCATGCCGCCGCAATGGTCGCAGAAATCGACGATCTGCGCGTACACCTCATCAGGCGTACCGCAGTACAGGATGCCGGCAGCGATCAGGTCCTCCACGGTGGCGGCGTGCATGTTGATGCCGCGGCCGTCCTTGGTGAAGCTGCGCGGCGGCGTCTCGCCGCGCATGAGCCGCGCATTGTCTTCGGCCGGGAGATAACCGGGCGGATTGCGAAACGGCAGATGCACGATTGAACTGGTGCGCAGATAGCCGGCGATCAGATGGCCGCGCCGGCGCGCTTCTTCTTTGTCCTTCGCGACGGCGACGAGGCCAAGATAAGCGAAACGGTCGGCGGTCGGCGCCCGTCCGAACTTCGCCAGATAGCTCTTGCGGTAGGCGTCGAAGATCTTGCGCGTACCGTAGCCGGTGCCGAGCGTCGCCATGACATAGCCGCGGTCGCCGAGGACGCGCGCTTGCGTGGTGCTGCCGGTCGTTGACCAGACCGGCGGATGCGGTTCCTGCCAGGGCCGCGGCCAGATGTTCACCTGCCGATAATGGAAATATTCACCTTCCCAATTGAACGTCCCGTCATGGGTGGTCATCGCCTTGAGAATGAAATCGTGCGCCTCCCAAAATCTTTCCATCAGTTCGACGGGATTGCGATTGGAGGCGGCGATCTCGTAGGGGATGCCCTTGATGAAGCCCATGTCGAGCCGGCCGCGGGATATGACGTCGATGGTCGCGAGTTCCTCGGCGACGCGCAGTGGATCGGGCCGGTGCCCGATCGGATAGCCGAGCACGAGGAGGCGCGCTTTCTTCGTGGCGCGCGCGAGCACTGACAATCCGACCACCACCGCCGATGACATGCAGGTGGCGCTCTGGTGATGCTCGTTGAGCATGATGTCGAGGCCAATATCGTCACACGCCTGATATTCGTCGTAGTAGCGATGAAACAGATCGGCGGCGGTGCGCGGATCGCATTTGCGGTTGGGCAGAATGACGCGCAGCGACCCGGAATGATCATTCCAGGTCGGGTAATAGGGCTGCTCGCTGAACTGATAAACTCTCATGGCCTATTTCCCGTCCATAAAAGCCAAGACGCGTTTGGAAAAAATTTCTGGCTGCTCCTGATGCGGGAAATGGCCGGCGCTCTCGATGGTCTCGAAGCGGGCCCCGGGGATCATCGCGCAATAGGCGCGGCCGTAAGCCTCACCGACCATGCGGTCGTGCGCACCCCACAGGAACAGCGTCGGAATGCGAACGCGGTGCAGCCGGCTTTTCAGCCGCGGATTGTGGAAATATGGGCTCCACGCAAATCGCGCGGTGGCTTCGCGGGCGCGTGCCGCGGCGACGGCCTCGGCCGGCGGCAACGATTTGTAATCGCGCCGCCCGGCATTTGGGTCGCAATAAGTCATCTCCAGATATTCCGGTTCGGTGAGCGCGAAGATGTCGGCGATGTCGCGGGTCTCGCGATCGCCGACTTTGATGCCGACCGGATTGGCCATGACCAGGCGCGCAAGCCGCGCCGTCGCTTTCACCGCGATCTCGGCGGCGATCCAGGCGCCGAATGCCACGCCGACCAGCGTGACGTCGCGAAGATCAAGTTGATCGAGAAGGTCGAGATAGAAATAGGACAGATCGTCGACCGTGTGCATGCCCTTGGGCAGCTCCGAGCGGCCGAACCCGGGATGGGTTGGCGCGACGACGTGCGCCGTTTTCGCGAGCGTATCGATCGCCGCGGTGGCGGGTTCGATGCCGTTCTCGGCATGCAAAAACAGCAGCGGCCGGCCCTTGCCGCGCTCGATCACATCGATGCGGGCGCCTTCGACAGTGCGCGAGTCGGATACGGCGTCGGTCCTCTGCAGCATTTCCTCTCCGTGGCTTTTGATCTTGTTCTACCACGTCAAAAGCGTTTTACCATTGCACGCGGTTCAAGCCAGGAGACCAAGAAATGACGGACGGCGTTACGGTCCACAACGGCATCGCCTATGCCAATCACGATGGCGTCGAGCTTCTTGGCGACTTCTACCTGCCGAAAGACGCCAAAGCGGCGCCGGCGCTGGTCGCGGTCCATGGCGGCGGCTGGGTCGCCGGCGTGCGGAGCGCTTTCCAATATTGGGGGCCCTATCTCGCCGCGCGCGGGATTGCGGTCTTTGCCATCTCCTACCGGCTCGCGACCAAAACCAAGACCTTCCCCGAAGCGGTGCAGGACGTACTCGCCGGCGTGCAATTCATCCGCGGCAAAGCGGGCGCCTTTGGCGTCGATCCGGCGCGCATCGGCCTTCTTGGCGCCTCGGCCGGCGCGCACCTCGCGGCACTGGCGGCGTTGAGCGGCAAGAAATTTCTCGGCGCCTATCCGCATGATCCGTTCGCCGCGACGGACACTTCCGTCAAAGTGCTGGTTGGCGTCTATGGTGTCTACGACCTCTACGCGATGTGGTGCTCGCTTCAGGTCCAAGACGGGCGCAACAGCGATAACAAAGTCGAGAAATTCATCGGCGCGCCGCCGATGGCGAACCGCCAGACTTATTTCGACGCTTCGCCGGTCAGCTACGCGACCTACGGCAACAATGCGATCGGCGTTCTGCTCGCCACCGGCACCAATGACGATCTCGTCGATCCCAAAACGCAGACCGACCCGTTCCAACTCGCGCTCAAACAGGCTGGCTTTTTCGTGCGGCCTTGCATCGTGTCGGGCGCGCCGCATTACTGGATGAACGATCCGATCGAAGAGCCGGGCAGCCTATCCGGATTTCCGGCGCCGCGGCTGATGCGGTTTCTGGCGGAGAAGCTATAAATAGCATCACTTCTTCTCCAACAGCAGCGTGCCTTCCTTGCGCACAAGCGGCTGGATGGCGGCGGCGATTTTTGCCAATAGCCACGGCAGGAACACTTGCAACGTGACGTATTCCTCCGCGACGTCGATCGTCCCACTCGCCACCTGGCCAAGCGCGCGGACGCGAAACTGCAAGTGCTCGCCGGTCCAGATCTCCTCCTCCACCGCGAACACGTGCTGGTAATTTGCGCTCGCATTGCCGAGCCCGGCTTTCAGGCGGCGCATCGCTTCGTCTTTGCCCAAGCGATGCGGAATCGAAACGATAAACGGCGCCGACATGACGTCTCCGCTCACATCCTTTGCGCCCCTCGAGCCCTATATGGGCAGGAAAATGCGCCGGGGAAGAAGTACGGCGCTTGGGCCTCACGCCGTCAATTTCGCGCGGTCGGGCGGCGCCACCAAAAGGCTGCTCAACGGCCTGATATGGAACAGCGCGATCATGGTCGTCGCCGCGACCAGCATGATCGCCACCGCGAGCAATAGCGGCGCGACGAAAGCGTCGGTCGCCTGCGCGATGACGCCGCTCAAATAGGGCGATACGGTCGCACCGACGATGCCGAAGAAATTCATCACCCCGCCCAACGTGCCGGTCTGGTTCGGCGCGACGTCGGTGCAAATGAGCCAGTACGGCACGACATAGAACGCCAAACCGGCATTGGCGATGACAATCATGGTTACCGCCAGACTTGTGGACTCGGTCGTCGCGGCGATCAGCGTGGTCACCGCATAGGCCAGCGCGCCAAAGGCGACAAAGAATTTTCGATGCAAGCCGCCGGCGGTCCAGCCTTTCGCGGCGAACCAGTCCATCGCCCAGCCGACAAGGTTTGCACTGACGAACGCGACCACAAACGGCAGCGCGCTCAGCGCGCTCGCCGTCACCAGCGGAATGTGCCGGTAGTGGGTCAGATATTGCGGCAGCCAAGTCAGGAAGATGTATTGGCAGTACGGCAGCGCGAAATAGCCGATATAGAACGGCCACAGCGCCGGGCTTGTCACGAGAAGCCGCGGCGACACCGGCGCCTGCGCGGCGCGCTCTTTGGCTTCGTCGGTCTCCGCATGCGCGCCCGTGGGCACTGGATCGGCAAAGTTCCTGGCGAAAATCCACCACAACGCGGCACCGGCGAGGCCGATGACGCCGAACACGACGAAGATGTAAACCGGCGAGCCGGTCGCTTGCAGAATAAGCCCGGCGAAGAACACACCCGTTGCCGGCCCGAGCTGCGCGCCCGACTGCATGAAGGCCGCGAATCTGCCGCGCCGCGAACGCGACGGGATGGCCCGCGACACGGCGGCGATGCTCGCCGGAATGTAAGGCGCTTCGAACGCGCCGAGCAGGACCCGGAACATCGCCGTCAGCCACAGCACCGTGGGCGCGATCGGCGTGAGCAAGACCCAGAGCGACCAGCCTGCCATCGTGCCCGCGAGCGTCCGCCGCGGGCCGATCTGATCCGCGATCCAGCCGCCGATCGGCTGAATGACGAGATAGCCGAGCGAGAAGGCGCTCAACATCAAGCCGATGGTGGAGGGCGTCCAATTCAGATCTTTCGCCCAAGCAGCGGCGGCGACACTGAAATTGCTGCGGTCGGCCCACAGCAGAACGCTCCCGGCAAAGAACACAATCACAGTCACCGGCCAGTTGATCGGGCGGACTTGGCCGCGTGGCACTCCGGTCGCAGCAGTATCCGTGCTCGCTGGCATCGTCTTTTTCTCCCGACCGTCTGGTTCAGTGGCATTTAAGTCTGGCGCCGCTATTCGTTGTTTTCCGGATGATAGCCTTACGCGCCTTCCATCACCGGTAAAGTGAGCGCCGAAGGATGTTCCGCCGAATGATGGATCGTGTCGACGCCGATCTTGCTCGGCACATAGTAATGCGTCCACAGCATGTCGGTAATCACCGAGTCGCCGTTGACGATTTCCAGCCGGACACGATTGCCCTTTTTGAAGCGGTGCGCCATCGGCTCAATGGAAATATCGAAACGATAGATCTTTCCGGGCTCGATCGGCTGCGGATCGACGTGGCTGTGATAGGGCTCCATCTCGGTCGATTTGTCCGGATCGAGTTCGCGGTGCGAGGCGCGCAGCCAGCCTTTGGTGATCCAATACGAGGCCGGATTGAGGCCCTTGCCACGATCCTCCGCCGATTGCGGCATCTGCTCGGAGAGCTTGACGAAAAAATCCATGTCGTTGCGCGTCGATGAAGCGTAAAGCGTGAGCTTGATCGGTCCGGCGATTTCGAGGTCCGCCGACAGCGGCACCGTGGTGAAGGTGAGCACGCGCCGCGCCGGATCCGGCGCATTGTTCGGCCCGAAGCCGACCACGCCCATCATCCAGCCCGGATTGGGATAGCTGTAGGAGGTCTGCGTTTCGCCCGACGGCCGCTCGCGGGCGAGCGAGCCATCGTTGAGCGAATTCACGCTGCCGGATTTGGCGGCGTCGAGATGCCAGCTGACATAGCGGACGCCTTGTGGCGGCCAGGTCTCCGCCATGCGGACTGCATCCGCACCGCGTACGAAATATTCGACCGCCGGGCGCTCCGGGTAATTGGTCTTCAACCCCTTCAGGTAGTGATCGTAGAACGGCAATAGCAGTGTTTCGTGCAATTCGCGGCTGTTGAACTCGCGATTGGCCACAAACGCATTCACCGGCCCGATCATCTTGAGCTTTTTAGGTCCACGGGCGCCGCGGAAGCCGTCGATATTGCCGCGTGTATGCAGATCGACCTTGCCCCAGACACCGACCGAATAAAGCGGCACTTCGATCTCATGCAGGTGCTCGGCGGCGCAACGCTCGCGCCAGAAATCGTCGTAGGTCGGATGCTGCTGCAGCAGAAGATTCAAATCGCAAGTCTGTTCGCGCGGATGTTCGCCATTGGCCGGGTGGCGATTGATGATTCGGTTCTGATTCCACCAATAGCTGCCGAAGAAATCGCCGAGCATGCCGCCCTGATAGACCGAGGCGCGATACGGATCGTTCAAGCCGTCGAAGGCGGCGATGCAGGCAAGTGACGGCGGCTTGCCGATCGCCATCCACCATTGCAGCATGCAAAAGTAGGACTGGCCGATGCCGCCGACTTTGCCGTTCGACCACGGCCGATGGCCGAGCCATTCGACGACGTCATAGAGGTCTTTCTGCTCGTTGCTGTCGAGGAAACGGAATTCGCCACCCGACTTGCCGCAGCCGCGCGCATCCATTTGCGCATAGACGTAGCCACGCTCGACATAGAGGCCGATCGGACCGGTTTCGCGCCAGAGAAATTGCGGGCTCGCCGGCAGCGCATTGTTGTCGTAGCGGTAGGGCGAGGCGCCGAGCACGACCGGAAATCGACCGTCGCCCTCCGGCACATACAGCGCGACAGCGATGTCGACGCCGTCATGGACGCAGATTTTCACTTCGCGCGGTTTGAGTTCCGGCTCCGGCATTTGTTTTCTCCCCGATATGTCGCGGCGAGCATAGGCGGCAGAGCCCGTCATTGCGAGGAGCGGAAGTGACGGTGAATTTCACGCGAAGCTTGTCTCCGTCATCCTGAGGTGCGAGCGCCAGTCAGTCGCGGGGCCGCATCCGGCTCACTTGATCGCGTTTGTGCATGGGATTGAGTCTTCCTTTCATCCCGCCCCGCGACAGCGGGGAGGGGGGACCGCGCGTTTGCGCGGTGGGAGGGGCGTCGGAATCGAAGCTCATTC
>JBAQBC010000148.1:0-12160 GCA_049286035.1 Xanthobacteraceae bacterium
GCAAGCTCGCGTCCGGCAAGTACCGGCTTTATTCGCGGAAAGTAAATCCGAAGACCGGCAAGCGGCGTAATCTCGGCACCTTCGCGAGCCGCGCCGCCGCGCAGAAGCACGAGCGCGCCGTGCAATATTTCAAGCGGGGGTGATATTTCCTCCCCCGTGAAACGGGGGAGGGGGCGCTCTGCAATGCAGCGGAGCAAGACCTCGCCGTCTCGTATTGCCTGTGAAGCCGACGCCCCTTCCACCACCCTTCGGGTGGTCCCCCTTCCCCGCTGTCGCGGGGAAGGTTGAAAGTGCGCAACTCAGGATGACGAAATTTCGTGTCACCGCGACGTTGACGCAAGTCACCGAATACGTTACATACCAGTTCGTATCTCGCCCAATCGGACGAGGTCCGGGAGGCATTCCCGGATCGCGCGGGCGAGGGCGGTGCCCGCGCGCGGACTTGCAACCCGCTCCCGGGCGGCTTTGGGCATCAACCCCTCGGCGCTAGGACCGGGGCGCGAGGTGCATTCGCTGGACTGGGACAGGCAGGGGCGGGGAAAACCCGTCAGACGAAGAGGCCGGGTCCCACGAAGCATGGCCTGAGGCTAGTCCCTCCACGTTTGAGGCGCGGCCGTGCCCGTACGGCGCGGCAGAAGAGCCTTGCGTCTGTCGGCGTTTCGCCTCCGAATCCTTTCTTTCGTTCCTTCCCGTTCGTCATCCATGCCAGAGCGATGCTTGCGAATGCTTCCACCGGCATTTGCCTGTAGCGCGTCAGCATGGACCACCGGCATAGGCGTCCGAAGGACGCCGTTCAGGGAACGGCTATGTCCGGTGGTGACGAGTCTGAGACAGTGGCGTTTCATAGCTCGGGCGCAAAGGCGCGCCGCGAGAACGATTGCACTTATCCTCCCCCGTGAAACGGGGGAGGGGGACCACGCGAAGCGTGGTGGAGGGGGCGTGTGGCATTAGGTTGAGCGATGGCTCGATAATTTGCGTCGCGTCGCCGCTCGCGCCCCTCCCACCGCACTTCGTGCGGTCCCCCCTCCCCCGCTATCGCGGGGCGGGATGCAAACACCCACGAACAGAAACATGCTCCGCTCACTCAAATCCAAAATATCTGCAGAACTCCTCCGGCTCCGCGCGCGGCGAGCGGAAACTGTTCGCCGGATGAGTACGGTCGCCATAGCCGATCGAGACCGCGCAAAACAGCATCTGCTCCGCCGGCATGTTCACGAACGGCCCGACGATGCCATGCATGCGCGCCCAGGATTCCTGGGCGCAGGTGTCGAGCCCGTGGCCGCGTGCCAAATACATCAGCGCGTGAATATAGCCGCCGAGATCGGCCCACTGACCGGGACCAAGCCGGCGGTCGACGGCGATGAACAGCGCCACCGGCGCGTTGAAGAACTCGTAATTGCGCTTGAACTGGTTAAGCCGCGCCGCGGCATCGTTGCGGTCGATGTTGAGCGCGCCGTAAAGCTGCACGCCATGGTGGTCGCGACGCGATTGGTATGGCTCCCACATCGACTTCGGATAAATCGGATATTCCGCGTCCACCTGGCGCGGATCGCGGTCCGCGATCGAAGCCGTCACTTGCCGCTTGAGCTCGGCCAGCGCCGCGCCGGTCAGTGCGTAAACGTGCCATGGCTGGAGATTGCCGCCGGACGCCGCGCGCGCCGCGCTGGCGATCAATTTGCGCACCAGTCCGGGATCGACCGGCCGGTCGAGAAACCAGCGGCAGGAAATACGGGAATCGACGGCTTCGGACACATCCATGGCGCGAGCGTTCCTTGGGAGCTTGATCGAGGGCAAGGTCGTATACTATCGCGACGAGGGGCGCGAATGCGCCCGCGCATGCGGGGGGAATGACATGGCCAAAGATGCTGCGGCCAATGGCGCGGTCACGATAGCGGCGCGGCTTGATCGGCTGCCGCCGTCGCGCCATACCCGCCGGCTGGTGACGCTATTGTCGCTCGGCGGCTGGTTTGAATTCTACGATCTGTTCTTCACCGCCTACGTCGCCATCGGTCTGTTCAAGGCCGGCATTTTCACGCCGACCACGCAGGGCTTGTTCGACCTGAAGGGCTTCGCCAGTTTCGTCGCCGCGCTGTTTCTGGGCCTGTTCATCGGCACGCTCGCCTTCAGCTGGCTGTCGGACCGATACGGCCGCCGCTCGATCTTCACCTTCGCGCTCCTTTGGTACTCGATCGGCGCCTTCGTCATGGCGTTTCAGAATACGCCGGAGAGCATCGATCTGTGGCGGCTCATCGCCAGCATCGGGCTCGGCGTCGAACTGGTGAACGTCGACGCCTATGTGTCCGAACTGGTGCCGAAGGAACAGCGCGGGCCGGCCTTCGCCTATAACCAGTTCGTCATGTTCACCGCGGTGCCGGTGGTGGCGTTCCTGGCTTGGCAGCTGGTGCCGCAAACCATCCTTGGACTCGACGGCTGGCGCTGGGTCGTGATCATCGGCTCGATCGGCGCCGCCGTTATTTGGTGGATCCGCAGGAATTTGCCGGAATCGCCGCGCTGGCTCGAGCAACACGGCCGGGCCGCGGAGGCCGAGAGCATCGTCGCCGAATTGGAACGCCGCATCCGCGCCGACGGCGTCGAGCTCGCGCCGCCGGAAATCGTCGCCGGCGAGGCCGAGCGCAAGGCCGGCGCCTGGACCGAGATGTGGAACGCGACCTATCGCGGCCGCACCATCATGCTGGTGGTCTACAATTTATTTCAGACCATCGGTTATTACGGTTTTTCGAGCTGGGTGCCGACGCTGTTGATTTCGCAAGGCGTCGAAGTGACGAAATCGCTGACCTATACTTTCATCATCGCCATCGCCGCGCCGGTCGGACCGCTGCTTGGGGTGTTCTTCGCCGACCGCTTCGAGCGCAAATGGCAGATCGCCTGGGCCGCGGCGGGCATTGCGGCGTTCGGACTTTTGTTCGCACAGCAGACCAGCGCGGCAGGCGTCATCGTCTGCGGACTGTTGATCACGTTGTGCAATAATTGGCTGTCGTTTTCGTTTCACGCCTATCAGGCGGAGCTCTATCCGACCCGCATCCGCGCCCAAGCGGTCGGCTTCGTCTATTCCTGGAGCCGGTTCTCCGCGATCTTCTCCGGCTTCATCATCGCGTTCTTTCTCGCCCGTTACGGCACGCTCGGCGTGTTCAGCTTTATTGCCGGTGCGATGACGATCGTCTTTGTCGTGATCGGCGCGTTCGGGCCGGCGGTGACCAAACGCCGGCTCGAAGCGATCGCGGCGTAGCGCGTCATTGCAAGCGCAGCGAAGCAATCCAGAATTTTATTAGTTTGCCTCTGGATTGCTTCGTCGCCCTTTGGGCTCCTCGCAATGACTGCGAGGCTACTTCCCTTCCAGCGTGTTGACGGCGTCCCAGTCGGGCGCCGGCGGATGCGCCAGAAATTTCTTGGCACGCCGCGACAGGATCGCCGACGGCGGATCTGCGGCCGCCACCGGCGCGAGCGCCGCGACGCAGCCGGCAAAATCGCGGCGGCGCCAGCACGCCAAGGCATGCCCGTAGGCGGCCGCTACGACGTTCTGCTCCGGAGTTTCCTCGCCATGACGCGCAAGCGGCTCGTAAATGCTGACCGGTTCATCGCGGCCTTGGACGCGGATGCTATCCAGCTCGCGCCAAGCAAAGCCCGTCGCCGCGCGATCGAACGTGCTTTTGGCGGCCATGATCGTGGCGCCGAAATATTTATTGGCGCCCTCAAGCCGCGAGGCCACGTTCACGGTGTCGCCCATGACCGTATAGTTGAAGCGATGGCGCGAGCCGATATTGCCGACGAGCGCATCGCCGGAATTAAGCCCGATGCGCTGGCGCAAGCTAAAACGCTGCCATTCGGCCGGCTCGCGGTTGAGCTTGTGCAGACGCTCGCGGCAGCGCAAGGCGGCGCTGACCGCATTTTTCGCGTGGTTGGGATCGTCGAGCGGCGCGCCGAACATCGCAACGATCGCGTCGCCGATATATTTGTCGACGAAGCCGCCCTGCTCCTGGATGATATCGGTCATCGCCGAGAGATATTCGTTCATGAAGTGCACCAGTTCGGGCGGAGCGAGCACCTCGGAAATCGACGAGAAGCCGGCGAGGTCGGAAAAAAAGATGGTGACGTTGCGGGTTTCGCCGCCGAGCGCCGGCGGCTTATTGGCGGCAACCATTTTCTCGATCACGCTGGGCGCCAGATAAAGCGCGAAGCTCTTGCGCAAAAAACGCCGGTCCTTGTCGGCGACCAAAAACCGGAAGCCGGTCGTCGCGCCAAGGCTGACGACACCCGCGAGCAAAGGCTCGATCAACGGCAGCGCCAGCGGGGAATACGTGAACGCGAGCACGGCGCCGAAGGTCCACAATACGGCCGCGGCCAGATAAGCGGGCACCGCGGCAAACAAGGGCAGCGTCAAAGTTGCGGCCGCCGTGATCGCGGCGAATGCAAAGACGATCGCGCCGCGGCCGATTGCGCCGAGCTCGACCAGCGCATCGCCGCGTATGAGATTGTTGACAGCCGTGGCATGCGTGTAGGCGCCGGGCGTCGAGTCGCGGGCATAAATCGTACTCGGCGGCGGCGCCGGCAGCGCGCAGCGCAGGCCAGTCGGATTCTCCGGCGACGTGGCGAAACGCTTCGATGTCACCTGGCCGTCTTCGACGTCGAGCACGGTCGCGATAAGAACGACTTTGTCCGCGAAGTTGCGGCGGAAGAAGTCGTTGTCGCCCTTTTCAATGCAAGCGCGCAGATCGGCGAGCGAAAAGGTCGGGATCGGATCGGCGCCGCCCTCGAAATTGAGCGTCATCGTGTTCGGCACTCGGGCCGGAATCCGGTAGTCGGAAAGTTTCACAGTCCCATCGGCGGCGGTCTCGGGCGCGGCGCCAAGCGCACGGGACGCCAGCTCGATCGCCATGGACCATTGCGGAGCGCCGTCGACTGTTACGCTGAGCGGAATGCGGCGAACCACGTCGTCCGGATCGTTGTAGACGTTCAAGGAGCGGATGTTGGCGCTCTGGCCGACGGCAATGCGTTGGCCCGGCGAAGGCATAATCGGAAAATCGCGATGCTGCGCTTCGCCCAGCACCACTTTGCCCTCATGCGCGCCGAGCGCGAGCGCGCGGAGGAAGTCGCGGTCGAAGCCACGCAATCGGGCGCCGAGATTGCCGTCGCCGAACGGAATTTCGGATTGCTCGATCGAGGTTGGAAACACGATGTCAAAGCCGACCACTTTGGCGCCGCCGGCAATGATTGCGGTGAGCACCTGCGCGATTTCCGGCGTCCAGGTTATCGCCGGCGTGCCGGCGAACGGCGGCGTTCGATAGGTTTCTTCATCCAGCGCGACCACGACGGTCGGCGATCCTGTCGTACGGACTGTGCCGATATTTGCGCGCCAGCGCAGCCACGTGAGTATGTCGATCGACAAACCGCGGAACCGATCGAGCGGCGGCGCGAGGATCAGCGCGCTGGCCACAACCGCGATGGCGAGAACAGCAACCGCATCCCGAAACCGTCGCGATACCCTGGCCATGCGCTGCGACTAGTGCCGGGCGTGCAGGCGGGCCAAGCGGCCGACGAGCGGCGCGTCGCCGGGCTTCGCGTCGGGATCGATTTTGAAAACGATCTCCCGGTCGGCGAGTTTAGCCCGGTAAATTCCGCCCGGAGCAAGCACCACGTCCGACTTGGCAAAATCCAGGAACGCGCCGTGCGCGAGCTGCGCCTCGGTGACGGCAATCTCATAGCGTTCGCCCGGCTGATCCAGGCGTTCGATCACGAGCTTGCCGGGCGGCCGCACTTCGAACACCGGCGACAATCCATAGAGCGTGAATTCCGGATGCGGCAAAGAGGCGGCCTGCGGCTTCGGCGCTTGGCGAAATACCATGGCGCCGCTTTTGCCGGCGAGCTCGGCAGAGAGCATCATCTTGCCGCCCTCGCACGCCACCTTCGCTCGCGTCACTTCGCCGCCGGCGACTTCGCTTTGCTCGGTGCCGACCGTCACCGTTCCACCACTGATGGTTTCGCGCCAGCACGATTTCAAATAACCGAGCACGATCCGGTCATGGGCGCCGAGACGGATCACCTGGCCTGGATCGACATAGTCCATGAATTGAACACCCGGCGCGCCACCCTGGATTTCCTCGACCACGGCCGCCGGCGACTGCGCCGAAGCCGTCAAGATCAACGCGCCGGTGCCCTGCAGCAAAAAGCCGAAAATGGCGTTCATCGGATTTGCCCCTCGACCCTGATCGCCGCCCGGCAAACGTCAGTACGGCGTCTTGTTGATATCTCCCGAACCGGCGACATACCAATGTTCGCTGACGAATGGCTTGCCGGCGAGCCGGTCGGCGAGCCAGTCGGCAAGCAGAATCGGCGGAAACGGCCCAAGATTGGCGGCCGGCACATTGCCGACGGAATGGCGCGATTCCTGGTAAACCACCATCTGCTTCGGCCCTTTGAGCACCGCCATCAAGCGCTCGGAATGTTCGAGCGGACTGAGCTCTTCCGCTTCGCCGGCGACGCACAGATAGGGTACCCGGATCTTGTCGGCGTGTCCTTCCCAGGTAATGGTCTTGCGGAACGCGTCGAACTCGTCCTCGTCGGTGATGCCGCACATATACATGAAGCGCTTCTTGAAAGTCGGCGAGGCTTCCTGGAAAATGGTGTGGCCGCCCGGCTCGTGGCACACCGACATCACCGCGCAGGCTTTGATGCGCGGCTCGTTGCCGGTGAGCACGGTTCCGAACAGCGAACCGAAACTGGTGCCGGCGACGCCGATGCGCGCCGCATCGAGTTCAGGCCGCGCCGCGATCCAGTCAACCAGCGCCGGCCCCGTGGCGATCCAGTTCTCCATGCTGAAATAAAGCCCGATCATCGGCGCCTCGTATTGGCCCGGGCCGTCGATCGCCAACACCGCCATGCCGCGATTGAGATATTTGTCGCCGTAGAGCGCGACCTGAATCTCCTTGTAGCTGTCCATGCCCGGTATAGCGATCACCACCGGCAGCCGGCCGCCGCTATGGTTCGGCGGCAGATGCAGCCAGGCCGGAATCGCCTTGTCCTTGAACGGCACCCAAACCGCCTCAACGTGATGATCGGCAAGCGCTGCGTATTTGGCGTAGCATTCGCGTTTCTTGTTGTTATAGGCGACATTGGTTTCATCGTTCTCGTCGTAGGGCCATTGGGCGGCGCCCCAATGGACCGCGGCCATGAAGAAATTGTCGCGCGCGGTGACTTTGCGATCGGCCTGCGCCGCGGCGTTGGCCTTGGCCTCGCGGCGGCGCGCCACCGCCGCAAAGGCCGGGCCGATGTCGGCCATTTTCTTCACCCGCTCGCGAATGCCGGCGAAATCGGCATTGGCTTCGATGCCGCAGGGCAGGTGGATGTAGAGCGAACGCGGCTGATCCCAGTCGATGCCATTGGCGCGAATAACATTGTCGATGAGCCAGCGCTGCTCGTCGAAGCGGCGCACCCGCGGCGGACCGCGGCGATCGAGAATGGGCGGAAAGCCTTGCTGCGGGCGGTTCATACCTTCCTCCGATGGCGGGCCCGCAGTCGCTCCGGCAGACCGGGCCGCTTGCGGCAGTATTATCGGCGCGGCGCATGCCTTGTTGTCAACGACGCTGCGGCTATCATCGGCGGCGCGCTTCCACCCGCGGCGCGCGGCACCGGACACCGGCAACGCGTTATTCGCACCCTCGCCTCACAATGCACTGCCTTTTGGCGCCAAGAAAGAAGTTGATCCGATGAAACTTGCCGTCCCGGATATGATTTCCAATTCGTATTTCCCGGCCGAGGCCGCGGTCGAGCTCGGATTTTTCAAAGCCGAGGGGCTCGATGTTGCGCTCGAACTGATTTTCCCCGTCGACAAGGCCTATGCGGCGTTGCGCGATGGCGCGGTCGATTTCGTCGGCGGTTCGGCGCATTCGGCGCTGGCCGCGTTTCCCGATTTCCGTGGCGTCAAACTGATCTGTGCGCAAGCGCAGGGCATGTACTGGTTTCTGGTCATGCACGCGGATCTAAAAGCGCAACGCGGCGACCTTGCCGTGGTCAAGGGCCACAGCATCGGCGCCGCGCCGTGGGTGGACAAGGGCTTGCGTGGCTTGCTGGCGGAGGCCGGCATCGACATCGCGCGCGATCGCGTGACTATCGCGCCGGTCCCGGGCGCTGCCGGCGCCGGCATCAATTTCGGGCTGACAGCGGCGAAGGCGCTCGAGGACCGCAAGATCGATGGCTTCTGGGCCAACGGCATGGGCGCGGAAGTGGCGGTGCGCCGCGGCGTCGGCAAGATTGTGCTCGATGTGCGCCGCGGCGACGGCCCGAAGCGCTGCTTCAACTTCACCGCGGCGACGATTGCGACGACCGATGCGCTGATCGCGCAATCGCCGCACCAGGCCGCCGCCGCCGTGCGCGCGATCGTCCAAACGCAAGCCGCGTTGAGGGCTGACGTGTCGCGCGCCGGCGAGGTCGGGAAAAAACTATTTCCGCCGTCGGAGGCCGCGCTGATTACCGAGCTTATCCGCCGCGACTTGCCCTATTACGACGCCGCCCTGTCGCCGGATTTTGTCGCCGGCATGATGGAGTTTGCACGCGGACAGGACCTGCTGGCGGGATCAGTGCCTTACACCAACGTCGTCGCCACGCAATTCGCGCCGCTGTGGCAGGGGAGAAGCCGGTGAGCCGTTACGCCGCCGGCCGCTCTGCGCCTTTGACGAACATGCGGTATCCCGAACGCACATTCGGCCAATAGTCCCAGATTGCATAATGCTGGGTGCAGCGATTGTCCCAGAACGCGATCGAATGCGGTGTCCAGCGGAAGCGCATGTTCCAGTGCGGTCGCCCGATGTGATCGTACAGGAATTCGAGTATGCCGCGGCTTTCGCCGGCCGACACTTCGTTAATGTGGCTGGTGAATTCGCGATTGACGAACAGCGCCTTGCGGCCGCTTTCGGGATGGCGGATGACGACCGGATGAACTGAGACCGGATAGGTATCGGCATTCTTGTCGAAGCCGCGGGCGCCGTCGTGAGTTGCGGTCTTGTCCTCGAGATAGGCCTTCATCGACGGGCTCAGTTCTTCGTAAGCCTTGTATGCGGAGGCGAACATGGTGTCGCCGCCGCCGTTCGGCGGAATGATCTCCTGGTAGAGCACGCTGTACATCGGCGGGATTTCGGCGCAGCTCTGGTCGGAATGCCACTCCTCGCCGGAGACGCGTTTTGAATTGGCGTCGAAATATTGTTTCCGGATCGCCGGATGGCCGGGAATGGTTTTCGATGCGGTGCCCTTGCCGCCGACATGAACGTGCGGTTCGCCGAAATAGCGCACCAGGCGTTCGTGCGATTCGAAGTCGATTTTCTGGTTGCGGAAGAAAATGACGCCGTGCGCGATGATGGCGTCATGCACCTCTTCCACCTGGCGATTGGAAAGTGTCCGCGTCAGATCGATATTGCCGATCTCGGCGCCAATATGCGGCGTGCAAGGCGTGACGGTGATGGTGTCATACTCTCGAACTTGGTCGCGGATTTGGCTCATGGTGCGATCTCTTGGGTGCAATCTCTTGGCGCGACTTCTTGGCGCGATCTCACGCGGCGGCGAGCGGCTTAAAATTGAACTCGGATCGTAATCGAGGCGCGGTGAGAATGCCAGAGTGAGTGCGAACAGGAGCTAGAACGCCCCGGCATGGAACTGGAAGCGCTGGGTGACGTCGTAACTCTGCTTCGCAATCGGATAGGCATAATCAACCCGGATCGGGCCGAACATGGAATCCCAGATCAGGCTGGCGCCGACCGAAGCACGCAACGCCTGCGAATTGGCGATCTGCTGCGCCGGCGAGAGCGAGGTCGCCAACCCCGGTACGGTCGAGGCGTTGGTCGCCCATAGACTGCCGGTATCGGAGAACAATGCGATCTTGAGCTGCGCATCCGGCGGCACGAACGGCATCTGCGCCTGCAGCTCGGCTGAGGTGGTCCAGTAAATGTTGCCGCCGAGATTATCCATCGTCGTACCGGGCGTGATGTCGCGCGGGCCGAAGCCGTTGGGAGCAAAACCGCGGATGAGCTGCGACCCGCCAAAAAACCCGCTCAGAAGCGGCAATTGCTGACCGCCCCATGGCGTCACGTAACCGCCTTGCGCCCGCACCACGCCGACGAGATCGCCGGCAATGGGTTGATACAATCGGACGTCATCGGTGGTGCGCGCGAATTTGGCAGCGCCTCCGAGTCCGGCGAACTCGTTATCGGTCCGCGCCCAAACGCCACTCGCCGGATTTTTGGGATTGTCGAGCGTAGAGTAAGTCACGCCGCTGCCGATGGAAGAGACCCAATAGGACCCCGCCTGTGCCGCCTGCTGGATCGGCAGCGAAACCGCACCGGCCGCCGGATCCAGCGAAATGCCCTGGTTGTAGATCGAGTAGCTCCACGTCACCCCGAGATTGTCGGTGATCGGCGTGCCGGCGGAAAGTTTGGCGCCGTAGAGGCTGGCGTTAAACGCCTGATTGGAATTGGCGAAGGTTTGGCGGCCGAACAGTTCACCGCCGACCGAAAGCCGTTGGCCGAGAAACCAAGGATCGGTGAAAGCGACATCGAATCCTCTGGCATATTGTCCGTAGGTGAGCGTCGTCTTGGCGATATCGCCGGTGCCGAGGAAATTGGTGTCGCTGATGGTCACCGAGGCCAAGAAGCCGTCGCTGGTCGAATAGCCGCCGGACACCCAGAAATTTCCGGTCTGCTGCTCCTCGACCGTGACGTCGAGCACAACGCGGTCAGGCGCCGAACCGGGCCCGGCCGCGATCTTCACCGATTTGAAATAGCCAAGCGCCTTGAGGTGTCGCTCGCCGCGATCGACCAGCGCTCGATTGTATGGATCGCCCTCGCCGACATCGAATTCGCGGCGGATCACTTCGTCGCGGGTTTTGGTGTTGCCGTGGATCTGGATGCGCTCGATATAGACGCGCTTGCCTTGCTCGATCCGGTACGAAACGTCGACGATCCGGCGGTCGGCATGGCGCTCGGTCCGTGACCCGACGCTGGCGAAAGGCTCGCCGCCTCTGGCCAGCGCGATCGCAAGCGCCTCGACCGATTTGGCGACCTCGTCCGCATCGTAAATATCGCCGCTCTGGGTCTGGAGATTGCCGCGCAGTGCGCTGCCGTCGACGGTGTTCAAATGCGACTCGATACCGATTTTACCGAAGCGATATTGCGGCCCTTCGTCGATCTTGAAGGTGACGACGGCACCCTTCCTGTTGGCGTCGTATCGCGCCGCGGAAGATACCCGCACATCGGGATAGCCATGAGCGAGATAGAAGCGCCGGACCAGGTCTTTGTCGTTCTCGATCCGATCGGCGTCGTAAATATCGTTGTTGAGAAGAAAGCTCAGCGGATTGCTGGTGCCGGTCTTCACCACGCCTCTGAGCTTGACTTGCGAGTAGGCGGCATTGCCGGTGAAGGCAATATCTTTGACCGCGAGCTTTTCGCCTTCCTTGATCTCAAAGGCGAGATTTACCCGGCCGTTGTCGCCGCGCTTGCCCTCGATCGTCTTCGGCACGACCTGCGTGTTGAAATAGCCGTGCGCCCGATAGAGATCGAGAATGTGGACCACGTCGCTTTGTATAAGTTCGCGCGACAGCGGCCCGTTGGCCTTTGATTGCACCTGCGCTTTGAGATCGGCGTCTTTGAGCTTTCTGTTGCCTTCGAAAGCGACCACTCCGATCGTGGGATTTTCGGCCACCACGATCAGGATACGATTTCCCTCGTGGGAGATCTTCACATCGGCGAACAGTCCAGTGGCGTAAAGTGCCTTGAGCGCGGCGTCGCGCGCTGCGGCGTCGTATTGGCCGTCTGGCGCGCCGTGAAAAAACGAGCGGACCATGTCGGCACCGGTGTGCCGATTGCCGATCACGGTAATCGCAGGATCTTGTTCCGCGCCGCCCGCCGCGGCCGTTCCAACGCAAGCCGCGGCCGCAAGCCATGCCGCAGCGATCACGGCGATCCCCGCACGACGCATCCCGCACAACTCCCCGATCCGACAGCTAAATTTACCTGAAAGCGAGGGCGGCAGCGTGTCCGATTGTGTCGAAATGTGAGGTATTGTTGGGGCGCCTGCCACAAAGGTTTACGCCGGCAGGCGCGATTGCCGAACCAATGCGCTGCGGCGGCGTTTGCCGGATTTAAGGATAAATGCCGTGTGG
>JBAQBC010000149.1:0-5650 GCA_049286035.1 Xanthobacteraceae bacterium
GTTGATAGCCCGCCAGGCATCCGGAGAGAAGCGATCGCGGATGACGGAGGCCGCCGAACGCGCGGTGCCGACGAGGTGGAGCAGCGATCCTTCCAAGTCTTCCCGCGTGAGGACCGCACGCGCGATGAATGTCGCCGCCACCTGATGCGTTTCGCTCGGGATCGCGTTCCAGACGCCGAGTAAATCACCGATGCTGGCAATGACCGGCGCTGCCGCATCATCAGTCTCCGCGACACGATTGATCATGGCGCGCACCAGCCGCAGCGTCGCCTCCACGCGTTCGACGTAGCGGCCAACCCAGAACAGGTTGTCCGCGGCTCGGCTCGGCAGCAGGCCGGTCGCACGCTGCACTTGCATCCGCTCGGACGTCGGCAAGAGCGTTGTCTCCCCGACCGGTCCGTGCGCGAGCACCCAGGCATCGGCCGTCGCGGCGCCGCGCTGCAAACTGACCGCCCGCGCATCGGCATGCTCCGCGATGCGCACGAACCCCCCGGGCATGACCTGCCATCGCCCGCCGACCTTGGCGAGGAACAGCCGCAACGTGAAAGGTCGAGGCTGCAGCTGGCCGTCACGCCAGACCGGCATGCTCGACAGCGTCACCGCTTCCTGAACCACGTAGTCGATGCCGCGATCACGGATCGACTGCATGAGTGACTGACGCTGCGCATCGTTGAGCTTGGCGCCGAGTATTTCGCTGCCGAGCCGTCCGTCGGCGAGCGACTCGGTGAAGGCCGCCGCGATGACCATGCTGTCGAGTTTTTTGATCATTTCCTCGCGCATGTCGGGGCGGCCAAGCCACCACGTCGCGACGTTCGACATTTTGAGGTCGGCACCGAGCACGATCGGCGCAAGCGCCGGCAGGAACGCCAGCATCGCGCGCGCCTCGACTAAACCTGCGCCGAGCGCATTAATGATGACGATCTTGTCGTCCCGGACGGCCTGCAGTAGCCCTGCAACGCCAAGACGCGAGGCGGCATTGAGCTCGAGCGGATCGGCGAAATCGGCATCGATCCGCCGCACGAGCACTTCGGTACGCCGTAATCCCGACACCGTGCGGATGAAGACGCCATCGTCCCGCACAATCAGATCCTCACCCTCGACCAACAGCAGCCCGAGATAGCGGGCGAGATAGGCGTGCTCGAAATAGGTTTCGTTCATCGGCCCCGGCGTGAGCAGGCAGATGCGGGCATCGTCCTGGCGGTTGAGCGCAAAAAGCTCGGCCTGAAAAGCCTGGAAGAAGGGCGCAACACGTTCGACACGCGCGGTGCGATAGATATCGGGAATCGCTCGCGAGAGCGCGAGTCGGTTCTCGATCACGTAGCCCGCGCCCGACGGGGCCTGCGCGCGATCGTTGAGCACCCACCAATGCCCGTCGGCGCCGCGTCCGACGTCGACGGCATAAAAACGCAGATGCGCGCCGGCCGGCGCCGCCACGCCGACCAGCGGACGGAGGAATTCCGGATTGCCGGCGATCAACGCGGCAGGAAGGCGGCCCTCGTTTGTTAGCAGCGCCGGACCGTAAGCATCCGTCAGGACGGCTTCCAGCAGTTCGGCGCGCTGAATGACGCCGGCCTCCAGCTGCCTCCATTCGGCAGGCTCAATGATGAGCGGGACGTGACTGAGCGGCCATGGGCGTTCGATACCGGCCGCATCCTCATAGACACGATAGAAGACCCCCGAATCGCGCAGATATCGATCCGCAGCAGCGAACCTGCGATTGATCTCGTCGCCGCCCAACGCCGCCAGCATCGCCAGGAACGGCTGCCAGTGCGCGCGCACGCGTCCGTCGCCATCCATCATCTCATCGAAAATGCCGGGCAGCGGCCGGTAGCCTGAAACGAACTGTTCCAGGCTTGCGTTCTGTTGTTCGGCAACGTTCTCGAGCTGGGGTGCCATGAAGGGATGAGTTTGGCGGGATGATTTTCTTAGTTCGTGCGCCGCAAATCGAGGGTGATCGGAAACTCGAGAGAGGACTCGAGCGGTGGAATATCGATCGGGCCGCCGGTATGGCCATGATCCTGGAAGCGGGCGCGACGGCGCGATTCCGCCTCGTAGGAGTTGATCGGAAAGGTCTCATAATTGCGTCCGCCGGGGTGCGCCACGTGGTAGACGCAGCCGCCCAAGGAGCGCCGGTTCCAGGCGTCGACGATGTCGAAAGTCAGCGGCGCATGCACGCCGACGGTCGGTTGCAAGGACGGCGACAGATTCCAGGCTTTGAAGCGCACGCCGGCGACGAATTCGCCGGACCGGTCGGTCGATGTGAGTGGCACGCGCCTGCCGTTGCAGGTCACGATGTGATGGCCTTCGTTCAAGCCATCGACCTTGATCTGCAACCGCTCGACGGAAGAGTCGACGAAGCGCACGGTGCCGCCGGGAAGGCCCTCTTCGCCTAGCACGTACCAAGGCTCGATTGCCTGCCGCAATTCGAGCCGCACGCCGCCGTGACGCACGGTGCCGCAGAGCGGGAAACGGAATTGTCTCTGCGCTTCGAACCACGTCGGATCGAATGCATAGCCGGCATGCTTGAGCTCGTCCAAGATCTGGAGGAAATCGTCCCATATGAAATGTTCGAGCATGTAGCGGTCGTGTAACGCCGTACCCCAACGCACAGGCGTACCGTCGAGTGGCTCACACCAGAACCAGGCGATGAGCGCGCGCAATAGCAATTGCTGGGCAAGACTCATGCGCGCATGCGGCGGCATTTCGAACGAGCGGAATTCGACGAGACCGAGCCGGCCAGTCGGCCCGTCCGGTGAAAATAATTTGTCGATGCAAATCTCCGTGCGATGGGTGTTTCCCGTCACGTCGACCAGGATGTTGCGGAACAGGCGGTCGACGAGCCAGGGCGACACCCAGCCTGTGCCGCCCGGCGGCGGCACTTTGGCGAGCGCGATTTCGAGTTCATAGAGCAAGTCCTGGCGCGCTTCGTCGATACGCGGCGCCTGGCTGGTCGGTCCGATGAACAGTCCGGAAAACAGATAGGACAGCGACGGCCGTCGCAGCCAGTAAAGCACCAGACTCTTGAGCAGATCGGGCCGGCGCAGGAACGGGCTGTCGGCGGCGGTCAATCCACCGACTACGACGTGATTGCCGCCACCAGTGCCGGTATGCCGTCCGTCGAGCATGAATTTGTCCGTGGTCAGGCGCGAAAGATGGGCATCCTCGTAAAGCCCGCGCGTGATCTCGACGGCTTCGCGCCAAGATGCCGCCGGTTGGACATTGACCTCTATGACGCCGGGGTCGGGCGTCACCTTGAGGACGTTGAGCCGCGGATCGGGTCGCGGCGCATAGCCTTCGACATAGACCGGCAGGCCGAGTTCGGCTGCGCTCGATTCGACGACTGCAAGCAGTTCGAGATAGTCCGTGAGCGATTCGAGCGGCGGCATGAAGACGCACAATCGTCCCTCCCGCGCCTCTACCGTCAAGGCCGTGCGCACTGGGACACCGCCGCTTGGCTCGTGATCGGGCGCAACATCGGGCAGCGATTGCAGCGGCAACCGGAAGCCGAGCGGCGAATCTCCCGGGATTAGGAACAAATGGCCCCGTCGCGTTCGCCACAGCTCGCTCAGCCATCCCGGTTTCGCCTGAGCTGTCGAGGGTTGCAACGGCAGCACGAATCCTGCAGGTCGACCGAGATGACTGTCGAACAAGCTCAGGATGCGCGCACGCTCAAGCGGATCGTCGATCTTGGGATCGCTGAGATCGACGTTCTCCGGTGTCAGGCCTTGCTTAACCATCCGATCGACCGGATCCTCGTAAGCGGGCTGCACGTAATCGGCCATGATTCCAGCACGCGCGGCAATCCCCTCGGCGAAACGCTGTGCATCATTGGGTGACGGTCGCTGGACGGTGGCCTCGCGCGCGATCAGACTGTCATTGCGCCAAATCGGAACGCCATCGCGACGCCAGTACAGCGAGAATGCCCAGCGCGGCATGGGCTCACCGGGAAACCACTTGCCTTGACCATAATGGAGCAGTCCTCCCGGCGCGAAACGATTGCGCAGGCGCCATATCAGATTGTCGGCACGCACCCGCTTCATCGGGCCGACCGCGGCGGTGTTCCATTCCGGCGACTGATAGTCGTCGACCGACACGAAGGTCGGCTCGCCGCCCATGGTCAGACGCACGTCGTGCGCCACCAAGTCGACGTCGACTTCCTCGCCGAGCGCATTGAGCGCGGTCCACGCCTCTTCGGAGAACGGAGCAGTCACGCGCGGCTGTTCGGCAATCCGCTTGACGCTCATATCGTACGAAAACGAGACCTCACATGGTTCAACAAGACCGCTGATCGGGGTGGCCGAGCGAAAGTGCGGCGTCGCGGCGACCGGGAGGTGGCCCTCCCCGCACAAAAGTCCGGACGTCGCGTCGAGCCCGATCCAGCCCGCGCCGGGCAGGTAGACCTCGGTCCAAGCATGCAGGTCGCTGAAGTCGAACTCAGCACCGGCGGCGCCTTCGAGCGGTTTTACGTCCGGCCTGAGCTGGATGAGATAACCGGACACGAAGCGGGCTGGCAGGTCGATGTGCCGCAGTATTTGCACCGACAGCCACGCCGTGTCGCGGCAGGAGCCGGCGCCTGAAGCAAGCGTTTCCTCGGGCGTCTGCACGCCCGGCTCCATGCGGATCTGGTAGCGGATCATGCGCTGGAGTCGTTGGTTGAGCTCGACCAAGAAATCGACGGTGTTGCGCGGCTCGCGCGAAATCGAGGCGACAAACTCCTTCACACGCGGCGTTGCCGGATCTGGCTCGACAAAGGCGGCGAGGTCTTCGTGCAATTCGGGCGGAAACTTGAACGGCCACTTTTCAGCGTACGGCTCGACAAAAAAATCGAAGGGATTGATGACCTCGATATCAGCGCGAAGATCGACGGTGATGGAGAACTCGGTAGTCTTTTCTGGAAAGACATAGCGGGCAAGCCAGTTGCCGTGCGGGTCTTGCTGCCAGTTCACAAAATGCTGGGTCGGCGTCACCGTCAGCGAATAGCTTGGAATGCGGGTCCGGCAGTACGGAGCCGGCCGCAGCCGGACGACCTGCGGGCCCAGGCTGATCGGCCGATCATAGGCATAACGGGAGCGATGGTGGAGCGCGACGAGGATCGACATGCTGCTACGCGTTACACCTGGATTTGTTCAGTATCTGCACGCAATTTCCATCCAATTTCCGGGCCGTCAATCGTTTTCGCCAGCGCTTCGGCTTTTCGCTCGATGGCACTGTCCGGGGATAGTACGTCATCGAGTCTTGGGCTGGCAGCTGACGCGCTGAAGCATCGCCTCCTTCATGTTCGAAATTAAATGACGCTCTTTGCGGGGCTGCGAAGGCAAGAGGCTCGTGGGTTGTGGGGTCCGCTTTACCCCCGAAAGCGGACATCCCTCGGTGCGTCTGACGCGGCCTCACCGGTCATCACCTTGAAGCTCGCGAGCGTGCAAGGGCCAAATGAAGTCACGATCGCGACGTCGGTAGCGTCGCGCCCGCGCGCCATCAGAATGCGTCCGATGCGCGGCATGTTGTGGCGCGCGTCGAACGTGTACCAGCGGCCGCCGAGATAGGCTTCAAACCACGCGCTGAAATCCATTGGCGAATCGTCGGGTGGCACGCCGATGTCGCCGAGATAGCCGGTGCAGTAGCGCGCTGGAACGTTCATGCAGCGGCATAG
>JBAQBC010000150.1:0-28152 GCA_049286035.1 Xanthobacteraceae bacterium
GGCCTTTTTGTTCGCTTGCGCATGGACTACGTGCCGAACATCGGGTGCGTCACGGCCGCGAACGCACAAATCGGTAGCTGGTTGTGTAGTTTAGTGCCCGATGAGTGACCTCGGGCGGCTAGTTGAAAAAAATTGCGCAGCGCTTGAAAAAAACAGCAGCAAAATGAAATTAATTAATTTACGGCCTGTGACGCGTACGCGACCGCCCTCTTAGAGAGCAAATTGTTTTCACCTAGCAAAAAGGCGCGTGCCTCCGGCCGCGGCTTTTTCTTCTTTTTCTTCGGAGCAATCAAATGTTTTTTTGAGGCGCGATTATGCCCGGTTGAGCGGCGTCGGGTTAAATGCTCAAGCACACGTGATGGAATTTGCCACGATGTAATTCAGTCTTCTGCGCGTCGGACAACAAGGCAATCGTCTTCTTGACCCACTCGCAGAGAAGGAAACCATGGCAAACGTCTCAAAGGTGATTCTGGGCATCGCAATTGCAGTTGTGAGCATCGCATCCCCTGCATTTGCGCAGTATGCTTCCCAAAGCGGTCCGTCAATTTCCGCTCATCACAGCAAACATTTCAGAATAAGCAGCCACCGAAACGGCGCTCGTGCTTTCGCCTCGGTGCCGCGTTCGGTTGACGATCCAGCCCTCACGGGCGGCGGTAGTATTGGCTATAATGAAAACCTCCGTCTCAATCAGTGGTAACGTCGTCTGACCGCTTGCGTCACGCAAGATAAACAGTTCGGCGTTAGGTCGGCAGCGAGGCAACAGCTGGCCGCGCCGGTGGCCCCGGACCAAAATCGAAGCCCCCCGCCCCCGACGATGGCCGGGGCCACAACTCGAACAGTCTCATTCGACACGTTACGCCGTAACTCGTATTTAGCGGCCGATGGAGCAAGACGCACGCGCATCGTCGTCGAATGCGTGTTCGGAAATATTAGCCTCAAGGCAGCCCGATACGCCGCCGCAGATCCTGAAACCGTGCGTCGGATCGGAGAGGATCGAAGGCCGGCCGTAAGAGAATCGAAGGATTGAAACGCGCTTGATAGGCCTTGTTCAACCAGATCATCGCTTCATCGTTGTCGCCAAGTCCCACATAGATCAGAGCGATATTCGAGTCCGCAGCGGAACTTTCGCTCGCCCGCGTTTCCAGATCCTCAGCTATTTTTAGCGCGTCGCTGCGCCGCCCCGAGACGGCGTAGGCATAAGCGAGGTTGGAGTCGAATGCGGCATTGTCGCCGGCAAGCTCAATGGCCCGCTGAAATTCCGCGATCGCTTCATTGTACATTTGTTTTTGTACAAAGGCCTGCCCCAGCTCATAGTGTGCTATAGCGAAATTTGGATCCATTTCCAACGTTCGTTGGCTTTGCCGCACAGATTCATCGTACCGGCGCGCAATGCACAATGCATCGGCCAAGTCCGCGCGGATGATGAGGGAAAGAGGATCTAAGCTTTCTGCTTTTCGCGATTCCAGGATGCCCTCATCGGTGCGTCCTACCACCATCAAATGCCAAGCGTACCAGTGATGAGCCGTCGCGTAGCCCGGATTGAGCGCGATTGCCCGCCGATATTCCGTCTCGGCAGTCGACCAGTCCCAATCATAAAGGTCCATTGCGAATGCCCGTGAGGTATGCGCCTCGCCGAGGCTGTCGTCCAAATCGAGTGCCTTAGTCGCAGCCGCCTTTGCTTCCAGAGAAGCATCTTGCGGAGAGAGAATCCCATATTCCCAATCCCCCGACAGCGCGTAGGAGTCGGCCAAGCCCGCGTAGGCTTGAGCGTAGTTCGGATCCTTCTCGATCGCGACGGTGAAATACTCGATGGCTTTCTTCAAACCATCTCCGGTGCGCTTGTTCCAGAAGTAGCGACCCTTGAGATAGGCCTCATAAGCTTCCGGATTCACTACTGGCGACTTTTCCAGCGCGGCCTCTTCCTGTTTGTTCAAAACGGCCTGGATTTGCTGGGCAATGGTGCGCGCGACCGTGTTTTGAAGCGTCAACGTGTCCCGCAAATCTCCTTCATAGCTATGGGCCCAAATATGCCGGTCGGGCGGCACCTCGATCAACTGAGCGGTGATCCGAACACGCTCTCCGGAACGCAGCACGCTCCCTTCCACCACCGCTTGGACATTCAGCTCGCGAGCAATCTCCGTCAGCGGCTTGCGGACTTTTTTATAGGTCATCACTGAACTTCGCGAGATCACGCGCAGCGTGCTGATCTGGCCCAGGTCTGTGATCAACTCGTCGGTCATGCCCTCGGCGAAGTAATCCTGCGAAGGGTCGCCGGAAAGATTTTCCAGGGGGAGCACAGCCAAGGAACTAATCTTGGATGAGGAATTCCAAGGGTAGACAATCCAAAGCGAGACCGCCGCGAGCAGCAAAGCCTGACCGAATCCGAAGAGCCTCCAGGCGCGCGAATCCTGCAGTTGCTTCCAGACACCTCCCAACGGACTTGCGCGATCGATTTTGCCAACCTCGGCAATTGCCTCGGATGGCGGACTAGGCGCAGTAATCGCTTCAACGTCAGCGAGAAACCGATAGCCACGTCGCGCGACCGTCTCGATGAAGCGCGGGCTCTCGGCCGAGTCGCCCAGCGCGTCCCGAATCTTGTTGATTGCCTTGTTGAGGCCGTGATCAAAATCAACAATCGTCCGCGGCCAGAGCCTGCTTCGCAACTCCTCCCTGCTCACCAATTCTCGCGGCTTTTCCAGCAACATCGCGAGAACCTGGAAGGGCTGCTCTTGTAGCTTGAGGCGTAAACCATGCTTGGTCAGACGGCCGGCATGAAGGTCGGCCTCAAAAATTCCGAACCGCAGGAATCTCGGCGGGTCAAGGGTTGGCATGGCAAACCCCGGCGGCGAGGTAACGCCCCAGCGCTCGTTACCGGACAAGCAGGGGACAAGTGTTCACAAGCCACTGTTTCTGTTCGGTTTTCGGAGGAACCTCGTTTCCAGCCAAAAACCATTACCTGTCCATTGCGTGAATAGCCCATCACGCCATGGATGGCTATACGCGACGACGACCGCAGACCGTGTGCGGTGCACCGTCCTGAGCGGGCGGCGGAGCCAGGACTGAGCGCGCGGGACAATCCGATCGGCAAAATTGCGACGCAGAGCGCAACTTAAGACATCGTCGAACGATCGGTTGGAAGCTCAACTACGAGTGCCGGCAGCGAGCGCCGGCAGGCCTGCCACCTTCGGATGACGAGAGGGCATTCCGGTCGTGGCAGAGGGGCGACGGTATGTCGAGCGAAGCGAGCGAGATCGATGACAGAGCACAGCGTTTTCGCGACGCCGCATTACCCTATCTTGACGAGGTCTACACGTTGGCTCGCTATCTCATGCGCAACACGGACGACGCCGAAGACGCAGTGCAGGAATGCTATTTGCGCGCCTTGCGCCATTTCGACAGCTACCGAGGGCCGGCGATGAAAGCGTGGCTGCTCGCGATACTGAAGAACGTGTGCAACTCCGAATTCTTGCGGCGCAGTAGAGGAGAGATGCCGACCGATTACGCGCAGGGCGAGTCGGCGGCCGAGGCGACGCCGATGTGGCGGGACCCACAAACTTCGCCGGAAAAAGTGATGTTGCAGCAGCAGGGCAGCGCCGAAATACGGCGGCTAGTGGCTGAGCTGCCCGAGCCGTTCCGCGAAGCCATCGTGCTGCGCGAGATGCATGATCTTTCCTATAAGGAAATTGCTGAAGTAGCCGGCGTACAGATAGGAACGGTGATGTCGCGCCTGGCACGCGCGCGATCGATGTTGCGCACTTCCTGGAACCTCCAGCAGAAATTGACCGCATGAAGTGCCTAGACCGAGTTGTATATGTTTACTCGACGTCTATCCAATGAGCACAAAAATGACGCGGCGCCGAGCAGGTAGTACAGCTTTGGAAAAGAGTGTCGCCAAAATCGACATGCGATTTCCCGGAAAAATGCTTTACGTTTTCCGCTGCAACAAGCGCGGCCTTTACGCACTCACTGCGGATCCTGAAGGTCGCATGCTGCCGTCACAAATGTGCCCTGAGATTACTTGGGGATTTGAGCAAGCATTGACGTTTCGCGTTGACGGAAATTCGTGGCGTGATTCAATTCTGAAAGTGACGCTTGATCGCGCCGCAGAGCACGGCTTTCACCTGATTCATGCGGCCCTGTACGGAGAATTGCTTGGACGAAGGAAGTCGGCAACGGTTCATTGATTCCGGCTTGGGAGTTTCGAGCCGGCCGCTCAAGTGCGAGGCGTCGTCGCGATGGGGTTAAACCTGCCACCACTTAACGGCTTGCGTCTCTTTGAAGCCGCCGCTCGCTGCGGGAGCTTTAAACGTGCCGCGCAGGAACTGAACCTAACGCCGGGAGCGATCAGTCACGGCATTAGTTCATTGGAAGAATGGCTCGGCGTCGAACTTTTTGATCGTTCCCGCGAGTTGGTTCTTACCTCTGCCGGGAACCGCTACCTGCCCTATGTAAAAGAGGCCCTATCGATGATCGCCAAAGCCACGAGCGAAACCGTTGCCGGCGATCGTGACGCCTACGATACAGCCGGTGCTGCCGTTGGGTTGAAGGTCGGCCTTCGGTAGCCGTCAGGGTTGCATCACATCATGCGGGCAGAATGTCACACCGCCGGGCGCGGAAGCTTTATCACGCAACCGGAACTCTCAGTTGATAAATGCGCGACAATTTCTCGGGGAATAAACCAAATCAATTAGGGTCTCCAATTTGGTGCAGTTTCTATTTGAACGTGGAGGTGTCATGTCGAAGCGTTCGGATATGTGGCGTCAGGCGCAAGTCTGTCTATCGCTTGCGCGAACAACCGATGATCCCTTTCTCAAAGAACGATATGAAGACTTGGCGGTAGATTTGGCTCGGAATGCAGAACACGAGCGGACCCTCGACATTTCGAATCGTCTTGAGGCCAGTCACAAAAGTCCGCCCAGGTACAGACGCGGTTGATCTGCTGCGATGCCAGGGGCTCGGGGTAAGGGATCCACAGGGAGATGCCCATCACCAAAATCGTACGAGGAAAGTGTCATGAAATGTTCAAATCCCGATTGCAGCCGCGGCATTGGCCTTGTCGCATATCAGCGCGGTTGGCTCACCAAGCGGCGCTACTGTTCGAGGAATTGCCGCGACGCCTTCGTGGCTGATCGCCCGAGACAGTTGCAACCAGAGCCGATTGCCACGACATACTTCGAGTGGCTTTTTTTGCAACCGACTAAGACACTACAGCAGAAGTTGATGCCGGCGGTTAACCGCACAAAGCCGCGCTAAGGGCAATCAGGCAGCGTCTGTTCACGATCGATATTTGGCTTGCCTGCCTTTGCGGAAATGAACCCACGGCACAAGACGGCGTAGCGTTTCTCATCATCGAACCAACCAATCCGAACCGGACGGCTGGCCTCTCGCGAGGACTATTCTATTCCAGCTGCGGCAGCCGCGTCCTCTCGACGTCTTCAGCGTGAGATCCGAAGCTGCTCGCAAGCTCGGATTTAAATGAATACCCCCGCCGCATCCGGTAAGACGCGGCGAGGGCATGCGCTTATGTAAGTGAAGACAACTGGACTCTAGCCACCAGAGTCATCTTGAATGCAGCGATTCGTTCCTTGATCTAAGTACGAGCCAGGATCGCATTTTGCGAAAGCTGGGCTCAGCAATAAGACGCTGATCGCGAGCGCAGATACACAGACCTTGAGGCAGATCGATTTCATTATTTACAATCTCTCGTTCCAGAGTCGCCCTTGCGGTGCGATTTAGCAAAAATATCGCAGCGCACAAGAGCTGGATACCGGATCGAGAGTCACAAAATCGTTATGGAATAAAGGGGCTTGTTGCTGCGTTCTCCGCAAATCAAAATTGTCTTTATTGCGACGCAAAATTGAACCGATCGCGGATTATTCTGCCGGCTGGGGCAACCTCGCCTTCTCCACGCCATTGGCGAGGATTGCAATCGCGATCGCGGCCACGAGAAAGCCCATGGCAATGATCGCGGTGGCGCCGAGCACGAGACCGAAGCCGCCGCGGGCGTAAAATACCGCAATCATCGAGACCGCCACACCCGAAATCATGAAGGTGATGAAGTAGCGCACGGCATAAACGCGTCCGCGCCACGCATCCGCCGTATAGCGTGCGATCAATAGATCGTTGACGGTGATCTGACCGTAGATCGCCGCCATGGTAAAGGCGAGCGCGACAAGTAGAGAGGCTCCGCTCGCATAGGCAGCCCAGACCACGCCGGCGAACTGCATCACCGCGATGGCGGCAAACAATATGTGCGGCGGGATGCGTTCGACGAGCCGCCCAACCGTAATCTGCGCAACCGCGCCGCATAAGAACACCGCCGTCGTGAGGCCGCCGACCAGAATTAGCGAAATACCGTTGCCGACCCGCTCGTCGACAATCTTCGGCAGTGCAACCGAGATCGTGTTGAAGACCAGGCCGGCGCTGAGCGCGACGACAACGAATAAAGCGATAATGACAGCGGCAATGACCGGTGACAGAGCGACGTCGGGAGCGCGCGAGCGCGCGGCGGCACGGCGCTGTTCCGACGGGCTGAGCCAAAAATAAACGATCCCGGTCGCGATGCAGATGAGACCGGGCACCAGAAACGCGCCGCGCCAAGACAATGCGGCGGTCAGCGCGGCGGTGATGCCGGCCGCGAGCGAAACGCCCAGATTGCCGCAGACGCCGTTGAACGCGAGCGTGCGGCCGCGCTCCTTGGCGTGCTCGACGATCATCGCGGTGCCGACCGGATGATAGATGGCCGCGAACACCCCGAGCGAGAACAGCGCAATCGCCAGAACCGTCAACGACGGCGCGAAGGCCGCCGCGACCAGCGATAGGCCACAGCCGATATAAAACGCCACCATCAGATTGCGCCGGCTCCAATGGTCGCCGAGCCATCCGGCCGGCAGCGAGAACAAGCCGAAGGCGACAAAGGAAGCAGTCGAGAGCGCAATCAGGTTCGCATAGGAACGGCCGTAAATGGCGGCCAGTTCGATGACCACCGTCGGATAGATCAGAATCACGAAATGATCGAGCGCATGCGCCCAATTGAGAAAACCGATGACGAGCCGACGCGACGCCTCGGCCGAACGGGCGTTCGGCAGATCGATCTCGGCTGAGAAGCTCATCGCAATTTTCCCAAGGTCCTGCTCTGAAGCTATAGCCCAGCCGCCGTCGTCCACCTACCCGGTTCTTGCAAGCCAGCTCGCCGCCACGTTCACGGATTGCGCCCTGCCCTCCCTTATGACGGGCGGGTCGTGCCGCATTTGCTCGCCGCGCAGACGCAAAACAAGTAATTCGCTCCAAAGCGAAATGATTTTAGGTTGATACGGTATTTCGCTTTGGCCTGTTATTGAGCATGATCTTTTCCGAAAACCGGCATCCACTTTTCGGGATCATGCTTTAGGTCTTCTCCAGCTCCGCTTTGAGCGCTTCGAGCGCCTGCGGCGTGTCGATATCGGTCAGCGCCGCGGCACCCGATACCGGCACTTCGACCACCGCTTCGCCGTAGCGCCCGATCAGATGACGCGCGCCGACATCGCCCTCAACAGCCATAAGATCGGGGAAGAAGCGGCGCGACCAGACCACGGGATTGCCGCGCTTACCATCGATCGTCGGCACTGCCACGAGCGCCCCCTTGTCCGGATCGATCGCGCCGATGAGGCGATTGATAAGAGCCGCATCCACTTGCGGCATGTCGCCGAGACAGACGACAACGCCGTCGACCTCTGCCGGCAAGGCAGCAATGCCGGCCTTGAGCGAGGTGCCGAGCCCTTCGGCGTAGTCCGGATTGTGCACGAAGGTGACCGGCAGGTCGGCAAGCGCCGATTCAACCCGCTCGCGCTGATGTCCGGTCACGACCAGTACCGGGCGCGCCTGCGACGCCAGCGCCGCTTCCACGACCATGCGAAGGAGTGGCCGGCCGCCGATTTGGGCGAGGAGCTTATTCGATCCGCCCATGCGGCTCGACCGCCCGGCGGCGAGCACGACCGCCGCGATTGAACGGCCAGTCTGCAACGGCTCGCGCGGCTGCGGACGCGTAACAATTTCCATGAGCAAGCCGCCGACCCCAAGCCCAGTGATGTCTTGGCGTTGTACCGGCAATCTGGCGAGGAGCCGCATCAACACCCAATCGAACCCGTTCTCTTTGGGGCTGCGCGCACATCCCGGTGCGCCGAGCACAGCGCTCTCGCCCGCGCTGCCGATCATCAATAGATTGCCCGGATCGACCGGCATGCCGAAATGCTCGACGCGGCCGCCGATCGTCTCTAACGCTGCGGGGATCACGTCGCGGCGGTCAGCAATCGCCGAGGCGCCGAACACGATGGCCAGTTCGGCGCCGGCTTTGAGCACCTCTTTGATCGCGCGCGCTACGGCGTCGCGATCGTGCGGCACGCGCTGTTCGGCGATGATTGCAGCGCCGGCCGGCGCCAGCCGCTCGGCAGTAATTTTCAGGGTCTTGTCGATCACTTTGCCGGCAAGCCCCGGCAACAGCGTCGATACCACACCGACTTTGCGGATGCGGTAAGGAGCAACACGCAGCAACGGCTTGGTCACGCCCGCGAGCACCGCATCGCGGGCCGAACCGCTGACGGCAAATGGAATGATTTTCACGGTCGCGATCATCTCGCCGGCCACGACCGGCTTATAGGCCGGTAGCGTCGCAAGCGTGATCGCCTCGTCGACCTGATTGAGACGGTCGATCGCGTCCTTATCGACAACAAGAATACCCGCCGCATGCGCGAACAAATTGGCGCGGCCCGTGAAGGCGCGATCGACATGAACGCCCTCGCCGGCAACCGCTTTGGCAATCTCGGCAGCGGCAACGTCCTCGGAGACATCGCCCGGTTCCAGCCGCGCGACCACGACCTCGTTGATACCGGCAGCCACCAGAGCGGCGACCTCCGCCGGCCCGATCGGCGTGCCTTTTTTGAGGACGAGTCCGTCCTGGCGAATCGTGTGCACGGCGGTCGCGCCGAGCGCTTCCCTGACCGGCACCGCGCCGAATTTCATGACGCGGCCGTCACAGCGGCAGACGGCGCAACCCGTTTGTCCGACGGTTCTTCGATGTCAGCCGCCGCATGCAGCCGTTCGGTCACTTGCGCCATGATCGCGACCGCGATTTCCGCAGGCGAAACCGCGCCGATAGCGAGCCCGATCGGTGCATGGATTCGCGCGATATCGGCCTCGCTCACACCCTGAGCCTTAAGCCGCTCGACACGGCGGGCGTGAGTTTTTCGCGAGCCCAATGCGCCGATATAAAAACAGTCGCGCGACAGCGCGTGGCGCAGCGCCGGATCGTCAATCTTGGGATCATGCGTGAGCGCCACAAACGCGGTGTAGCGGTCGACGTTCAGTTGAGGCAGCGCTTTATCCGGCCATTCAGCAATGACTTTCACTTCCGGAAAGCGTTCCACAGCTGCAAAGGCCGTGCGCGGATCGACGATGGTGACATCATAGCCGAGCAGCTTGCCGATCGGCGCCAAGGCCTGGCTGATATGGACCGCGCCAGTGATCACAAGCTGCGGCGCCGGCACATAGACGGTGAGAAAGACGCGCCCCTCCGCGGTCTCGGCCATGCCGCTCTTTCCGGTGCGCAAATGCTCGGCAAGAGCCGCGCGCAACGGGTCCTTGCCGATCTCGGCGGCTTTCACGAAACGCTGCTTGCCGTTCTCGACATTGGTGATGATGATCGTGGCGCGCCGCGCGGCGCGTTCGGCATTCAATGCGGTGAGGATGTCGAGCTTCATCTAGCTATGCGTCTCTCTACTATCTTCCGGCCTCTGTTCATCACCCTGAGGTGCGAGCGAAGCGAGCCTCGAAGGGCGACAACCCAGCGGTTCATCCTTCGAGGGCCGCTTCGCGGCCACCTCAGATGACGGCTAATTACTCCACCTTTTCCACATACACCCGGATCGTGCCGCCGCACGACAGGCCGACCTGCCAGGCGGTTTCATCGGCGACGCCGAATTCCAGCATTCTCGGTTTGCCGCTTTCGATCACGTCCAGTGCCTCGGTGACGACCGCGCCTTCGACACAGCCGCCGGACACTGAGCCGAGAAAATTCCCTTCGCCGTCAATAATGAGATTTGAGCCGACCGGACGCGGCGCCGAACCCCAGGTCTCGACAACGGTAGCGAGCGCCACTTCACGGCCGTCCTTGCGCCAGTCCTCGGCGGCGCTGAGAATGTCGGTGTCGGTCGACAACATCGGAGTTCTCCTCGATCTGCGAATAGCGAATGGCGAATGGATATAAAATAGGTGTTACTTTCGCTATTCGCTACTCACTGTTCGTTTTCCTCATTCGCCAGTCGCGCGCTTTTCACGCCACTTTGCGCAACCAGACTTTTGGATCGGCCGAACTGTCCCCGCCATGTGCCAGCGCGGCGACCAGGCCGGCCATCGATTCCAGATTATGAATGGGGCGCATTTCGTCGACATGCGGCAACATGGCCTTGATGCCGCGGGCACGCGCCTCGAAGCCCTCGAAGCGCAGGAGCGGATTGAGCCAGATCAGCCGCCGGCATGATCGATGCAGCCGGTCCATTTCGAATGCGAGCGTCTCGTCAGCGTCGCGCTCGAGACCATCGGTAATGAGAAGCACGACCGCGCCCTGCGCCAGCACCCGTCGCGCCCAGAGTTTGTTGAATGCGCGCAGCGATGAAGCAATGCGCGTGCCGCCGGACCAGTCAGGCACCGCAGCCGAACAGGCGGCGAGCGCATCGTCGGGATCGCGCTCGCGCAGCGCACGTGTCACATTGGTGAGCCGCGTGCCGAACAAAAACGTGCTGACGCGTTTTCGCGCATCCGTCAGCGCGTGCAGAAAATGCAGGAAGATCCGGCTGTATTGGCTCATCGAGCCGGAAATATCGAGGAGCGCCACGAGCGGCGGCGGCTGTGTTTTCGGACCGATGAAGCGCAAATCGATGAAATCGCCGCCGCCTTTCATGCTGGCGCGTAACGTGCGGCGAATATCGATGAGGTGCCCGCGCAGATGCGGCGTAAGACGCCGGGTGCGCACCTCCGCGAGCGGCATGACGAGGCGTTTCATCGCGTCCTTGGCCGCGGCGATTTCGTCCGCAGTCATCTGCGCAAAATCTTTCCGTTGCAAGACTTCGCGTTCGGAAACCGTCATACGGGCGTCGAGTTCGACCTCGCGCTCCTTTTTCAGCTTGTCGTCCAGACCGGCAAACAAGGCCTCGTGCACGCGGGTAGCGCCGGCCTGCGGGGCCTGCGGCGCCGCCGGCGCTTGCGGCAACATCATCGCCAGAAGTTGATCGATGTAGCCGCGCCGGCGGAAAAAAATGCGAAACGCCTGATCAAACAGAATCGAATGTTCGTGACGCTTTACGAACACGGCATGCAGCGTCCAATAAAAATCCTCGCGCGTACCGACGCCCGCCACTTTCAAAGCTTCCAGCGCGTCGAGCACGGCGCCAGGTCCAACGGGAATGCCGGCGGCGCGCAGCGCCCGCGCGAAATAGACGATGTTCTCGGCGAGCCGGCCCGACGGCTCCCTCCCATTGGGGAGAGGGTTGGGGTGAGGGGGTTCGGACCTGTGAATCATCTTGAAACTTTCCCGCGCCGCCCGAGCGCCTCACCCGGCGCGCTCCGCGCGCCGGCCTCTCCCTCAGGGACAGGCGCTATTGTCACTCCGCAGCCCGCAGCTCCGACTTCACCTGATCGAGCAGGTCCTTGACCTTTGAGCCTTCAAGCCGCGCGATGTCGTCCTGATATTTGAGCAGCACGCCGAGCGTATCGGACACCGTCGCGGGATCGAGCGCGGTGACGTCGAGTTCGGAGAGCGCGCCGGCCCAGTCCAGCGTTTCGGCAACGCCCGGGGCCTTGAACAGATCCTGCTTGCGCAGCGACTGAACGAATCCAACGACTTGCTCGGACAACCTTTTGCCGACGCCGGGCGCCTTGGCGCGCACGATCGCCAATTCGCGCTCGGCGCTTGGATAGCCGACCCAGTGGTAGAGACAGCGGCGCTTGAGCGCGTCGTGCACTTCGCGCGTGCGGTTCGACGTAATGACGACGATCGGCGGTTGCGCGGCTTTGACCGTGCCCAATTCCGGAATCGTAACCTGAAAGTCGGCGAGCACTTCGAGCAAAAAGGCCTCGAACGCCTCATCGGTGCGATCGATCTCGTCGATCAGCAGCACCGGCGCGCCGGCGGTGTCGGGCTCGAGCGCTTGCAATAACGGCCGCTTGATCAGAAAGCGCTCGGAGAACACGTCGTGCTCGAGCCGCTCGCGGTCATGCTCACCTTCCGCTTCGGCGACGCGGATCGCGATCATTTGCGCGGCATAATTCCATTCGTAGACCGCCGCCGCAACGTCGAGGCCTTCGTAACATTGCAGGCGGATCAGACGCCGGCCCAATGTGGAGGCCAGCACTTTGGCAATCTCGGTCTTGCCGACGCCGGCCTCGCCTTCGAGGAAAATCGGGCGGCCCATTTTGAGAGCGAGATAAAGGACCGTGCCGAGCGAACGGTCGGCCAGATAGTCGGCTTCAGCCAAGAGATCGACGGTGGCGTCGATCGAGGCGGGCAGCGGCCTCGGGGAGGCTTTGTTCATGCCGGCAATGTAATCATCGCCACCCGACTTGTCCTGTCGGCCGAAGGCATCTTTCGAGCATGGCAAACCATCGCAAATCGCGCCTCAATCGTTCAAAAACGGCAGATGACCCCCACTCTATCTCTCCCCCTTTTAGGGGGAGAGGAGAGCAAGCGGCCCGCGCCTTCCTCCCCCTGAAAGGGGGAGGATTGAGGTGGAGGTCGCGATCCGCTCGCTAATTATCGAAGTGCAAAACTCAGGCGATCGGCTTGCCGATGGCGTCCGCCACGGCGCGGCGCGCCAGCACGCCGACCAGGTGCGCGCGGTACTCGGCGCTACCGTGGATATCGCTGTTCATCCCGTCGGCCGGAATGGTCATGCCTTCGAGCGACTTCGGCGAAAAGCGTTTCTTCAACGCTTCCTCGAATGACGGCACGCGGAATACGCCGTTCGATCCGGCGCCAGTCACCGCGACTCGAATGTCACTGCCACGCTTCGAAACAAAGACGCCGACCAGCGCGAAACGCGAAGCCTGGTTGCGAAATTTTTGATAGGCAGCTTTTTTCGGAATCGGGAAGCTTATCTTGGTGATGATTTCCGTGGGCTCCAGCGCGGTGGAGAACATGCCAGTGAAGAAGTCGTCGGCTTTGATTCGCCGTTTGTTGGTGATGATGGTGGTGCCAAGCCCGAGGCAGGCGGCCGGATAATCGGCATTAGGATCGTTGTTGGCGATCGAGCCGCCGATCGTGCCCATATGGCGGACCGCCGGATCGCCGATCATACCGGCGAGCTTCGCCAGGACCGGAATCGCCTGCTGAACAACGGGCGAAGTGTTGACTTCGTTGTGGCGGGTCATCGCACCGATTGTGAGCGAGCGGCCGCTCAGCTCGATCCCCGACATGCCTTCGATCAGCGACATGTCGATAATTTGCGGCGGGCCGGCGAGCCGCAATTTCATTGTCGGCAGGAGCGTCTGACCGCCGGCCAAGAGCTTGGCGTCCGGATTCTTGGTGAGCAGCCCGGCCGCCTGCCGCACCGTCTGCGGCCGATGAAAGGTGAAAGCGTACATCGCAAGTCCTCCGTGTAATCTCCGCTTCTCCCCGCACGCGGGAAGAAAATTCGTTCATGCCGCCTTAGGCATCCGATTTGCCTTTTGCAGCGCCACCCATACCGCCTGCGGCGTCGCCGGCATTGCAAGCTCCTCCGTGCCAACCGCGTCGGTGATGGCATTGATCACGGCGGCGGGCGCGGCGATCGCGCCGGCTTCACCGCAGCCCTTGATCCCTAGCGGATTGGACGGACACTTCGTCACCGTGGTGTCCACCTTGAGCGCCGGCAGGTGATCGGCGCGCGGCATGCAATAGTCCATGAACGAGCCGGTGACGAGCTGCCCGTCCTTGTCGTAGACCGCCCCCTCGCACAAGGCCTGGCCGACGCCTTGCGCGATCCCGCCATGGACCTGGCCCTCGACGATCATCGGATTCACGATCACGCCGAAATCATCGACGGCGGTCCAAGCGACGATTTCCGCGTTTCCGGTTTCCGGGTCGACTTCCACTTCGCAGATGTGGCAACCAGCCGGGAAAGTGAAGTTGGTCGGATCGTAGAAGGCGCCTTCCTTCAACCCGGGCTCGAGCTCCTGACCGGAAAATTTGTGCGCGATATAGGCATTGAGCGTGACGTCACCCCACGCCGCCGATTTATCGGTTCCGGCAACACTGAATTTTCCGTCCTTGAATTCGATGTCGCCCTCGGCGGCTTCGAGCATATGGGCGGCGACTTTCTTGGCCTTGACCTCGATCTTGTCGAGCGCCTTGGCCAGCGCCGACATGCCGACCGCGCCGGAGCGCGAGCCGTAGGTGCCCATCCCGAATTGCACCTTGTCGGTATCGCCGTGCACAACTGAAATATCGTCGATCGGAATGCCGAGCCGTTCGCAGACAAGTTGCGCGAACGTGGTCTCGTGACCCTGGCCGTGGGCATGAGAGCCGGTCAGGATTTCAACGCTGCCGGTCGGATTGACGCGGACCTCGGCCGATTCCCACAAGCCGACACCGGCGCCGAGCGAGCCGACGGCCTGTGACGGCGCAATCCCGCAAGCTTCGATATAGGTCGAAAAGCCGATGCCGCGTAGCTTGCCGTCGCGGGCGGATTCGCGCTTGCGCCTGCCGAAGCCCTTACAATCGGCAAGCTCCATGGCCTTCTTCAGCGAGGCATTATAGTCGCCGGCGTCGTAGGCCATGATGACCGGCGTTTGATGCGGAAATTTTTTGACGAAGTTCTTGCGCCGCAGTTCGGCCGGATCCTGGCCCATCTCCCGCGCGCCGACCTCGACCAGACGCTCCACCACGAATGTCGCTTCCGGACGTCCGGCGCCGCGATAGGCGTCGACCGGCACCGTATTGGTGTAGACCGCATCGACCTCGCAATAGATTTGTGGAATTTCGTATTGGCCGGATAGCAGCGTCGCGTACAGATAAGTCGGCACCGACGACGAGAAAGTAGACATATAAGCGCCGAGATTGGCGACGGTTCTGGCGCGCAGTCCTAAAATCCTGCCTTCGCCGTCGAACGCCATTTCGGCATGGGTAACATGGTCGCGTCCATGCGCATCGGCGAGGAAGGCTTCCGAGCGCTCGGCCACCCATTTCACCGGACGGTTGACGCGCTTTGACGCCCACAAGGCGACGACTTCCTCGGGATAGATAAAAATCTTCGAACCAAAACCGCCGCCGACATCTGGTGCGATGACGCGCAGCTTGTGCTCAGGCGCCATGCCGACAAAAGCGGCGATGACGAGCCGTGCGACGTGCGGATTTTGCGTCGTGTTCCACAACGTAAAAGCGCCGGTGCCGGCGTCGTAATCGCCGATCGCTGCTCGCGGCTCGATCGCATTCGGAACCAGGCGGTTGTTGATGATGTCGAGCTTGGTCACGTGCTTGGCCGCGCGGAACGCTGCGTCCACGGCATTCGCATCGCCGAGGTGCCACTGATAGATCGTGTTGTTCGGCGCGATGTCGTGAATGCGCGGCGCGCCCGGTTTCTGCGCCGCTGCTGGATCGGCCACCGCCGGCAACACCGCGTATTCGACGACGATCTTTTCTGCGGCGTCGCGCGCTCGCGCCAGCGTCTCTGCGACCACGACGGCGAGTGGATCGCCGACATGACACACCTTGCCATTCGCCAGCGCCGGATGCGGCGCCATTTTCATCGGCGATCCGTCTTTGGAGTGAATCATCCAACCGCAGATGAGATTGCCGATCTTATCGGCGGCGAGTTCGGCGCCGGTAAGAACCGCGAGCACACCCGGCATCTTGGCGGCAGGCTTGACGTCGATCGACTTGATTGTGGCGTGGGCGTGCGGGGAACGGAGGAAATAAGCGTAAGCTTGGCCTGGCCGGTTGATATCGTCGGTGTAGTGACCGGTCCCGGTGATGAAGCGGCGGTCTTCTTTGCGGCGCACTGCGGCGCCGATACCGGTCGCGCTCATGGTCTTCGCTCTCCCGGCAATCGCGCTCTTCAGATTGCCTATTCGGCGGCTTGGCTCGTTGCGCCGCTCCCGCGCATGGCACGCGCGCCCGCGGCAATCGCCTTGACGATGTTGTGATAGCCGGTGCACCGGCAAATATTGCCTTCAAGCTCCTCGCGGATGGTGCGGTCGTCGAGCTCGTTGCCTTTGCGGCGGACGATGTCGACCGCGGTCATGATCATGCCGGGGGTGCAGAAACCGCACTGCAGCCCGTGATTTTCACGGAAGGCCTCCTGCATCGGATGCAACGGGCCATCCGCCGCAGCGAGCCCCTCGATCGTCAGCACATTGGCGCCCTCAAGCTGCAGCGCCAGAACCGTGCAGGACTTGATCGCCTTGCCATTGACGTGCACGACGCAGGCGCCGCATTGCGAGGTGTCACAGCCGACATGGGTGCCGGTAAGCCGCAAATGTTCGCGTAGCAGCTGCACCAGCAGCGTACGCGGATCGACATTGGCGGTGATGGGCTTGCCGTTCACCGTCATGGACAGGGCTGCCGTCTCGCCTGCCATTGGGTCCCTCCTCGAAATTGCGGTCAAAAACGTCGCGATTTGCCTACCGAGCGCAGTCGCCGGCCGGGTTCGGGCGCGAATTCGAGCCGATTTTGGCGGTTTTTACGCCGCGAACGCCGTTTACTCTGAACCGCGAGACCGTTGCCGGTCAAGCAGGTCAGCGCCCTCCCAGCCATCGAAGCCGCGCATTACGGCACAAGTCGGCTCGCACCCCGCGGACCGTTCGCTATGCCGCCTTCGGGTTCACCGCATTGGCGAAATTCGCGAAAAAATCATCGGCAACTTTTTTAGCGGCGCCATTGACCAGCCGCTGACCGAGCTGTGCCAGCTTGCCGCCGATCTGCGCATCAACATTGTAGGACAAAAGCGTCCCGCCATTTTTCGGCGCGAGCTTCACAGTGGCGCCGCCCTTGGCAAAGCCGGCAACCCCGCCATCGCCCTGCCCGGAAATCTTATAACCGTTGGGCGGATCGAGATCGGACAGCGTGACCCTGCCTTTGAACTTTGCCTTGACCGGTCCGATCTTGACCGTAGCGACCGCTTGAAACTCGGTATCTGACGTTTTGTCCAGTTGCTCGCAACCGGGAATGCACGCTTTCAGTGTCGCCGCATCGTTCAGTTTTTCCCAAACCGCTTGCGGCGGCGCCGCCAGCTCGAATTCGCCATTCATGGTCATCGCCATTACCGGGACTCCTTGCGCGCGGGACTGCTTGGCTTCGTCGAACTATTCGCTTACCGCCTCGCGCGTCTGCTGAAAAGGGTGCTAGGAACATCGCCGCTGCGACCAGGATGGGGAGGACGCAAATGCCGGACATCAAAACCGACGACGGTTGCATCATTCACGTGGAAGTCGAGGGGCCGCAGAACGGTCCCGTGCTGATGCTGTCAAATTCGCTCGGCACCAATCTGCACATGTTGGACGAGAACGTGCCTACAGGTAACGCAGTGTAAATAAAAGTGTGAGAAGTCCCCATTTTTCTTTGCCTTTCCCCGTATCTCAGGTAAAGCAGTGTAATTCGGGGTAACAGGCAGTTGGGCTGATTCTGTTACCCCACAGAGCGGGGTAACGCCATGGCGAAACGTCTCACAGCACTTCAGATTGAAAACGCCAAGCCGGGGAAAGCGCGGCGGGAAATATCAGATGGCGGCTCCGGTCTCTATCTCGTCGTCCAGCCGTCCGGTCATAAGAGCTATGCTGTTCGCTTCCGCGCCGATGGCGTCCCGCGCAAATACACGCTGGCAGCTGGCCTCACTCTGCACGAAGCGAGGGAGCAGGCAGCCGCCGTCATCAAAGAAGCACAGCGCGGCAACGACCCTACCAAGATCAAGAGGGCTGCCAAACAGGCGCGTGTGCTTGCTGCTGCCAATACGTTTGAAGCCACCGCGCAGCTGTACCTGAACAGCGACAAGGTGAAGAAGCTCCGCACCTGCCATCAATATCGCGGCATGCTGGAGCGGCTGGCGTTCCCGCTGATCGGCGACAAGCCGATTGCGGATATACGGCGGTCGCAGATCACGGCACTGCTGGATCACGTCGAGCACAGCCACGGGCCGGTCATGGCGGACCGGCTGCTGTCGGTTGTTTCCTGCGTGCTGAAGTTTCACGCCAAGCGCAGCGACGATTATGTGCTGCCGCTGGTCCCCGGCATGAACCGCACCAGCACCAAGGAGCGGGCGCGGGATCGTATCCTTACTGACGACGAGATCAGGCGCGTGTGGAATACCGGCAACGCGTTCGTGCGCTTCTTGCTGCTTTGCGGCTGCCGCAGAACGGAAGCCGCAGCTATGCAGCACAGCGAGCTAAACGGCAACGATTGGGTATTACCGGCAAGCCGAAACAAAGGCGGCATCGATCTGGTGCGGCCATTGTCGAAGGCGGCGATGGCTGTACTGCAAGCGCAGCCGCGTCACAGCGACTTTGTGTTCAGCAACAGGGATGATCGGCCATTTCAGTCCTACACCCGACTGAAAGCACAAGTGGATGCCGCTAGCGGCGTCACCGGCTGGCGCCTTCATGACCTGCGCAGAACCGCACGCAGCCTGCTGTCGCGTGCTGGCGTCAACAGCGACGTGGCGGAAATGATCTTAGGCCACACGCTGAAGGGCGTTCGCGGCACCTACGATAGGCACAGCTATCACAACGAGAAAGCACACGCCTTAGAAGCCCTCGCGGCGCAGCTGGCGCTGATTACCAATCCGCCCAAGGGCAACGTTCGTCAGCTGCGGCGGGCGTAGCCGTGTGGACGCGTATCCCCGAAGGCGATTACAGCCCTGACGATCTTGCTCGCATGCTGCTGCGGGCTAGTAGCGGCAGCTATCGGGAAGCTAAGAAAGCTCTCACCAGAGCGAGCAATGACCGACATGCAGCATCGCCGCCCTTTGCCTCTGGCGTAGCTACTTCCGATGAAGGGGCCCACTTGATGACTTATCCGCCTATTGTCTCGGGCATGGCCTTTACTTCCGACGAAGGGGTCTACTTGATGGCCTATGCCATCCAGAGGGCTGCCATCGAAAAGAAAAAGCCGTGCAGGGACAGCACCGCCCTTAAGAAGCTTCTCGGTCCCGGCAAATATCGCGTGTTCTGGGACAGACTGAGGAAGCGCGACCAAAAGCACGGCCAAACGCTGCAACAGATTGCGCAGCTCATTGGTGCAGAAGCCGCCCCATAAATTTTAATTCCTGCATCAAGCCAAATTCGCTGCCTGCATTTACGTTGGCGCTCACTCAACAGCGCACAGCGGGGTGCAGCACATGCGCAAGCTACGCCGGCAGATCGAGCAGCACGAGCGGCGCAAGCTTCGCAAGCGAATTCGCCGCCGCAGCCTTGCCGAGCACTTCGACGTCAATATCCGGACAATAGACGACTGGGCCAAGCGGGGCGTTATTCCGCCGCCGCACTACCTTCCGGGATCGGTGATTCCTTATTGGTACGAGGAGGAGACGATCAATCGTCCGCCGTCCGGACAATCTGAAAAAGCTGCACGGAGAGTCGCATAACGAATAACGCCGCGGGAGTGGGCCCCCCGCGGCGTTTCGTTTAACCGGCCCCCGCCGCAGCAACGGCGGTAAGCATAAGGCACGTCAGATGACGTTAATTACATCCTTCGACCATGATTTGTCTACCCGCCGGCGCCTCCCCGGCACCGCACATCGCGGTCCCGAGTGGAAGGCGGCTGTCGGCCTCGTTCGATCGGCACTCCAGAATGCCGTTGCTCACGTCGATTGGCAGTCCAGGTTGACTGCTGATCAGGTCGGCATGCGCGTTCTGGATCACATCGGCGAACTGGATGCCCGCGCCCTTCGCATGCTCGCGATCGTGCTCGGAATCCTAGTTCGTCTGTCTCGCAAGGATGGCCGCTGTGGTGATTAGAACACGCGACCATCGGCAACTTTGGTTGCCGCTCGTTCGTAATACCACCCAACTAAAAAAGGAGCCCCACCATGGGCAGCAGGAAACGGGATGTATATCCCACGAAGTACTTCGTAGCGAGCGCGTTCCCCGAGACACCGATGGTGCTTCAGGCCGAGGTGGCTCGCCGCGAAGAGTTCACAAACGACGGTAAGACCGTCGACAAGCTGGTCCTGTATTTCGTTGGCCAGAAATCCGGTTTGGTTGTTGGTCCCGTCGTCTGGGATCAAATAGCCGATGTGGTCGCCGCTGACGGTGTCAGCAAGTTCGACAGCGATGATTTTACCAAGTGGCCGAATCATTGGCTGGAATTGTACCGGGACCGGACGCCGTTTGGCGGGAAGACGGTGGACTGCATTCGGGTGCGTAAGCCCAAAGCGCTGCCGCCGAAAGCAAAGAAGAAGCCGAAGCCGGATCCGAAATCTGATCCTGACGACTCGATCGACAACATCTAGTCGCAACTGAGCCGGGGGTGTCAGCCCCCGGCTCTCTTTTCCTAAGTGTAGCAATGACACATTCCGATCTAATAAATCCGGACACCGCCCGCAAGTTTCTGGAGCTGCTGCATACGCGCGCGGCTGCGGCGCTATCTCATGAGCGACGCCCCGGCGTGCTGCAACTCGTTTCTATCTCACCCGACGATTCCGGCATGTCGGTGTCGCCCTTCAGTGTCGGCGACGTCGATCACATGGTTGCGGCAGCAATCATTGACGCGCGTGCCGGCCGTAATGTCTTTGTGGAAACACGTTCAGTACGGCCAGGACGGCCGCACGAGCGCGGCCGCGGCAAAATAGAATCCACGATCGGCACCTTTGCCTTTGTGATTGATCACGATGCCGACACCGGCAAGGCCGGTCACATTAATGGCGATACCACTGTTGTTGAAACATCACCGGGCAATCATCACGAATGGCTGTTTCTGTTTCGCGCATTGAGCGCCGGCGATGCAAAACCGCTCGGTGACATGATCCGCAAGGCGAGCGGCGCCGACCACGACACTGGTGTGATCACGCAGCCGTATCGAGTTCCCGGCTTGCCTTGCTACCCCACTGCCAAAAAGATTGCGCGCGGTCGTGTGACGGTGCCGACCAAGCTCATTCGGGTCTCCGACAAATTATGGACGCCGACCGAGATCGAGGGGACTTTTTCAACCGATGGGGCGCAAGTCGCCAAGGTTCAACCGCCTAGGAAGCCCACCGGTTCGCTAAAATCAAACGGTCGCCACTCCGGTACCCCTCGTCGTTCCGCAATCGCAAAAAAGAAGATTGCTGCCAAGCTACCACCGAGATGGATCGATCAGCGCAATTCCAATCTGCGGTAAATACTGCTGTTCATGCCGGCGTGACGCCGGACGATCTTGAGGCCGAGATGCGCAAGCATCCTGGCGGCTGCGCGTCGAAGTATTTAGAGAACGGCGATCGGCTTCGGGCCGAGATCGATCGCAGCTACGGCAAGGTTGAACGGCAGCAACAGCAAGAGCAAGCACAGCGCGATGCCGAACAGGGAGAACGTGTTGCTGCTGGTAAGGGGATCGATGGCGCCGCGCTGCTAGATGAAGTTTACGAGTTTCTTGGCAGGTTCATTGCCTATCCGTCGAAGGAAGCGCGCGCCGCACACACGTTGTGGCTCTGCCATACGCATTTAATGCAATGCTGGGAGACGACACCCCGGTTGGCATTCCTGTCGCCCGAACCGGCCAGCGGCAAGACGAGATGCTTGGAAATTTCCGAATTGCTGGTACCGAGCCCAATCTTGGCCGTGAATGTCACCCCCGCGTATCTGGTCCGCAAAATCGCGTCCGAGGAGGGCGTTACGATTCTATTTGATGAGGTTGATACCGTGTTCAACCACGGCTCCAGCACCAAGGAAGGCACCGAAGATGTCCGTGCGCTGTTGAACGGCGGCTATCGGCGCAGCGCCGTTGTCGGCCGGTGCTACATGTCCGGCTCGATTGCGATGACCGAGGAGCTGTCGAGCTTCGCACCGGTGGCACTGGCGGGCCTGGGCACGCTGCCAGATACAATCAAATCCAGATCGATCCTTATCAGGATGCAGCGCCGAGCACCGGACGAGCGTGTTACGCCGTACCGGCGCCGCTATCACGCCGGGGAAGGGCAACAGCTATGCGGCAACCTTGCTGCCTGGGCGGCCGCTGTCGCGGATCGGATCACAATCCCGGACATGCCAGATGAGGTCGCCGACCGTGACGCTGACTGCTGGGAGGCTTTGGTCGCCATAGCCGATGCCGCCGGCGGGCACTGGCCCGACACCGCGAGATGTTGCGCTGTTGCGCTTGTTGCGCTCCTCCGGGAGGAGGGGGAGGAGCGGCTTGGCGTTCGCCTGCTCGCAGATATGCGCACTGTCCTGGCTGACGATGAACAAGCGGCTACCAGCGCGATCCTCGACAAACTGCACAAGCTTGATGAATCGCCTTGGCTGGATGTTCGAGGCAAAGAGCTAAACGATAGGGGATTGGCCGTTCGTCTGCGCCCCTACGGCATCAAGCCCCGCGTCATTAGGGTGGGGCAGTGCCACCCCTAGAGGTTACCGGCGTGTGGACTTCGCAAACGCGTGGGCGCGTTACCTGCCTTCCCCTCCCCCCGGATAAGCGCAACAGCCGCAACACCGCAACAGGAGAGCCATATGAAACCCGACATAACTGCCCGCACGGCAACGGAGTTGGCGCTCAATGATCTCCTAGCTGCCGCAGAGGATTTGTTCGCTGTCCGCTCCAACATGACGCAGATCACGATCGAGCGAAGAGGCGCCGGCGCCGCATGGGTCAAAGTGGACGGACACTGTCTGACGACGATGGCGCAATGGCTGCGCAGGCAACAATGACGACGAGCTACCTACGCGACCCCGATGTGCAAGCTCTTGCGCTCAGCATCGTTGGCGCCCTGAAGTTAATCGCGGAGGGGCCAAAGACCAATTACCCGTTTGCCATGGAGATTGACGCAATGCTCGCCGAACTGCCTGAAGATATGCGGGCCGACATAATCGCGCTCGTGCTCGCAAAGGTGAAGCGTGACGTTAAGAGCCACAGCAATAAGCACCCGCGCCACTAGATGTGAGCCACAGCCCGCGCGGCGCCTAATCACCTTCAGTTAGAAAAAATATGATGATCCCGCTCCCGGAGCGGCAGCGGCGCCTGAGTAGGTATCAGATGCCATGCCCGCACAGCTCTTTGTGCTCGCAGCACTTTTGTGGTAGTCATAGTTCAGGGTAACGTCTTAGGGTAACAAAACGGTCTAAAAATGGATGGAGCGGCGGATAGTAGTGTAGCGGGTCACGATAGGCTTGGCCGCTTCGTAAACGGCCACAGTGAATACGCCGCGAGGCGTCGGCGTGTGGCTGAAAGGTTGCAGCAGCTCTGCGCTGACTATGACGCATCCAGTCCAGCGAATTGGCAGTTACTAGCGATTGCCGCACAACACCTAGACGACGCTGCCGTTACCCGTATTGCCGTGAAGCGCGCGCGGTCTACTCGTGCCGCTATGAAGGTTCTAGATCGAATACCGCGCAAGACCGAGCCGATGCGATCATTAGAGGAGTTCGGTCTTGAGTAAGAAGCGCAGCGCCGGTGCCGAACGATTAAGGCGCGCCAGAAAGGCAGCGTCGAAAGAGCTGCGGTTACCCCTCGGCAGCTGGCAGACGCGACGATACGGGTTGTTGATGGTCGCGCACGACAACATCACAACGCGGCTTGCTAATGGCGGCGATGTCAGCATTGCCGATCTGCTACGGATCGACGACGCCATGGCAGCAATCCGCGCGTCGCTGCCACCGGAGCCGGTCGGGGTCACGATCGAGATCGTTGATTCATTGCCGCAGCTGCCGTCACCCGATCCGCCATCTACGCCGCCGCCTACGCCACCATCACCGCCATCATCGCCGCCGCCGACAGAGACATCGCCTGCGCCATCTGCACCAGCGGCATCCAACGTCGTGCCGATCAAGCGAGCGGAATCGAACGCCGCGGTGTCCGAGACCATGCGCGCCTGGAACCGGTTGCAGGGGTATTCGGTCGCGCCTGATGGCAAGCTCGGTCGATCCCGCGGCGCGCCCGTGATCTGGTGAAGGAGCAGCACACATGACGAAACAACTCGAGGTGCCAACTGTCGCCGCCGCTTCGGCGGTCCTGGCGGATCTCGAGGCGAAGCTTGTGCGTCATCGTGCGCGCGCGGTGGAGCTCGAGGCCTCGCGAAAGCAAGCGAGTTTTGGCGCCCATGCCTTGCACGATGCCAAGCAGCGCAAGCAGCTTGCCGACGTCGTCGATCAGACGATTCGTCACGAAACAGAGGCCCGCGCCATTGCGGACGCGATCGATGAGGCGAAGCGACGGCTGATGCTCGCTCAGGCCTATGCGGACGACGTCGCTGCTCGAGCTAACGCGGAACACATTTTTGAATTGCTCGGCGCATTCCGAGAAGCCGGCGTCGAAATGGATCAGGCGCTGCGGACCGTCGCCGAGGTGGGCAAGATTTTGCCGAGTTTGCTGTCGCAATTACACGCCGCCGGCGTTTCTTCGCCGAACCACGAACAGATGGATGCTCTCGGTTTTCAGGCGCTCGGCACGGCGCTGATGGACGGGCCGTGGCGTCGGAGATTCGAGCATCTCGCGCCCTCTTCTCGCAGGACGTTTGGGAGTCTCTTCGATCAATGGGCGATGGCGATTGAGAGTCAACTGCGCCGCCGGCTTCGTGAACGGCAGGAAGCCGCGTAATACGGAAAGGAAATTCAAATGCAAACCGAAACCATCATGAAGCATTTCTCGTCAGGCGAGTTCCATAAGGGGATGGCGGACGCGATCAGATTGCGCAAGTCCGGCCAAATCGGTCCTGGCGCCTATGACGCGATCTTCAAGCATGCGGCCTCGGTCGCCTATCCGCTGGCCAAGAGCGAAGGCGAAGCGATCGGAAATTTCATCCAGACCGCGTTTGGCGCGCGGATGCTGAACGAAGGTCTGGCGAGAGATCGTGAGGACATGCAGAAGCGCAGCGCGCGCGCCAATGCCGAGCTTCTGGCGGGTGAAGGGTACTATCAGAAGGCACGCGGCAATGAGGGCTCGAGCCAAAGTGAATATGAAAACCAGACCCATGGGCGTCCGACCCAGGCGGTTTACGACCGGGCCGCGGCGCTTCTGATGAAGGAAAAAAACTGCTCGCGGGCTGATGCGATCAAGGAGATCGAGGAAAAGCTCGGCCGGCCGGTCGGCAAGGGGTACGGAAATCCAACGCCCGCTTGGACACCGTCGAGCGCGTCGCAGTCCGCGTTTGAGAATCCGGATGTGACGCGCAAGCCGGCGGACGAAGAGGAACTCAACCGCGGTGACGCACGCGTTAACGAAAGCGACGACATTCAGGATATCGACCAGCGGCTGGCGGAATTAATGCACGGGCCGGAAAAGCTCACGTACGACCAGGCGGTCAGCCGGCTCCATGTCGAGGCACGGCAGACTCGAGGTTGGTGAAATTCGTTCCGGGCAATCTCTGCCGAGGCGGCCCGGGCTGCTGGAGCAAATGCTGGTGGACCTCCTGCCAGCGGCGCGAGCGGCAGCGGCCCCCAGTCGCGATATGTGAACTGGGGGCAATATTCTGAGGGACGGTGAAATGGCTGGCATAATGACGCCCACTGAAATCGAGCGGATGCGCGAGTTGGCGGCGACTGGGATGACCGCAGCAGCCATTGGGCGCGAGCTGAAGCGCAATTCGGATACTGTTCGGCTCTGGTGTCGCAAGCTCAGCATCCCGCTCTTCGTGGGGACCAACACCTCGACGCCCCCCACGACGAAGGCTCGTCCAAAATATGTGGTGCTCGTCGAAATGTATGAGCCGGTTTATCGGGCGCTGGAGCAAACGGCGGCGTGCCGATCACTGACGCCTGAAGAAATGGCGTCGCAAATTATTGATGCGAAGCTTCATCCGCGCGAAAGGGCGCGAGCCCGGGTATAGAATCGACGGGATGATGCTGGACGCATCAAAAGCGTCGGCGCGGCCGCCTCCTTTCTTTTCGCCGCGCTGGCACAATCGGCCGCCAGCAATCCTTCGGCGTATCGAATTGGTGGGCTGCATCGGGACGCCGCAGCTAACGGCCTGCCTCGCGCGCGCGTGAGTGGCCGACGACGTAGCCTACGATAAGCGTGCCAACATCGTTATTCGATCACCTCGTCGGCGCGCGCAGAATGTCCGGATCGTTGTCGGCTAGGGCGTGTACTCATAAACGCGGGCATTGGGCCAAATGTCCGCTCTTGGGGTGAACCGGACACGCCGGGATGGCGGGGATGACGTGAATGACCTAAAGCGGACATTGTTGGACTAGGGTCCCCAACTCGATTCCTTAGCTTACAACCGATACAATCAAACTGAGAATTCTCGCGCAGACGGATGCCGTGTGAAACGACAGTTCTCACGCCCGCCTGCAACGGAGGGCATCATGGACCTGCGTATCGTGGGGAGGCTGGCGTCGGGAGATCCTAATGCGTGGTTTGCGTTGCGTCTTCGCGATGGTGATGGCCGCGTCAATCTTCATTTTGTGCGAAGGCAACTCACACAGTGACGGTGTCGTCGTCATAGGCGAAGTCTTCATAGAGCCGGGAAAAGATGGCGACTTTTCGTGGATGATTCAGCAATTGCAATACCGAGATGTTCTTTTTATCTTCAATGATAACGAACAGCAGTTCAAAGCACACCAGGACAACCCAAATGCCGCGAAGGGGTGTTCGGCCGGCGGTGGAAATGCAGTTATTCGGCCATACCAGTGTTTGATCCCGCCCCGTGCAGCGGGTATCCCAACAGGTCCTAACTACAAAAGCCTGACGCCGGATGCGAAAGATAATATCGATGAGGCAATTAATACTATAAAGAGCATCGTCGCTCGAGAGCACTACAGAAGAATAATGTACAGTGCCAGAGACACTAGCGGCGCCCTCGGCACCCAAATTTTCTCGCCGGGAGACGACGTGAAAGAATACATTGTGAGGCAATTGAGAGCAATCCGATAGAGAGGACCGACAATGTGATCGCTCCTTCTTTTTCTAAATCATGGTCGAATAAAGCCGTCCGCGCTGCTCCGGAAGTTAAATAACAAAAACCCCGCGTGGGCGTAAGAAAGCTGATTGCTGGTTAGGCGCCGCGCCGGATCCGTCGAGGTCGAATTCCCGCGGCCCGATATCGAGCTGGAAGATGTTTTAAGCGCCGCGGGCGCCTTGTGGTCGTTTGCCGATCGCATTCGTACGAATCTTGACGGCCTACGCCTCGGTCCAATCGTTGACTTGTGACGACGAAACTCGACGCACCCCTAAAACGTGAGCTTGAGATCGCTGTTGCGCTGTACCCGCCTGCGCCGGCCCGAGCTATCGCTGACGCTGCGGCGGCACGACCGCGGGCTTTGGTCGTTTTCGACGTGCTGCTGCGTATTCCGGCGAACGATAGGACAGCAGCGGTACGCAGAAATGCAGGGGCCGCGCGGCTGATGGCAAGTGTCCGAGACATCGTTGCAGAGCGCCGATGCTCATGCCGGCGAGGTCGGTGGAACGATGGTATCTTTTCGGCCTACTTTTCCAGTTCTCTGCTGACCTCCCGCTTCTGCGCCTCTCTCTGGCGATTCAACTCCTCACTTCGTGAGTTGAAATCCTTTCGCTCGTCGGGTGTCATGTCCTGAAGTTTCGGCATGCGGGTGAGCGACAGGATCGGGCCGGCGTACTGGCCACGCTCGATTCCCAGCTCACCCGGCGTCCACGACTTTCCGACCACCCCGCGCACGGCCTCCGCAAGCAGCGGGCGCAGCACATCTTTGGCGCGGCCGCTCAACCCGCTGATGAGTTCCCCGTAGCTCTTATCGAGCTTCGCCAGATTATCGCTCGTTACATTGGCCGGATCCTCGAGGGTCTTGAGAGCGTCCAGGAAATCCTGGTTCGCCTTTTTCAACGAGTCGGGGACGAAATCGCCGTTGCCCTCCCAGAATGCGGCGGGCGTTTCACGCGGAGGCATGCATAAGTCCGACCGCGGCCTGCCATCCAGATCAGCGCGCCTCGCCAGCTCGAACTTGGCGGCCGTCAGGGCGTAATCCTCTTTTCTCTCGACGCTTTCAAAGGTCAGCGTCGCGGACTGGATGATCGACCGGCTACCGTCGATGAAATTGCTGTAGTCGCCTATCAGC
>JBAQBC010000151.1:0-3746 GCA_049286035.1 Xanthobacteraceae bacterium
CCACATATCTTAGAGAGCTTTATCAGCCCGCCCTACGAATTGCCGCCCTGGTTCCTCTTTGGCCGCCGCGGTCGCGGACTAGTTGGCCCCAGCTTTAAACCCGAAACACATCCATTATATAAAATTATCTAGGTGTGGGTCGGGATCGCTCGATGGAACACCGCGGTGTGCGCTACACGATTCGTATTGGGATCGAGCCGAGCGCGTGGTCTGTCACTATACATCCTGGTGGCATTGAGTCGGCCGTGAAACGAGTTTACGGCACGCGCGAAGATGCAGAAGCTGAAGCCCATTCCATGATCGATAGATGGCTAAAAGAGCAACGCGCTGCGCATCGCAAGCAGTCGAACTAAACATGACCCCACGCGAGCCGAACGAAAATAACTCGAATGAGGAGCGCTTCGCCCGGCAAGATCAGCGAAAGTATAGCGGCCGGTCCTCATTAATCGCCATCGTCATCGTCGTCATCATCGTTGGCGGTCTCGCTTACCTATATTTCGGGCGATGACTCTCACGTCGCCGTTCCTGTCAGCGCCCACGCTCACGCAACGACATGCGCGAGACTTAGAAAGCCGAGGGGGTAGAGTCGAGAAAAAATAGCCCCGAATTGCTCGGGGGCTACTTACTTTAGATTGAAAGCAATCCTACTGCGGTTGCTGGCCGGTTTTTAGCGTTTTGTGGTGCGCCGAAATGGAAAGCGACTTTGCTGTGCGCAATCTGCCACCACGTTCACGAATTTAATTTTGCCGAGGCGCGGGTTTGTGAATGCCCGGACGACTGTTGCCGTCAGCATGGGGAATGTCAAAATTGCGAGTTTGCCAATCGCCCTGCGGCAGCGTGAAGCAACGTTCTGCCATCACGCGACGGCTCGCCGGCGCTCACGGTCGCCGGGCTGGGATGAATGGCGCGACAAGGCAAACGGCCAAACACTGAAGTCTTGCACCATGATTATCACCGAGCCAAACGATTTTGTCGCTGAGGTGCACGATCGAATGCCGGTTCTCCTTGCCGAGAAAGACTTTGAGCCATGGCTGAGCGGCATCGCGGGCCTGGAATTGCTCAAGCCCGCCGCGGAGGATCTGTTGCAGCGGTTGCCAGTATCAAAGCGGGTGAATAGCTCACGAGCGGCTGACGAAGGCTGTGATGCGCTAACGCCATGTCGCTGGCCGCAACTTCGGCGCCGGCAAAGGTGATCCACGGAAATTGCTCGGATGCGAAGCCGGCGGGCGATTAAGCGACGAGGCTATTAAGCCGGTTCCGTATCTTATTCACGGACAGTTTATGATCGTGATTTCCTTACTGCCCCCGTCTTTTGAAGGAACGGTAAATTTCTCCACGCTGCGTTGGCACGGAGTCGGCGGCGGCGCCGGTGGCACGGAACTCACTACGGGCGGCGGGTCAGTCGGGGGTTCACCGAATGCATCGGTCGGATAGTCGTAGTCGTAATATCCATAGGGTAGGACGAATATCTGATGATGCCTTCTATGAACGGGACCGGGACCGAACGCGCCATGTACAAATTGATTGCCTCCCCTGCCGCCATGAGTTCCGACGGTCGCCGCAGCGGTCGCGGCGCTCGCTGTGGCGAGGACCAGGGGAATTGCTACTGCAAGAGTAGTTAGGCGCATCGTGTCGATTTTGGCATTGCGCGGTGAAATTCAAGCCCTGAAACTGCGCGCTTTGGGCCTCACCTAATCAACAAAAAGAGAGAATACGCGCGGCCAGCGCCGCTTGCCAGGCGCAAATCCTTCCGCAAGAGCTCCGGCAGCTTCGCCACGCCGGCCGCGATCCTTCGCGCCTCGTCTTTGGTGAGCAGCTTTGCCGCCGATCTCCCGCCCCGGCTCCTCCTTGAAATAGGCATACGAGCGCCTGTCCGTTGTGGCTATTTCACCTTGTGGCAGGGTCGGGTATCTGACGCATGACAAGGGATGAACGGTTAGAGCGGTATCGGCTGAATGCCGAGAAATGCCTCACACTCGCTCAGACGTTCAATGACCACCAAAGCAAGCGCACCCTAATCGAGATGGCGAATACGTGGCTTAAGCTGGCCGAACAGCATGTCAAGAACAGCGAAACCACATTAGTGTACGAGACACCGACACCACGCCTGAAAGCGTCGGACGACGATCTGAAATAGAACTAGACCCGCCAATCGCGCACGTCGGCGAGCGTTTTCAGCGTCATGAGGCTGGAAATCACAAGCGGCCGCGGTAACGGACGCGACCAATTCGGGCGGGGCAAAGCAAACGCTCCTACACAACACAGACTAAGTGTTTCTATGGGTGCGCTGCCCGGCCTGTCGCACCACGAACGCGATCGACCTGCGCACGCTCGACCGGCACCGCGACGCGGCCGTGACCAGCCTCATTCCCGCGCTGTCCTGCCGTTCATGTCGGCCGAACGCACCGTTCGCCGAGCTCGTCCGGTTGTCGCGAACGAGCATCGCTGACGAAATGCGCGAGGAGCATCGGCGCCGAGTGCTCGGCGAATGAGCTCTTTAGCGCCACCCATACCCCCAGCGGCCCCAATAGCCTCGATTCCAATACCCGGGTGTGTAGTCGTATCCATACCCATATCCTGGCGCATAGGCATATAGCGGCTGAGAAACCACGCTTGTTGAGGGCGCTGCGTAATACCCGGACACCACCGGTCGCGCTGTGTAGGCCGGGGCTGGCGTTATGATAACAACTGTCGTTGCTGCCGCGGCCGGCGCCGAATAAGCCGGAACGGCGTAGCCGTATGCTGGAGCTGCGTAGCCGTAAGCTGGTGCGGCGTAGTCATAGAGTGGGGCTCCTGCGTAACCGTAGCCGTACCCATAGCCCGGATACCACCCACCACCGGCGCCACCGGCCACCGGCAGTTGGCCGCCCGTTGGTGGACCGTTCTGAGCCGTTGCCAGCGATGCGCCGCCAACGAGCAGCACGGCAGCAATCGTCACTGTTTTCAGGGTGGTCATCACTGCACCTCCACAATGCTTACGCCTGACTCACCCAACTGCGCATGAAAGCAAATCACAAGACATGGCGATTTGATTCAGATCAAGATCGGCTGGCGGAACCACATGCCGCCTTGAGCATCCACATTCCCGTGTCGTCCTGCCGATCGTGCAGCCGAATGTGCCGTTTGCCGAGTTCGTGCGGCTATCGCGAACAAGCATCGCCGATAAAATGCGAGAACGGCTGCTCCACGAGTAAAAAAGACAAACACGGAACAGATGAGTGCTTTCGGTTGGAAGTTAATTGACTCTCAGGATTCATTCGCCAGAGTCGCCGTATTCCTAGCAACCTGTACCGTAGGAGTAGTGCTGTGGCCGCGCGTGCGTATTGGAAAGGTTATCTGAAGCTGTCTCTCGTTTCGTGTCCGATCTCACTGTTCCCGGCCACGTCCGAACGGGAAAAGATCAGCTTCCACCAGCTCAACAAAGAGACCGGTAATCGCGTCAGGTATCGCAAGATCGATGCCGAGACCGGCGACGAGGTGCCACAGGAGAACATCGTCAAGGGCTATGAGGTAGGGAAGGGCGAGTACATCGAGCTCGACCCAGAAGAGCTCGAAGCCGTCGCCATCCACAGCAAGCACACCCTCGAAATCGACGAGTTCGTTCCAAAGAAGGACATTGACGAGCTCTATCTCCGCGATCCCTATTACATCGTGCCGGACGGCGACGTCGGGCAACAGGCCTTTGCTGTCATCCGCGACGCCATCCGCAAAGAAGGCATGGTCGCGCTGGGCAAGGTCGTGTTCAC
>JBAQBC010000152.1:0-1771 GCA_049286035.1 Xanthobacteraceae bacterium
TGCCCGGCGTCCGGGGCGGTTCGGGGATGAGGCGCGAGCTGCGCTGGCCGGTGAAATACGACCACAACCACTGGTGCTGTACGCGCAGCCTATTCTGCAGCTGCGGAAGCGACAGCACGTGAACGAATACCCACACCAGCCAGGTCAAGAAGCCGCCCGTGCGCAACGAACCTCTCTCTAGGACTGCATAATTCTTGCCGACGACGGCCATGTTGCCCTTGTCGAAATAGCGGAACGGACGTTTGACCTCCCGCCCCTTCAGCTCTTTCGCGATCAGCCGCCCGACGTACCGCCCTTCCTGAATCGCCGCCTGCGCCACGCCGGGCACCGGATGTTCGTTCTGCATGACCGACGCCGCGTCGCCGACGACGAACACTCCGGGTGCGTCCAGGACTTTCAGGAACGGGTCAACGAGCGCCCGCCCCGCGCGATCGGTTTTGGTACCAAGCATCTTTGGAATCGGCGATGCCGCGACCCCCGCGGTCCACAGCACCGTTGCGCCCGGTATCCTGCTTCCGCCGGCGATCACACCCTCGTCGTCGACTGTCTCGACCTTGACATCCGTTATGACCTTCACGCCAAGCTTCTCTAGGCGTCTGGCCACCTTACGCGACACCGGCTCGGCAAAAGTCGGCAGAACCCTCTTGGCGCCGTCGAGCAGAATGATGCTGGCCTTTGCGGGATCGATACGGCGGAAGTTGCCCCGCAGCGTGACCTTCACCATGTGCGCCAAGGACCCCGCGAGTTCCACGCCGGTGGGACCTGCGCCGACCAGTATGAACGTCATCTGTCGCGCACGTTCGCCCTCGTCCTCGGTCGTTGCGGCCAGTTCGAAGGTGCTCAGGATTTTGGCTCGAATCGTCTCAGCGTCGCTGAGGTTCTTGAGCGCCGGTGCATATCGAGCAAACTCGTCGTGTCCGAAATAGCTCGGGCGCATGCCAGTTGCGACCACCAGAAAATCGAATGCAATCTTGCGAACGCCGGCCCCCGGACAGGACGCATCGACCGTGCGGTCAGCGAGGCTTACGCCGGTGACCTCTGCCAGGAGTACGCTGAGGTTTCGTTGCCTCACCTCGAGCTGACGGATTGGCGCAGCGATCTCGGCGGGAGAGAGGACCGCCGTCGCCACCTGGTAGAGCAGCGGCTGAAAAATGTGGTGGTTGCGGCGATCGATCAGGACGACCTCGGCTTCCGCGTGCCGCAGGGCGTGCGCCGCCGCAAGCCCGGCAAAGCCGCCGCCGATGATGACAACACGCTTCCGCTCCGGACGGAGCGCTTCCACGACCGCCGGCGCCTGATCAGGCCGAGTGTCGGCTAGCATCGCGCTCATGGGATCACCTTTGTTCGTGCTGTCTGTCCTTCATGGTTTCAGCAACTTACTTTCGGGAACAGTGTTCTCAGTGCGCCAGCCATTCGGGTTTGCTCGAGCCTCGCGGCACAAGTACCGTTCTGAAGGAGCCGGGAGTCCGCGACATTACGATCTGGTCCGTCATTCCCTGATAGGTTCCAAGCGGCGTTTCCGCGGTAAACAGATCCGGAGCAATGTACATGTGCTCGTCGGTCGAGCCCGCGATCGCTTTCGCGTACGCCTTGTCGAAGATGCCCAGCGAGAGCAACCAAAGCACAGTCCTTGTCAGCGAAACCACAACGCGATAGCTGCCTCCCTCGATCGCGCGCCGGCGCAGTGCTGCTAGGATTCCCGTCGTGCCTAACCAGCCGACCACGTTATCGCAAATCGGCACAATCGGCGGCTGCTGCGGCCGAGTCGGGG
>JBAQBC010000153.1:0-9924 GCA_049286035.1 Xanthobacteraceae bacterium
CCATGAGGTGGTCCTTCGGCTTGCCCGGCGCGAGGTCGAGCACCTTGGCGATGGCGTGCGCCGGCTCGAGCGCCGGGATGATGCCTTCGAGTTTCGAGAGCAGCTGGAACGCATCGAGTGCCTCGTCGTCGGTCGCCGACAGGAAGGTGATGCGGCCGACGTCGCTGAGCCACGCGTGCTCAGGCCCGATGCCCGGGTAATCGAGGCCGGCCGAGATCGAATGCGCCTCGTTGATCTGGCCGTCGTCGTTCATGAGCAGATAGGTGCGATTGCCGTGCAGCACGCCAGGCCGGCCGCCGGCGATGGAGGCGGCGTGCATGGCGGTGTCGAGACCGTGGCCGGCCGCCTCGACGCCGAAAATTTCGATTCCCGCCTCGTCGAGGAACGGATGGAACAGGCCCATGGCGTTCGAGCCGCCGCCGATGCAGGCGATCAGCGAATCCGGCAGCCGGTCTTCGGCCTGTTGCATCTGCTCGCGCGTCTCGCGGCCGATGATCGATTGGAAGTCGCGCACCATCATCGGATAGGGATGCGGCCCCGCGATGGTGCCGATGCAGTAGAACGTCGAGCCGACATTGGAGACCCAGTCGCGCAGCGCCTCGTTCATGGCGTCCTTGAGCGTCTTGGCGCCAGATTGCACCGGCACCACTTTGGCGCCGAGCATGTTCATACGGAACACATTCGCCTTTTGCCGCTCGACGTCGACTGCGCCCATATAGACGATGCATTCGAGCCCGAACCGCGCGCACAGCGTCGCGGTGGCGACGCCGTGCATGCCGGCGCCGGTCTCGGCGATGATGCGGCTCTTGCCCATGCGCCGGGCCAGCAGGATCTGGCCGAGCACATTGTTCACCTTGTGCGCGCCGGTGTGATTGAGCTCCTCGCGCTTGAGATAGATCTTGGCGCCGCCGCAATGTCGCGTGAGGCGCTCGGCAAAATAGAGCGGCGATGGACGCCCCACATAATGGGTCAGGTAACCGTCCATCTCCTGCTTGAATGCGGGATCGGACTTGGCCGCGGCGTAAGCCTTTTGCAGCTCGAGCACGAGCGGCATCAGCGTTTCGGCGACAAACCGCCCGCCATAGATGCCGAAATGGCCGTGCTCGTCTGGACCGGTGCGGAAGGAATTGAGTTGCTGCACTGCCATTGGACCGATTTCCTACGCCGCCGGATGAACCTGTTGGGCGGCCGCGCGTCGTGCCGCACGCACAAATGCAATGATCTTATCGACGTCTTTCACCCCAGGAGCGCGCTCAACGCCGGAAGAGACATCGATGCCGGATGCACGGGTGATGCGCAGGGCCTCGCCGATATTGTCAACATCAAGCCCGCCGGAGAGCATGAACGGTACGTTGGCGTGCACGTCTTCCAGAAGGTGCCAATCGAAAGTGTTGCCGAGGCCGCCCGGGCGGGTAGCGTCACGCGGCGCGCGCGCATCAAACAGCAACCGATCGGCCACCGTCGCGTAACGGGCGATTCGATCCAGATCGCCTTTGACGGCAATCGGCAGCGCCTTCATCACCGGCAGCCCGAATGTCAGCCGCAGGGCTTCCACGCGGTCGGCAGACTCGAAGCCGTGCAATTGCAGCACGTCCGGTTGGAGTGCCTTGATCACCGCCGCGATATACTCTTCCTCGGCGTCGACGGTCAGCGCCACCTTTTGCGCACGGCCGCGCACGCGCTGGCCGAGGGCGCGCGCATCATCGAATTGCAGATGCCGGGGCGACGGTGGAAAGAGCACGAATCCGACCATATCGGCGCCGGCGTCCAGCGCGGCATCGAGGGTCTCCGGCGTCGACAGGCCGCAAATCTTGACGATGAGCGACATCTTGCTCGTATTCGCTGTTTTCCCGCGCGGGCCTAACGAGACCGGTCCATGGCCGCAAAAACGCTGCCCGTTCTACATCGCGACGGTGGCTTTGTCTTGCAAGCCCGCTGCAAGGCGTTGCCTGCCCGGGTGAATGGCCTACAGCGGCGGGCGCAATTGCAGCCGCTCGGGCGGCGCCGCGGGGGCGTTAATGCTGGTGGCGGAGACGCCCGCGGTCCCCTTCAGCGCCTCGATTTCGATGTGCAAATCCGCGATCTCGCGCTCGAGCCGGCGGGCCGTGCGCCGCCACTTCGACTGCCGCCGCCAGGCCGCGATCCCCCCGATCAAGACACCGAGAACGAGAAGGACGATCACCAGCGCGAAAAGAGGCAGGGTGAGCGAAGCGGCCGGATGTTCGGCGCTGAACGGGTCGAGCGACACCGTGACGATCTGCCGGTTCGCCACGGCAAAAGCGATAATGACGACGGCGAGCGGCACGAGGATGACCGCCGCGATGATTTTGCGGATTACGCTAGCTGTCGATCGCGCCGCGCCGGTCAACCTTCGCCCGGCCGGTTGAGGCGCTCGCGCATTTCCTTGCCGGTCTTAAAGAACGGCACGCATTTCTTGTCGACGGCGACATGCGCGCCAGTGCGGGGATTGCGGCCAGTGCGCGCCGGACGCTGCTTGACCGAAAAAGCGCCGAAGCCGCGCAATTCGACGCGATCGCCGCGCGACATCGCTGCAATAATCTCGCCGAGAATGGCGTTAACGATGTTCTCGACGTCGCGCTGATACAGATGAGGGTTCTGTCCGGAGATCCGTTGGACCAGTTCCGACTTGATCATGGTTCGCCCCGCGAACGCTGCCTCGCGTGCCGAACCGGCACGCCGCCGCAAAAACGCTCAGTTCGAGTCGGCAGGGTGCCAAAGGGCCAATAGACCGTCAAGGTTGAAACCCTGCATCGCGCCGGCCGTACTCCATTCAAGGCGCTCGGCCACCGTGCTCAGCCCTACCGCATTAAGGAACGTGAGCGCCGCAGCGTGCAGGAAGGTCAGGTCGCTGAAGCGACTGTGCAGAGCATAGTCGCGCACCGGCAGGTTGGTGTCGACGTTCTTTTCCTTGCCGAGCCACGCCAACGCGGTGCGCTCATCGCCAAGCTCGTCGATCAATTTTAAATCGATTGCCTGATGTCCGGTGAATACCCGCCCATCGGCGGCGGTTTGCAATTGCGAGTCGTCGAGGTGGCGGCGATTGCGCACGATGCTTTTGAACCAGGTGTAGGAATCCTGGATGATCGAGTCGAGCGCCGCGCGCGCCTCCGGGCTGGTCGGCTCGAATCCGTCCGGCGCAGCCTTGAGCGGGGTCGACTTTACCGACTCCATCTTCACGCCGAGCTTGCCGAGAAGATCGCCGACATTGGGAAACTGGAACAGCACGCCGATCGAGCCCACGAGCGACGTCTGCTGCGCGACGATGTGGTCGCCGGCCAGCGCCGTGATATAGCCGCCGGAGGCGGCCAAGCTGTCGACCACCACGACCAGCGGTTTCTTATCGCGCAAGCGCGCCAGCGCATTGAACAGTTGCTCCGAACCGGCCGTGGTACCGCCGGGGCTGTCAACGTGAACGATCACGGCGCGGGCCACGGTGGACCGCGCCAGTCGATCAAGCTGCTCGGTGCGATTTTGGTCGCCTCGGATCAGGCCTGAAATGGTCACTCGCGCGATGTAAGGGCGGACGCCGAATCCATAATTGCGGTTGCCGGCAAGAGCGGCCGCGCCGGCAATGCCGACCACGATCAGGACGATCGTCGCGACCCGCCAGAAGCTGAGCTTGCGGCGCATCCGGCGACGATCAACGATGAAATCCGCGTCAAGCGACATGATTCTTATCCGACCCGGCTCTTTCCGACATGGTTTTTATCTATTCTTCGCCTTTTCCGCCCGCGCCTCCGTCTGACGCGGCCCGAACGGATCATGTTCTATTCCGCATCTTCCTTATCGCCGGTTTCGCTTTCTTCGCCTTTGCGCTTGAGCGCCGTTCCGAGAATATCACCCAAAGTCGCCCCGGAATCCGATGATCCATATTGAGCGATCGCTTCCTTCTCTTCGGCGACTTCCAGCGCCTTGATCGAGACCGACACGCGGCGGGAGCGGCGGTCGAACTGGGTGACGCGTGCATCGACCTTCTCGCCGACCGCGAAGCGATCGGGACGCTGCTCGGAGCGGTCGCGCGCGAGTTCCGAGCGTTTAATGAAGGCGGCATAGTCGGTGCCGACGATCTTGACCTCGATGCCGCCCTCCTTGACTTCGAGCACTTCGCAAGTGACGACGGCGCCTTTCTTGAGATCGCCGGCCGCCGAATCGGCCACCGCGGCCTCACCTTCCGCAAGCTGCTTGATGCCGAGCGAAATGCGCTCCTTCTCGACGTCCACGTCGAGAACCTGCGCCTTCACTTTGTCGCCCTTCTTATATTCCTCGATGACCTGCTCGCCCGGACGCTTCCAGTCGAGATCGGACAGGTGAACCATGCCGTCGACATCGCCGTCGAGGCCGAGGAACAGCCCGAACTCGGTCTTGTTCTTGACTTCGCCTTCGACCACCGAGCCGGCCGGATATTTTTCGACGAACACTTCCCAGGGGTTGCGCATCGTCTGCTTGAGCCCGAGCGAGATGCGGCGCTTGACCGGATCGACTTCGAGCACCTGCACCTCGACCTCCTGCGACGTCGAGACGATCTTGCCGGGATGGACGTTCTTCTTGGTCCACGACATCTCCGAAACGTGGATCAAGCCCTCGATACCGGGTTCGAGTTCGACGAAAGCGCCATAGTCCGTGATGTTGGTGACGCGGCCCTTGAAACGCGCGCCGACCGGATATTTCGCCTCGATGCCCTGCCAGGGGTCGTCGAGCAGCTGTTTCATGCCGAGCGAGATGCGGTGCGTCTCGTGGTTGATCTTGATGATCTTGACCTTCACCTGCTGGCCGATATTGAGCACCTCGGACGGATGATTGACCCGCCGCCAGGCGATATCGGTGACGTGCAATAGCCCATCGATGCCGCCGAGATCGACGAAGGCGCCGTAGTCGGTGATGTTCTTGACCACGCCGTCGATGACCTGGCCCTCTTCGAGGTTCTGCACCAGCTCCTGGCGCTGTTCGGCGCGGGTCTCTTCGAGCACGGTGCGGCGCGATACGACGATATTGCCGCGCCGGCGGTCCATTTTGAGAATTTGGAACGGCTGCGGATTGTTCATCAACGGCGACACGTCGCGGATCGGCCTGATGTCGACCTGCGAGCGCGGCAGGAAAGCGACCGCGCCGTCGAGATCGACGGTGAAACCGCCCTTGACCTGATTGAAGATGATGCCCTGGACCTTCTCATTACTCTGGAAGGCCTTCTCGAGCTTGCCCCAGCTTTCCTCGCGGCGCGCCTTGTCGCGCGACAACACGGCTTCGCCGAGCGCATTTTCGATCCTTTCGAGATAGACTTCGACGGTGTCGCCGACCTTGATCTCGGCCGAGCGGCCCGGACCGGTGAATTCCCGCAAGGCGACCCGGCCTTCGGTCTTCAGCCCGACATCGATGACCGCGACGTCGCGTTCGATGGCGACGACTGTGCCCTTGACGACCGAACCTTCCTGCAAATGGCCGTCACTGAACGATTCATCGACCAATTTAGCAAAATCTTCGCGCGACTGCGCGGCGGCGGACTGAGCCGAAACTTGAGCCATAAATTACTCCCGACCCCAAAGTTGAGACGAGCCCGAACGGATGGTCACCACCGGCGAGCCCGATGGTTGGGGTCAATGCCATACAGTCGGACGGGTTGCATTCCGGACGCAGCCTTTGGCGCCGTCAGCGGTTTCGCAACGAAACACGGTCGAAGCGGTGAACGGGCTTTACCTCCGATGACGAAGACACCGTTAACGGCGCCTTCGGCCCGCTCGAACAGCCTCGATGATATCGACGGCGGCCCGGAATGCGGCGTCTATACCCAAATGCGTGGTGTCGAGCAAGTGCGCGTCCGGCGCCGCTTTCAGCGGGGCCGCGGTGCGTCGCGAATCCCGTTCATCGCGGCGCAACAGGTCGGCCAGCACCTCGCGCTCGTCGGCGGTCTCGCCGCGCGCGCGCAATTCGAGCAGCCGGCGGGCCGCGCGCACTTCCGGTGACGCGACTACGAAGAGTTTCACGTCGGCGCCCGGCGCGATGACAGTGCCGATGTCGCGGCCGTCGAGCACGGCGCCGGGCGGCCGTGTCGCAAATTCGCGCTGGTAATTGATCAGAGCCTGGCGGACCTGCGGGATCGCCGCCACCACCGAAGCGGCTTCGGTGATCGGCTGCAGTTTCAGCGCATTTTCTTCGTATTTGCTCGGATCGAGCCTGATCGCGATCTCGGTCGCGCGCTCGGCGTCATCGGGCGGATGGCCGGCGTCGAGCATGGCTTTGGCGACGGCTCGGTAAAGAAGACCGGTGTCGAGATGATGCAGGGCATAAACCGACGCGATTTGCCGCGCGATCGTGCCTTTGCCGGACGCGGCTGGACCATCGATCGCAATGATCATGATTTCAGCGCCCGGATTCTCTCGACCGTGGAACGGAGAGCTTCAGGCGCACTCGGATCAAGAATGATGGTGCCTCGCCTTTTGCGATCGACCACCCGAAGCTTTTTAGAATTGTCAAACAGGAGGGCCCAGTCGCATTCAATGAGAAACCAGGGCAATTGCTTTAGTGAGCGGCTCCAGCGTTCCCGAATTTTTTCTTGAGGAACTCCGTGACCGCCCTTTCTAACGCGCATCTGGACACGTTTAATATTAAGTTCGGGGCTGTTCAAAATCACGTATATTAGCCGGATTTCGAACCTTCGTTGTTTTGCAGCTCTCACTAACCGGCGGTACTTGGCGGTCGAAAGCACTGTTTCAACGCCAATTGATTGATGAGCATTGATCGACGCCTCAAGCCAAGCTTCAACGCGCCTAACAGCTTCCAGATTTGCGGCACGAAGAGTCTTTCTTTCTAGGGAGCGTATTCTGGAAGTGAGCAAATCCGGGTTGATGATCCAGAACGAACGAGCAGCATCTGTGATGTTCGTGTCGCCGTAGATCGCGGCACTGTTGGACCCATATAAACTGCTTTTTCCCGACCCATTTGGCCCAGCGATTAACCAAAATGCGGGGCGGTTCTCTTGCCGAGCTGCCATAAGCTCGGGCTACTTCAATTTGCGAGCGTTTCTTCCAACGCTTTTGATGGAACTGTCCTTGGGACCATCAGGCGAGCCGAAAATCGCTGTATTCGCCGCACGGGCTTTCTCAACGTTTACACTGAACACGTGAGTTAAGTCCTCGTCGAAATTATCGTCGTTCGAGTCGATTTCAAAGAGCTCTATTTTCCTGTTTCCCGCTCCGTGAACATACCTCCTGGAAATAGCACTCTTGCCTCGCTTTTTCCCACTCGTTTTTCCCACTGAAGCAATTCGAATCTTCGCCATCAGGGATCTCCTCTGAATCACAATATATACACTATCCGCGCGATTTAGCAGGTCACGACAAATCCGCGCCCAGCGAACGCATCAATTCAGCGAAGCCCGGAAAGCTCGTGGCGATGAAACCGCCGTTATCGATGCGCACCGGGTGTTCGCTCCCAAGCCCGAGAACGAGCGCCGCCATGGCGATGCGATGGTCCATATGGGTCGTGACCACGCCGCCGCCCGCGGGACGGGTGCAGCCCTCGACGAAGAGGTCGTCGCCCTCAATCTCGGCCTTCACGCCGTTTACGCGTAGCAGTGCCGCCGTCGCCGCCAACCGATCGGATTCCTTGACTCGCAACTCCTTCAGTCCGCGCATCACGGTGACGCCTTCGGCAAACGAAGCCGCCACCGCGAGGATCGGATATTCGTCGATCATTGCCGGCGCCCGCGCGGCCGGCACCTCGACGGCGCGCAATGGTCTGGCGCGCGCGCGCAGGTCGGCAACCTCTTCGCCGCCCTCCGTCCGCCGCTCGAGCGTTGCGATGGAGGCGCCCATCTCAGAAAGCGTGGTGAAAAGGCCGGTGCGCAGCGGATTCATCATCACGCTTTTGAGAATAATGTCGGAGCCGGGAACAAGCAGTGCAGCAACCAGCGGGAACGCCGACGATGAAGGATCGGCGGGCACGGTGATCGGCTGCGGCACCAGCTCCGGTTGACCGGCAAGCCTGATGCACCGCCCGTTGCCCTCGAATGGCTCGACGCGCAGATCGGCGCCGAAGTGTATAAGCATTTTCTCGGTATGATCGCGGGTCGGCTCGGCTTCGATCACTACGGTCTCACCGGGCGCTGAAAGGCCAGCCAGAAGCGTCGCCGATTTCAGCTGCGCCGAAGGAACCGGCGGCTTGAACACGATCGGGATCGGATCGCGGGCGCCGGCGAGCGTCAGCGGCAAACGGCCGTCCGCCGAAGCGAGCGTGCGGGCGCCGATCCGCTCCAAGGGTTCGAGCACCCGGCGCATCGGCCGGCTGCGCAACGACGCGTCGCCATCGAATGTCGCGGTAATCGGGCAGCCGCCGACGGCGCCGAGGGTGAGCCGGCAGCCGGTGCCGGAATTGCCGAAATCGAGGGGGTCTTTGGGTTCGGCAAAGCCGCCGACGCCCACGCCATGGATCCGCCATTGCCCCATACCGGTGCGCACCACTTGCGCGCCGAGCGCCTGCATCGCTTTGGCGGTACTAAGCGCGTCTTCGCCCTCGAGCATGCCCGTGATGCGGGTCTCGCCGACCACCAGCGCCCCTAGAATAAGTGCGCGAATAGAAATGGATTTGTCGCCGGGCACTTGGGCGCGCCCAGTCAGGGGACCGCCGCGGCGGGCTGTGAGCGGAACGGGGTCGGAATGCATTGCGGTGCCGAGAACGTAGCCTATACGCACGCTTATGGCGCACTTCACAGAGCGCCCTCTATCACGGGCTGTGGCGAGCCGTCATCCGGTTGTTTTCCGACGCCAATCGCACCGGATCGACTATTGACAGCCGCCCCACGACTAGCCAAGTGAAGCACCCAAATTGCGCGAAGGACCGGACCGTGGCGAAACCCGAACTGGGTACCAAAAGGCTCTGCGCCAGTTGCGGCGCTAAATTCTACGATTTGAACAAAGATCCGATCCACTGCCCGAAATGCGGGGCGGTATATGAGGTTGTGGTGTCGACCCGGCCGACGCGGCCGGAGCCGGCTGCTGCGCCCCCTGCTCCGCGCCCGGTTCCTGAGGAGGTCGCCGCACCCGAGCCGGCCGAGGTCGAGACCGTGTCGCTCGAGGAGGCCGATGCCGAGGCGCAAGGCGCAACGGCCAAGAAGCCTGCGGGGACGGAACCGGCGGAAGCCGAGGAAGAAGAAGTCGAGATCGAGGAGACCATCGACGACGACACCTTTATCGAGGAACAGGAAGAAGAGGATGCCGATGTCACCGACATCATCGGCGGCGACATCGAGAACGAGGAGGAAGGGTGATCAGGAATCAGGGTTCAGTGATCAGTAATCAGAATGCGAAAAAGGTCTGATTACTGATTACTGATTACTGATTACTGATTACTGATACCTGATCCCTGGAGGGGCCATAGCTCAGTTGGGAGAGCGCTTGAATGGCATTCAAGAGGTCGGCGGTTCGACTCCGCCTGGCTCCACCAAGTAACCAATTGATAAGTAATAATTTTTTCTGAGCGATTGTCGCTCACTTGGCGTGCCAAGATTGCTGGGGAAGCACAGGGGAAGCACGCTAAGCCGGTTTCCAGCCGCTCAAGGCCGGACGCAGCCGATTACCGAGAGTGCTTTCACCGGTGGTCGAGGCGTCGGGACGCAGCGAACGAAAGTCGAGGCGCACATCGCTGTTACCGCCCCTATAAATTTTCTGAATTCGGCTCGCCCAATAACTCGATCGACCGACCTTTGTTGTGGTGGCATCACGGACTCAGGTGAGCATCACGCGACTTCTTTCATCCTGCCGCTGTCAGGGCATCTGAATTAGCACATGCAGGCGAGCTTCTGCCCCGTGCTGCCCGGCACGATACAATGCTTTGGCGCGATTAAGACGCGCCGGGAGGCCGGAGCCAGTCGCCCGAGGTTTTCCCACTATTGCTTGGGCGCGGTGACGGCTC
>JBAQBC010000154.1:0-2348 GCA_049286035.1 Xanthobacteraceae bacterium
AAGGCAGTAGCGCCGCGATGGTTGAACTCGGCTCATTGCTGGCGAACGGCTCGGCTGGCGCGAAGGATGAAACAGAAGCGCGGACTTTGTTTGCCCGCGCCGCACAGGCGGGCGATGCGCGCGGCGCAGCCAATCTGGCCGCGCTTTCGGCAAACGACGGCGGATCATCCGATCCCGCCGCGGCGAGGGCAATGTTGGCGAAAGCCGCAGAGACGAACTCGGCCGAGGCGCAGTTTCAGCTTGGTTTGATGATGGCAAACGGAGTTGGCGGTCCAAAAGACGATGCTGCCGCGCGCGCAATGTTCGAAAAGGCGGCCGCGCAAGGCCACGACGGCGCGCTCGACTGGATGGGCAATTTTGCCGAAAGCGGACGCGGCGGACCGGAGGACCGCAACGCCGCCAAAAGTTATTACGAGAAAGCCGCCGCGCTCGGCAATGATGATGCGAAGGCCGCGCTTGAGCGGATAAAATGCCCGCTTGTGATGAAAACCAAACGCGGTGAGGTCTGGACCCATCTGTGTTTCTAGCCGGTACCCGCTTCGCGCAATTACCTGAACTCGCCGTCTCTGAAAGGAACGCGTGATGTCTTCCCGCCGCCAGCTTCATCTCGGCGCCTTCATGCGGCCGGCCAGTATTCACACCGGCGCCTGGCGATATCCCGGGGCGTGGCCGGATATGAATTTCAATTTCGCGCATATTAAGGAGTCGATCCAAAAGCTGGAACGCGCGAAATTCGATGCGTTTTTCATGGCCGATCACATGGCGGTGCTGAATATGCCGATGGACGCGCTCAAAAGAAGTCACACCGCGACTTCATTCGAGCCGTTCACGCTGCTCTCGGCGCTGTCGCAGGCGACCGAGCGCATCGGTCTTGTCGCTACCGGCTCGACCACCTTCGACGCCCCGTATCACATCGCGCGGCGCTTCGCCTCGCTCGATCACTTGAGCAACGGCCGCGCCGGCTGGAACATCGTCACCACCTCAAATCCGGACGCCGCGCTTAATTTCGGGCTCGAGGAGCATATGGAGCACGGCGAGCGTTATCGCCGCGCGCGCGAATTCTATGACGTGGTGACTGGGTTATGGGACAGCTGGGCCGACGATGCATTTGTCCGCGATGTCGAAGACGGTATTTTCTTCGATCCGGCAAAAATGCACGTTCTCAATTATAAGGGGAAATATTTTTCGGTGCGCGGCCCACTCAATATCGCGCGGCCGGTCCAGGGCTGGCCGGTGATCGTGCAGGCCGGCGCGTCGGAGGCGGGGCGGCAGCTCGCCGCGGAAACTGCCGAAGCGGTATTCACCGCACAGAGCGATATTGCCGCCGGGCGCCAATTTTACGCCGACGTGAAGAGCCGCATGGAAAAGCTCGGCCGCGCGCGCGAGCACATGAAAATCCTGCCCGGTTGTTTTGTCGTCGTTGGCGATAGCGTCGAACAGGCGCGGGCGAAACGTGCGAAGCTTGACAGTCTGGTCAATTACGCCAATGCGATCGCCTCGCTGTCGATCGCGCTCGGCCACGATGCCTCAAAATTCGATCCCGACCGGCCATTGCCCGACGACATTCCCGAAAGCAATGCGTCCAAGAGCGGACGCGAGCGCGCCATTGCGCTCGGTCGGCGTGAGAGCTTAACCGTTCGCCAGCTTGCGCAACGGCTTGGCGGCTATTCCGGGCTGGCGATGGTCGGCACTGCGCAAACCGTTGCCGACGAAATGGAGAAGTGGCTGGAAACGGAAGCTTCCGACGGCTTTACCGTGATGTTTCCCTATTTGCCGGGCGGGCTCGACGATTTCGTCGAGCGGGTGGTCCCGGAATTGCAACGGCGTAGATTGTTTCGGCGCGATTATGAAGGCGCAACTTTGCGCGACCACCTGGGACTGCCGCGTCCGAAGAATCGGTTTTTTGAGAATTGACGTGAGGTGCATGCAAAAGCTCGAGCGAGTATGGTTCACATGAAAGAAATTGGTTCCGTTGAGCGCGAAAATTTGAACGGGAACTTTTCCTGGGCGAATCCGATTTTCGAGGAATACAGAGGAATCAATTGTGATGCGGAATTCAAAATGGAAATTGATACGGAACACAATGAAACAAACGCTAACAAATTTCGCGACTACGCCGCCGAATGCCGTCGGCTGGCGCGCACCGCCTCGGAAGCAGATCGCGTCGTGCTGATCGAGATTGCCGAAGCATGGATGGTTTGTGCCGAACAAGCCGAACGCGACGCAAGGCGTCATCGGAGACATTAGCATCCGACGATCGATAATGCCGCTGACAGCTCGTAGACACGGCACGAATTGCGGGCGCTTTCGACTGGCCCTAGAGTAGGCCAGTCGGAGGAATGCCATGT
>JBAQBC010000155.1:0-26743 GCA_049286035.1 Xanthobacteraceae bacterium
CAAATACGCAGCCAACTGCCTCAAGTTCGCTCAGAGCTCAGCGGATCCCAACGCCAAGCTCGCGCTTCTCGACATGGCGCAAATCTGGATCATGCTCGCCGAAGAAGCCGAGAGAAACGGCGGGCTCCTGCTCGATCCAGTAACGCGAAGAGCCCCCGCGAGACCGAATAATTCGCCGCGTGTTTGAGGCACTTGTTGCCGCCTTCCCGGTCACCGCTCCTGCTCCCTAAGCGGTGGCGGCAGCAGCCACGTTCGGGGCTACCCGTTATGGTTGCGCTGGGCTGATGCAGATCGCGCATTACGCGCGATCTGTGCCCCAAGTCTGCACGGAAGTCTGCGCCGAAGGGGGATTGCCCGAGATGGTCCAGCGCGTCGCGGCCGGACGGCAGCGGGCTTACGCTGTTGCGCGAAGCCGCCGATGCGATGCGGCTCTCGGCGCGCGGCTACCATCGCGTGCTGCGCGTTGCCCGCACGCTCGCCGATCTCGACGGCGCCGACAAAGTCGGCCGCGTGCATCTGGCGGAGGCCTTGTCCTATCGCGCGCTCGCCGACGAGGTCAGGCGCGCGCCTTGAGCGCCAGTGCAACCGGCTTAACGTCGTCGATCGCGATTATGTGCGCTTTTCGGCGCTTAGCGGCTCATCATCCCGACCCATTGCCGTGGACCGAGCCGCGCATGCCGATCGCCGACAAAAATTCCTGCCGCGTCTCGGCGTGATCGCGAAACACGCCAAGCATTCTGCTCGTGACCATGGTAACGCCGGGCTTATGGATGCCGCGCGTCGTCATGCATTGGTGCGTCGCTTCGGTGACCACCGCGACGCCGTGCGGCTTGAGCACGGCATCGAGACAGGAGGCGATCTCGGCGGTCATTTTCTCCTGGATTTGCAGGCGGCGGGCATAGACCTCGACCAGGCGCGCCAGCTTGGAAATGCCGACGACGCGGTTGCGCGGCAAATAGCCGATATGCACGCGGCCGATGATGGGCGCCAGGTGATGCTCGCAATGCGACTCGAAGCGGATGTCGCGCAGCACCACGACTTCGTCGTAGCCGCCGGTCTCCTCGAAGGTGCGTTTAAGATAATCGCGCGGATTATCCTTATAGCCGGCGAACCACTCCTCGTAGGCGCGCACGACGCGTGCCGGCGTAGCGAGAAGCCCCTCGCGTTCTGGATCGTCGCCGGCCCAGCGGATCAGCGTGCGCACCGCCTCTTCGGCCTCGGGGCGCGACGGCCGCCGATTTATAGCAGCCGACTTGCTGCGTCCGGTTTTGTTATTGACAGGTTTGTCCATGAATCTATCTCCGGCCCGGCATTCGTTGAATGAAAACCTATGCGTGAATCGTCATCGCGCCATCGCGCTACAACCTGCGCAAGGCCACTTCCTCAACCCGATGGCTTTCGCTTTTCTTCAGGATGAGATCGGCGCGCGGACGGGTCGGCAGGATGTTTTCGTGCAGGTTGACGAGATTGATGCGATTCCAGATGTCGGTTGCCGTGTCGCTCGCTTCGCGATCGGATAGCCGCGCGTAACGGTGGAAATACGATCTCGGATCGGCGAACGCGGTACCGCGGAGCGTGAGGAACCGGGTAACGTACCAGGACAGCAGCACGTCCTCGTCGGCATCCAGGTAGACCGAGAAATCGAAAAAGTCGGACACGAATGGAATCGCTTTGCCATCTTTGGGCAAGCGCCCCGCTTGCAGGACGTTCAGTCCTTCAACGATCAGGATGTCTGGGCGATCGATCTCGATCCACTGATTGGGAATGACGTCATAGATGAGATGCGAATAGACCGGCGCGCGCACCGGCCGCCGCCCGGCTTTAATGTCCGACAGAAAGCGCAGCAAGGCGGGAAGATCGTAGCTTTCCGGGAATCCTTTTTTATCCATCAACCTTTCGCGCTCGAGCACGGCGTTCGGGAAAAGAAATCCGTCGGTGGTGAGGAGATCGACCTTGGGCACGTTGGGCCAGCGCGCCAGCAAGGCTTGCAAGACGCGGGCGGTGGTGGACTTGCCGACCGCGACCGAGCCACCGACGCCGATGATATAAGGCATCTTCGCGTCCTCGGTGCCGAGAAACGCCTGCTGGGCTCCAAACAGTCTTTGCATCGCCGCGACATAGAACGAAAGCAGTCGCGACAGCGGCAGATAAATTTCTTCCACTTCCGACATATCGAGCCGGTCGTGCATTGAACGCAGCCGCGCCACTTCGCCAGACGTGAGCGTCATCGGCGTGTCTTCGCGGCGCATCGCCCATTCCGCGCGCGAGAACACGCGGTAAGGCGAAACGTCCTGTGCGGTGCGCTGCTCCATCGGATGCCTTAGCCGCTCTTGTGCGCTGGCTTGTGCGCCAATTTGCGCGCTGCCTTTTCCTCAAGTCCCGATTGATGGCTGCGGGCGCCGAGTTCGGCCTCGACCTCGTCGAGCGAAATGCCGCGGGCGTGCAGCACCACGAGCAGATGATAAAGCACGTCGGCGGCCTCGCGGACCAAACCCTGCCGGTCTTCGCCCAACGCGGCAATTGCCGCCTCGACGGCCTCCTCGCCGAACTTTTTTGCGCAATGATCGACGCCGCGATCGAGCAGCTTGCGGGTATAGGAAACCTCGGCGCTTTCGCTGGCGCGCGCCTGCACGCGCCGTTCCAGATCGCGGATGGTAAAACTCGGCATCGGCAAGTCTTTCCGTGGGCAAGTCTTTCCGTGGGCAACTCTTTCCGTGGCAGGCCCTTCCGTCCGGGTTCCATACCATCTCCACCCGCAGGCCGGGAGAGGCAGATTACGGATCGAGCCGCACCGGAAGACCCGCTTGCGCCATATAATCCTTGGCCTGCCGTACGGAATACTCGCCAAAGTGAAAGATCGACGCCGCCAGCACCGCGGCGGCGTGACCGTCGCGGATGCCCTCCACCAGATGGTCAAGGTTACCGACCCCGCCGGAGGCGATTACCGGGACCGAAACCGCATCGGCAATGGCGCGGGTCAGCGCGACGTCGAATCCCTTTCGCGTGCCGTCGCGGTCCATGGAGGTCAGCAAAATCTCGCCGGCGCCGAGCGCCACAACCTCGCGCGCATAGGCGAGCGCATCGATGCCGGTTGGATGGCGGCCGCCATGGGTAAAGATCTCCCAGCGCACCGTTTCGCTTGGCTTTGACACCTGCTTGGCATCGATTGCCACCACAATGCACTGATCGCCGAATTTTTCCGCGGCTTCTTTGACGAAGCTCCGGCGCGCAACCGCGGCGGTATTGATCGACACTTTATCGGCGCCGGAACTTAGCAAAGCGCGGATGTCCTCGATGCTGCGGACCCCGCCACCGACGGTGAGCGGCATAAAGCAGGCTTCGGCGGTGCGCCGCACCACATCGAGCATGATGCCGCGGTTCTCGTGGCTCGCGGTAATGTCCAGGAAGGTGAGTTCATCCGCGCCCGCTTCGTCATAGGCGATCGCCGCCGCGACCGGATCGCCGGCATCGCGCAGATTGACGAAATTGACGCCTTTGACGACGCGGCCGTCCTTGACGTCGAGGCACGGAATAACACGGACCTTGAACATTAGGCCGTCGCTCGCGCTTGGCGCAGGAGGGAGAGCGCCGCCGCCGGATCGAGCCGGCCGTCGTAAAGCGCGCGGCCGGCAATTGCGCCTTCGAGCTTTTGTGCGCGCGGCTCGAGCAGCGCCCGCACATCGGCGAGCGAAGCAAGCCCCCCCGAGGCAATCACCGGCAGCGAAATCTGCTCGGCGAGCGCGATCGTTGCGTCGAGATTGAGCCCTTCCAGCATGCCGTCGCGGTTCACGTCGGTATAGACGATGGCTGCAACGCCGGCGTCTTCGAAACGGCGGGCAACGTCGAGCGCGGACAGTGTCGATGTTTGCGACCAGCCTTCGACCGCGATCTTGCCATCGCGGGCGTCAAGCCCGACCGCGACCCGGCCGGGATAGGCGCGGGCCGCAGCTTTGACGAGCGCCGGATCGCGCACGGCCGCCGTGCCGACGATCACGCGGGCGATTCCCTTATCCAGCCAGGCGTCGATGGTGGCGCGATCGCGGATGCCGCCGCCGAGCTGCACCGGGATTTTCACCGCTGCGAGAATCCGTTCCACCGCAGCGGCGTTGACCGGTTGGCCGGCGAATGCGCCGTCAAGATCGACCAGGTGCAGATAGGTGAAGCCCTGCTCGCCGAAGGCGCGCGCCTGCGCGGCCGGATCGCGGCTGAACACCGTCGCGCGGGCCATGTCGCCTTGCTGCAGACGCACCGCCTTGCCGTTCTTCAGATCGATGGCCGGAAATAAGATCACGGCTTCCACTTCAAGAAATTCGCAATCAGCGCCAGGCCGAGCTTTTGGCTCTTCTCGGGGTGAAATTGCGTGCCGACAATGTTATCCCGCCCGACGATCGCAGTGACAGCTCCGCCGTAATCGGCGTCCGCCACCAGATCCTGGCGTTGTGACGGATTGAGTGCGAATGAGTGCACGAAATAAGCGTGCCGGCCTTGCGGCCCGAGTGTCAGACCGTCGATCAAAGGGTGCGGGCGCACGACATTGAGCGTGTTCCAGCCCATATGCGGGATCTTCAATGTAGCCTCGCGCGGGGTGATGCGGTCAACTTCGCCGCCGATCCAGCCCAGCCCCTCGACCACTTCATATTCGCGCCCGCGCTCGGCCAAGAGCTGCATGCCGACGCAAATGCCGAAAAACGGCCGGCCCTTGCCGCGCACCGCCTGTTCGAGCGCTTCCACCATGCCGGACACTGCATCGAGTCCACGGCGGCAGTCGGCGAAAGCTCCTACTCCGGGCAAAACAACGCGATCGGCGCGCGCCACGATCTGCGGATCGCGCGTCACTGTGATCGGTTGATCCAGTCCAGCCTCATGGGCCGCGCGTTCAAAGGCCTTGGCCGCGGAATGCAGATTGCCCGAGCCGTAATCGACGATAACGACGCTCACCGGCGCGCTCCAGGTTCGGGAAATAATCCGATCACCCCGGATGGCGCGGGGGATGGCGCGGCCACCGCGGCTGAAGGCGATGTGGAAGTGCTTGTTGGCGATGCGGGACGACGCGCGGGGGCCTGACGAATCCAGGCGTCGAAGAAGCGCCGTTCTGCGCCCTCGAGATCTTCGCCGGTGACCACGCCGATATTGCGCCAATGGCGGCGCGCCAGCTTGGAGCGCCGCAGCGTACTCGCTTCAAGCCCGACAAGCAGCGAAATCAACAGGCCGGCCAAAACCAGCGCAAACACCGAAGCGCCGAGCGCGCGCAAACCGGCGTCGAGCGCCGCCGACACCAGAAGATAAATCGCCAGCGCCAGCCATAAGCGGTACCGCAACATCCAGAACGGCGTGAGCAGGAAAGCCCACCACGAGAAGCCGTCACGGACGAAGACAAAGCGATAGGGTTCGGCCGCGGCCGCACCGGCGTCGAGCGGCGGTTGATGAACGGTGTAGATGGACATTGACCGATCTTTCAGCGTTAGCCTGCTGCACGATCCTAGGAAACTCGCCTTGGAAACTCTCGTTTCACGGATCGCAATTTAATTGCCGAGCCTGCCTTTGGTTGAAGGCACCTCGCCCGCCGCGCGCGGATCGACGGCGACGGCAGCGCGCAACGCCCGGGCCAGACCTTTAAAACAGGACTCGGCAATATGATGATCGTTGCCGCCGTATAACGTGGCGACATGCAGCGTCACACCCGCGTTCATGGCGAAAGCGCGAAACCATTCTTCGACCAATTCGGTGTCGAAGGCGCCCACCTTGGCCCGGACGAATTCGACGTTGAACACCAGAAACGGCCGGCCGGAAATATCGAGGGCGACGCGGGTGAGTGCTTCGTCCATCGGCACGTGCACATCGGAGTAGCGCGCAATGCCCCTCATCTCGCCAAGCGCCTGTTTCAACGCCTGGCCGAGCGCGATGCCGACGTCCTCGGTTGTGTGGTGGTGATCGATATGCAGATCGCCCTTGGCTTTAACGCGGATGTCAATCCGCGAATGCCGGGCCAACAGATCGAGCATGTGGTCGAGAAAGCCGATGCCAGTTTCGATCGCAGACGCGCCCGTGCCGTCGAGATCGACCGCGACCTCGACGTCGGTTTCCTTGGTCTTGCGCGCCACCGTGCCTTTGCGCACTTCGCTCTCCCGATCGCTGTCTCGGGCCAATCTTGCCTTTGCGCGGGCCTTTTATCAGGGCCGCTCCGAACTCGCCACTGGCGCCATCGCGCATTTGCATTGCCGGCGACCAACTCTTAAATCATGCCTTAAGCAGACGTTTTCCAGCCCGGTCAGTTGAACCGGTCAGTTGAACTTGGCCGTCGAACCCGGTTAATCGTTCATCCAGCGCATGTCCTCGGTAGAAGCGGGCCATTCCGGCCCTTGGCACGGCACGACCATTCTGACGGTCCGCAAGGGCGGACTGGTCGCAATCGGCGGCGACGGACAGGTCTCGATCGGCCAGACCATCATCAAGGCGAACGCCAAGAAAGTGCGCCGGCTTGGCGGCGGCGCCGTCATCGGCGGCTTTGCCGGCGCCACCGCCGATGCGTTCACGCTGTTCGAGCGGCTCGAATCCAAGCTCGAACAGTATCCCGGGCAACTGACGCGTGCCGCTGTCGAGCTCGCCAAGGATTGGCGCACGGACCGTTATCTTAGGCGGCTCGAAGCCATGATGATCGTGGCCGACAAGGACGTATCACTGGTATTGACCGGCACCGGCGACGTGCTGGAGCCCGAGGCCGGTGTGGTCGGCATCGGCTCCGGCGGTAATTACGCGCTCGCCGCGGCGCGGGCTCTGCTCGATGGGCCGCTTGATGCGGAAGCGATCGTGCGCCGGTCGCTCGACATCGCCGCGGAGATCTGCGTTTACACCAATCGCAATGTGACCGTAGAGACGTTGAAGGCGTGACCGACTTCTCTCCCCGCGAAATCGTTTCCGAGCTCGACCGTTTCATCGTCGGGCAGGGCGACGCCAAGCGCGCCGTCGCAATCGCGCTGCGCAATCGCTGGCGCCGCCTGCAGCTCGATGAGCGGCTGCGCGAAGAAGTGTTGCCGAAAAACATTTTGATGATCGGGCCGACCGGCGTTGGCAAGACCGAAATCTCCCGCCGCCTCGCCAAGCTCGCCGGCGCACCGTTCCTCAAAGTCGAAGCGACCAAGTTCACCGAAGTCGGCTATGTTGGGCGCGACGTCGAGCAGATCGTGCGCGACCTGGTCGAGATCGCCATCACGCTGACGCGCGAAAAGCGGCGCAAAGACGTGGAAACCCGCGCGCAGCAAGCCGCCGAAAATCGCGTGCTCGACGCTTTGGTCGGGGCGAATGCGAGCGCTTCGACCAAAGAAGCGTTTCGCAAGAAGCTGCGCGCCGGCGAGCTTAATGACAAAGAAATCGAGATTGAGGTGCAGACCGGCGGCGGTTTGCCGCTGTTCGACATTCCCGGCATGCCGGGAGCGCAGATGGGCGCGATCTCGATTGGCGATATTTTCGGCAAGCTCGGCGGCAGCCGGACCAAGACCCGCCGCGTCACTGTGACGGATTCCTACGACATTCTGGTCAACGAGGAGTCCGATAAATTACTCGATATCGAGCAATTGACTCAGGAGGCGATCAAGACCGTCGAAAACAACGGCATCGTCTTCCTCGACGAGATCGACAAAATCTGCGCCCGCGACGGCCGCATCGGCGCCGACGTGTCGCGTGAGGGAGTGCAGCGCGATCTTTTGCCCTTGATCGAGGGCACCACCGTTGCCACCAAACATGGCTCGGTGAGGACCGATCATATTCTGTTTATCGCCTCGGGCGCCTTTCACATTTCCAAACCGTCCGATCTGCTGCCGGAACTGCAAGGGCGATTGCCGATCCGCGTCGAACTCAAGCCGCTGACGCGCGACGATTTCCGCCGCATTCTGACCGAACCGGAAGCCTCGCTTATCAAACAATATGTGGCGCTGATGGCGACCGAGGGCGTCAATCTGGAATTTTCCGAGGATGCGATCGATGCCGTCGCCGACGTTGCGGTGGCGGTCAATTCAAGCGTTGAGAATATCGGCGCGCGCCGTTTGCAGACGGTGATGGAGCGCGTGCTTGATGATGTTTCGTTCGGCGCACCCGACCGTTCCGGCGAGACGGTGAAAATCGATGCGGCCTACGTGCATAAGCACGTCGGCGATCTCGCCAAGAACGCCGATCTCAGCCGATTTATCTTGTGAGTGGCGCCGAGAGGCTATCGGCTTCAGTTCACCGCTGGAAAGCCGGCTGGCTCTGCTGCTCGCGGTTGATTTCGCGAATCATCGCCATCCATTTCTCGACCTGAGCCAGCATGTGCAGATCAGAGGCGCCCGCGTGCATTGAATTGTGCGCCGCGACCGTCGCAGGCGTGGCGGTGGTAACTATCCTCTCGGACATGGGTGGTTGGTCCCGAATGGCGTTTGACTGATGTTTTACTGACTTGCGTGACAGAGTTTCGCCGACGAGTTTGACGGATTCGTGCGTTTTTTCGGGCTTTCTCGATATTAACCTTAACGATGCGTGTGTTAGGGCATCGACCGCAGCTAACGCGGGCGGCGCCGCAAGCGCAGGTAAAGCGCGCCTTCGCCGCCGTGGCTGACGTGCGCTTTTTGGAAACTGACGATAAAGCGGTGGAACTCCGGCAACGACAGCCATAATGGCACTTGACGCCGCAACACGCCGCGTTCGGACGCAGAGCCCGCGGCGCCGCCGATACCCTTGCCAGTCACCACCAGCACGAGTTTCGCATCCTGTGCTTGCGCCTGCGTGAGAAAATGCAAAAGCGCCGCATGCGCCTGTTGTTGTGTCATGCCGTGCAGATCGAGTCGGGCGTCGATGGCCGTGTGGCCCCGCGCGACGCGCTGCCGTAAGCGGCGATCGAACTGCGCCAGTGCCGGCGGCTGTTTCGCATGTGAGCGTTCTTTTGCGACGCTCTGAGTCGGTGGCGCTTCGCGTGGGGCCTGATCGGGTGCACCGCCAAGCGCTAGAGCGGCGCCGCGGCGCAACGGCGTCACGTCGCGGGCAAATCCTCTCCACAGCGCCCGTTCATCGTCGCTCAAGCGGCGCCGGCTCATCGGCGGCGCCGCGCGTTGGACTTGCTATTCACGGACGGCGCAGCGTTGGCGCCGGCCGCCATCGCCGGCTTGGCCTCAGGTAACGGCACTTCATCCGCGGTGCCGTCGGGCACCGTCGGGTCGGGCATGTTGTCAAAATTGAAACTGAACAGACCGGGCCGCGTTGGTGGCAGCGGTACGTCGCTCCCGGCCGCCACCGGATCGAGTTCGCGCGGCACCAGCATGACGAATGTGCCCGGATTTTTGATGCGCCCGGCGATACGCGCTGCCTCGTCGCCGGCGCCGAAATAAATATCCGCGCGCGCCGGACCGACGATCGCCGAACCGGTATCCTGCGCGATCATGAGACGGTCGAATTTCGTGCCGATTTTCTGGTTGGCGATCGGCAGCTCAGCCTGAATGAAAAAAGGCGTGCCATAGGCGTGGAGCGCACGGTCGATCGCGATCGAGCGGCCTGGCATCAGCGGTACACCCTGGCCGCCGACCGCTTCGTCCTCGGTGGCAAGATCAGTGATCCGGAAAAACACATAGGATTTGTTTTGCCGGCGCGCCTCCTTCGCTTGATCCGGATTAGCTTCCATCCAATCGCGAATGCTCTGCATCGATACCTGATCTCTGCTCAATATTTTTTGGTCGACGAGAACGCGGCCGACCGGCGTATAAGGCCAGCCATTGTGCGAATCGTAATTGACGCGAAGAATGGCTCCATCTTCGAGCCGGATTCGGGCAGAGCCTTGAATTTGCGCGAACAAAACGTCGACCTGGTCGTGCAGGTAGCAGATTTCAAGATGCCAACCGTCGAGCGCGCCATCCTCGATCTGGCCGCGATCGTAATAGGGCGCGATCTTGCGGCGGCCGACGCGTCGACCGACGAACACGCCCTTCGATGGAAATGCATCGCCAAGCTTGCGCCGGCCGGCCGGTACGAGGTTGGGCGGCCGACGGTAAAGCGGCGCAGTGAATTCCCCGGTGGGTACACGCGAACCGGCAATGATCGGCTCGTAATATCCGGTGAGGAAGCCGTCGCTATCGCCGAGCCTGCTGATTCGGATCGGCCGGAAATGGTCTTCAAAAAATTTTCGGGCGCCGTCCTCGTCGAGCGGAATAGCTTGACGCGCGTCTTCGCAAATGTCTTTCAGCGCAGCCGGAATCGGAGTCAAATCCCGAGCCGACTGGCGACGTCGGTTCTGCAGCGTCCGGCAGCTGCCGAGAAAAGCAGCAAAGGCGGCGGCATGATCGTCGCTGGTCCAGCCCTCGAGGTCGCTCCACTCGATCGGCTCATATTGCGTGTCGGGAAGTACCAGCGGGCCGCCCCCTTGTGCGACTGCCGGTGCTTGCAGCGCAAGGAGGACGACGAGCGCGACGGCAATGCGATGAACCGGAAGACGAAGGACCAGAAGACGAAGGACCAGACCTGGCGCCGCACCCCCACTCATTGCGAACATCATTGTCCGGTTTCGGTCGCGACGACTTTCCAGTTGGGATCGCGCGAGGACACATCGCGGGCGAAGGTCCAGACGTCCGTCACGTCCGTGACTTTTTCGGCGTTGCCGTCGATGACCGTGCCACTGCGATCGCGTGTGGCGGAAATCAGTTTGGACACGAAGCGCACGGTGATTTGCGCAGTCGTGCGATTGCGCAGCTCGGCCGCCGTTATGGTCGCACCATCGATTGAAACAAAACGAGTCTCGGCTGATTCGCTGCGGCGCTCGCGCTCGGTAATCGCCGCATCGAAGCCGTCATAGACTTCACGCGACAGTAAGCTGCGCAGCTGGCGGCGGTCGCCACCGGCGAAAGCAGTCACAATCATCTCGTAGGCGGTGCGTGCACCGGTAATGAAATGTTTGGCGTCAAAGCTCGAATCCGTGGCGGCGATCGCATCAAGCCCGGTGGCCACGGTCGATCCGCTCTCGGCGATATCCTTCCAGCGCTCGCCCGCAGACGCGGCGGCGTCAGCGGCGCGAGATGCGTCGGAACCGCGCTGCGGCAGGGTTACCACCTTTTGCTCGGCGGCCGGGCTGCGCACCGCATCGCGGGCTGAATATGGATCATAGGGCGGCCGCTCGCGGCCGGTTCGCTGGCCCAAAACGCTGCGCAACCGCAGAAAAATAAACACTGCGAGGGCCAGGAAAATGATGGTGTAGATATCGAACACGTCGGCCATTCTTTCGCCATCGCAGTAAGCGGGGCAGTGTATTCCGGGGATCGGCTCGAATGACCAAACCGCGGTAGAACACCGGTCCCCGCTTATGTAGGCATGCAGGTAAGGCCATCCAGTGGCGGCTCGCCGTCATTTTAACGCGGCGACGCGCAAACATTAAACGATCGGCGCGGCTGCGCCAATAATGCAGTCCGGCGGGCACACCCTGTCCCTACGCTAAATTGACGCGCTGTGTTGGGCTGCTGTCTGGGCCGCTGTCTTGTGCTTTGGACCTTAAGCCGCCGCCGTTCCCGGCATTGTTCGCGGCTCCGCCGCATGTTAGCCAAGCCGGCCCAAGCGGAGAGAACAATGTCGACGACGAATGGTGGCCCCGCGCCACAACCGGGTGCCCCGCAGACGCCGGTTCCGCAGATCGGCGTGCTCATGCAATATGTAAAGGATTTCTCGTTCGAGAACCCGAACGCGCCGCGCGCTCTGACACCGAGCCCGCAGCAGCCCTCGATTAAGATCAATATCGGCGTCGAAGCGGCCCCTCTCGCCGAAAACGACGTCGAAGTGACGCTGAGGCTGGACGGCAAGGCGGAAGTCCAGGGCTTCGTGCTGTTCGGCTTCGAGCTGCTTTATGCCGGGGTATTTCGGATCCTCAACATCCCGCCCGAGAGCCTCCAGCCAATGGTCATGATCGAGTGCCCGCGCCTGTTGTTCCCCTTCGCACGAGAAATCGTCGCCACGGCGACCCGCAATGGCGGTTTTCCTCCTCTGATGCTTGAGCCGGTCGATTTCGCTTCGCTTTATCGGGAACGCATGGCCAGCGCGCAGCAAGCCAATGCGCCCGCTTAATCCAAGCTGACGTAATCGCGCCAAACCGCGTTTTCGCCGAGGCTCGCGATGAATCGGCGATGAGCGGCCTGCGCATCGGCCGTTAGCCGCGACGGCAGCGGCGCCGGGCGTTCCCGCACCGCGATGATCTCGCCGGGCATCACGAAAGCCGGCGCTTGCGAAAGAATAAGCTGCGCCTGACGCGCGCCGATCAGTTCGACATAGACCTCGGCCAGGAGTTCGGCATCGAGCAGCGCGCCATGCTTCACGCGGCGCGAATTATCGACGGCATAGCGAGCGCACAAATCGTCCAGCCTGTTCGCCGCTCCGGGATGTTTGCGCCGCGCAATCAGCAGCGTGTCGACCATGCGGTCGCGGCTCACCGCGGGGTGCCCGGCGCGCTCCAATTCGGCATTGAGGAAGGCCAGATCGAACATTGCATTATGCGCAACAAGCTGAGCGTCGCCGAGGAAATCGATGAGTTCGCCAACCCGGTGCGCGAACAGCGGCTGATTCCTTAAAAAATCGACCGTCAGTCCGTGGATTTTCAGGGCCGATTCCGGCATGTCGCGTTCCGGATTGAAATAACCATGGAACGTTTTGCCGGTCGGAAACCGATTGAAAAGCTCGATGCAGCCGATTTCGACGAGACGATCGCCGGCAAGCGGGTCTAGCCCTGTGGTTTCGGTATCGAAGACAATTTCGCGCATCGAGAACTCGTTGGTCGCCGCGAATCACCGCCGTTGCATTGTAGCGACGTTGCGCAAAATGTCTCGAATCTGCGCTCGGGTGTGATCGAATCCCCGCGAGCTGTCCACGACGAAATCGGCGCGGCGGCGCTTTTCGGCGTCCGGTAGTTGCTTGGCAAGCAGCGCTGCAAATTTCTCCTCGGTCATTCCGGGGCGGTCCAAAGCGCGTCGGCGCTGGTGCGCGGCCGGCGCCGAAACCACCACGACGGCATCGCATTTCGACTGCGCTTCGGTTTCGAACAGCAAAGGGATGTCGACAACTACGACGCTAGCGCCCTGCGCTTGCGCCTGCGCCAGGAACTTCTCCCGCGAGGCGGTGACGAGCGGATGGATGATCGCTTCGAGGCGAGCGAGCGCGGCGCGGTCGTTGACGACGATGGCCGCAAGCTTGCGGCGATCCACCTTGCCGTCGGATGTCGAGCCAGGGAACGCCTGCTCGATGCGAGCCGCCGCTTCGCCCTCGTAAAGGGCATGAACGACGGCGTCGGAATCGTGAACCGGCACGCCGCATTCGGCAAAAAACTTAGCGGCGGTCGATTTTCCCATGGCGAGGGAGCCGGTCAGGCAGAGGACGAACGGCCGGTCGGTGCTCATCGCGCCAGGCACCCAAAGCGCCGCAGAAATTCCAGGACCTCGAGGAGCGGCAGCCCCAAGACCGTGAAATAATCGCCATCAACGCGCTCGAATAATTGCATGCCGAGGCCTTCGAGCTGATAGGCGCCGACGCTGGCGGTTACCGAATCGCCGGCGGCATCAAGATAGAGCTCGAGAAAGCGTTCAGAGAAATTTCGCATGGTCAGCCGCGCCACGCCAACATGTTCGAAGAGCACCGCACCATGCTGCACGAAGGCGATCGCCGAGTGAAGTTCGTGCGTGCACCCGCAAAGCGCACGCAGTTGCGCCCGCGCCGCATCGCGATCGCGCGGCTTGGTCAAGCACTCGTCGCCGAAGGAAAGCGTTTGATCGGCGCCGAGCGTCAGACCGCCGCCATGCTTGCGCGCTACCGCAATTGCTTTTTCGCGCGCCAAGAGCGCGGCCACGGCGCCAGCGGATTTCGATTGCGCGCCCGCTTCCACACCGCGCTCATCAAGATCGGCCGGATCCGCTTCGATCGGCACGCCGGCAGCGGTAAGAAGCATCCGCCGCGTCTTGCTTTGCGACGCCAGGATGAGCGGCGCGTCGGCAAGCCATAGCGCCATAGGCGGCCTCATGAGCGGCCTCAGGACACGTGATGCCGGCGCCGCTCGCCAAGATGCGCAAGCACCGCGGCGGCCGTCTCTTCGATCGAGCGGCGGGTCACGTCGATAAGCGGCCAGTTGTGTCTGGCACAGAGCCGCCGCGATGCGGCGACTTCCTCGGCGACCGCCTGACGATCGATATACTGATCGTCGTCGCGATGTGCTTTGAGTCCGAGGAGCCGGTTCTGGCGAATTTGCACGATCCGTTCCGGCGTGGCGTAAAGCCCGACTACCAAAGGATGCTTGAGCGCTTCGAGACGCGTGGGCAAGGGCAGGCCAGGTACCAGCGGGACGTTGGCGGTTTTTACTCCGCGATTAGCGAGGTAGATCGAGGTCGGCGTCTTCGAGGTGCGTGACACTCCCACCAACACGACATCCGCCTCCTCGAGATCGTCCATATGCTGGCCGTCGTCATGCAACATTGTGTAATTGAGTGCATCGATGCGACGAAAATACTCGGCATTGAGCGTGTGCTGCGCGCCGACTTTATGCGTTGACTCAGCGCCCAGATAAGATTGGAAAAGGTGCAGCACCGGCCCCAAGATCGATAGGCAGGGAAGACCCAGCGCACGGCATTTTTTTTCGAGCCGCTGCACCAAATTCTCCTCCAGAAGCGTATACAGAACGATCCCGGGCGACTCTTCGATTTCCGCAAGAACCCGATCGAGCTGCCTCTGCGTACGCACCAGTGGGTGGACGTGCTCGACCGGCATGCTCTTGGCGTATTGCGCCGCGGCGGCGCGTGCCACTGTAATCAAAGTTTCACCGGTCGCATCCGAGATCAGGTGAAGGTGGAAGTAGCCCGCCGCGTGCACCATGGAATCGTTCAAGCCGGCTGGAGAAGCTGTTGACCTCTGGGGAGAAGGCCATGGCTTTGCGAATGGCGCAAGCAGATTAACCAGAAGAGCGCGTTGCCAGTCCACACAGCTCATCCGCCGGCATTTTATTCCGCAGGCGATGACCAAGACCGGTGAAATGTGGAAATCGAGTTGACAAGTGATCCGGAATGATCCGGAAACTAGCGCTCCGTTGCACTTCCTAGATGAACCAGAAGAATACCCAAAAGCTGGGGATATGTGGGTTGTTCATGTAAGCAGTGTGCAAGCCGATTTATGAGTCCAATCAACTGTCCAAGCACTACAACAAATTCTAAGATTCTATTTGTGGAGGAGAACAAAGTGCCGCGGGTAACCCTGTGACTAAACCCCTGATGGACGTTCTTGCCGGTAAGCGACAGACCGTCCCGCCGATCTGGCTGATGCGGCAAGCCGGAAGATATCTTCCGGAATATCGCGCGCTTCGGCAAAAGATCGGTAATTTCCTCGATCTTTGTCTTGATCCCAAACTAGCAGCGGAGGTTACATTGCAGCCGATTCGGCGATTCGGATTCGATGCTGCAATCTTATTTTCAGATATTTTGGTGGTTCCTTATGCGCTGGGGCAGAGCGTTACATTCACTGCCGTCGATGGGCCACGACTTGATGCGATCGATGACGCCGGAGGTTTGCGCAAGCTGCGGAGAGAGCTCGATCATGAGCGACTGGCGCCGGTCTATGAGACGATCGTGCGCGTCAGATCGCAGCTGCCGGCAAGCGTTACGCTCTTGGGATTTTGTGGCGCGCCATGGACTTTGGCGACATACATGATTGCCGGTGCGAGTACGCCTGATCAAACTCCGGCTCGGGAGTTTGCCTATCGCGTTCCGAAACTATTTGGCGAGCTGCTCGATATTCTCGTGGACGCTTCAGCATCATATTTGATCCGGCAATTCGAAGCCGGTGTCGATGCCGTGCAAATATTTGACACCTGGGCGGGTGTATTGCCGGACGACGAATTTGATCGATGCTGCGTTGAACCGTGTGCGCGCATCGTTGCCGCCGTGCGAGTGCAAATTCCGACAGCGAAGTTCATCGGATTTCCGCGCGGCGCCGGCAGCCGGCTGAGGCGATACATCGATGTTGTTCCCGTCGATGCGGTCGGGCTCGACTGGACCATCGATCTTGATTTTGCGCGCGACGAGTTGCAGAGGCGCAAGCCCGTTCAAGGCAACCTCGATCCTGTGGCGCTCTTGGTCGGCGGTCGCGCCCTTGATCGCTCGGTTGATCGAATCATGGAAAACTTCAAAGCCGGACCGTTCATCTTCAATCTCGGCCATGGCGTGCTGCCGGACACGCCAGTTGCGCATGTTGAACAGCTCGTCGCACGCGTTCGTGGCTCGGCCTGAGAGAGCACCCGCCGCATGTATGAATGGATCAAGGCGTTCCACGTTATTGCGGTCATCGCGTGGCTCGCGGGAATGCTCTATTTGCCGCGCTTGTTTGTCTATCATTGCGTCGCCGAGAAGGGATCGGTGCAGTCGGAGACCTTCAAAACCATGGAGCGCCGGCTCCTCCGGATCATCATCAATCCAGCCATGGTCGCGACCTGGTTGCTGGGACTATGGCTCGCCTGGCATGGCCCTGATTCTCGCTACGGCTGGTTCGCTTCCGGCTGGCTTTTAGCCAAACTCGCGCTCGTGATCGCGCTTTCCACACTGCACGGCTGGTGCGCGCGCTGGGTGAAAGATTTTGCCGCCGACCGCAATCGGCATTCTCAGGAATTCTACTGGTTGATCAATGAGATACCAGCGATTCTGATGGCGGCGATCGTTATTCTCGCGGTGGTGAAACCGTTCTGACGGTAACGCGTTGCTAAGGCGAAATCCGGTTCGGCCCTTGCCTGAAGTGAAGTCTTTTCTTATCTTCAGCCTATCCCACCCAACGTAGGCGGATGCAGTTGTGTCTCGGCTCCAGCAAACTGGAGCCACCAGTGCATCGGGTTGGGGGTCCCCAAGCCCTTACCTGCCCAAAGACCCTGACCAGCCCAAAGACCTGCGAACTTCTCCAGCCAGCGACGCCACGATTGAACTTCGCTGGCCAAATTTCCATAGGACATTCTATGCGAGAAATGAAACTGCAAGAACTCAAGGCCAAGACTCCGGCCGAGCTTGTCTCCTTTGCCGAAGAATTGGAGGTCGAGAACGCCTCGACCATGCGCAAGCAAGAGCTGATGTTCGGCATTCTCAAGCAGCTGTCTGCGCGCGAGACTGACATTGTCGGCGAGGGTGTCGTCGAAGTACTGCCCGACGGCTTCGGCTTTTTACGATCGCCGGAAGCAAACTACCTGCCCGGACCCGACGACATTTACGTTTCGCCATCGCAAATCCGGCGCTTCGGACTGCGCACCGGCGATACGATCGATGGTCACATCCGCAGCCCCAAAGAAGGCGAACGCTATTTCGCGCTGCTCAAAGTCAATTCGCTCAATTTCGAGGATCCCGAGAAGGCGCGGCACAAGGTCAATTTCGACAATTTGACGCCGCTCTATCCGGACGAGTGGCTGAAAATGGAGTACGAGGATCCGACCAAAAAGGATCTCTCAGCCCGGGTCATCGATATTGTCGCGCCGGTCGGCAAGGGACAGCGCGCGCTGATCGTGTCACCGCCGCGCACCGGCAAGACCGTGCTTTTGCAGAATATCGCGCACTCGATCACCCACAATCATCCGGAATGCTACCTGATCGTGCTCTTGATCGACGAGCGGCCGGAGGAAGTCACCGATATGCAGCGTTCGGTGAAAGGCGAGGTGGTCTCGTCGACGTTCGACGAGCCGGCAGTGCGCCACGTGCAGGTCGCCGAGATGGTGATCGAGAAAGCCAAGCGGCTTGTCGAGCATGGCCGCGATGTCGTCATCCTGCTCGATTCGATCACCCGGCTCGGCCGCGCCTACAACACCGTGGTGCCGTCGTCCGGCAAGGTGCTCACCGGCGGCGTCGACGCCAACGCGTTACAGCGGCCGAAGCGCTTCTTCGGCGCGGCGCGCAATATCGAGGAAGGCGGGTCGCTGACGATCATCGCCACCGCGCTGATCGATACCGGCAGCCGCATGGACGAAGTCATCTTCGAAGAATTCAAGGGCACCGGCAATTCGGAGCTGATCCTCGACCGCAAAGTCGCCGACAAGCGCACCTTCCCGGCGATGGACATCACGCGCTCCGGCACGCGCAAGGAAGAGCTGTTGGTGCCGCCGGATCAGCTCAAGAAGATGTACGTGCTACGCCGCATCCTCAATCCGATGGGAACGATGGATGCGATCGACTTCCTGCTCGACAAGCTGCGCAATACCAAGAACAACGGCGAGTTCTTCGAGTCGATGAATACCTGATCCCAGTTTGGCTGGCGCTAACTTCGCATCGCCTCGATCGCGTCAGGCAGTGCTGCAGGGTCTGTCACCGGCAGCGAACAGGTCTCCCCGACACAGACGAAAGCTTGCGGCACGCGCGCGGCGGCTAATTTATCGCGCGCCGGGTGTTCGCTTGGCAGCGCCTCGGCAGAGGCGGCGTGAAGCACGGTGCGGTCAAGGGGCGGCAGCCGCCGCGCCGCCTTGAGCAGCGCATCGGCGCCCGCGCCCTGCCCCGTCACCACGATCTCGGCGCCGCGCAGCCGCAGATCGATGGCGTTGAGCATCGCCAGATGCATGTAGAGATTTTCGGCGATGTGCGGCGCCACGGCCGCGATCAAGCGATCCGCCTTATCGCGCCAGCTATCGTCGCCAGACAGCGCCGCTAAGCGAATGAGATTTTGTGCCGCGACCGCGTTGTGGTTCGGCGTCGCCTCATCGGTCGTTGCCGCCGGACGAATGACGAGCCCCTCTGCGTCCGCTGCGGTCAAATAATAAGTACCGAGCTCGGCATTGGCGTAATCGCGGTCCAGAGACCGCTGCCATTGCAGCGCCTGATCGAGCAAGCGTGGCGCGCCCGTCGTCTCATAGAGCGCCAGCGCGGCGCGGATCATGGCGGCATAATCCGAAGCCAGTCCCGGAAATTTAAGCTTGCCTTGCCGCCAGGAATGGCCGAGGCGGTCGCCGCGCGCCATGCTGTGGGCGACCAAGCCAAAGGCGCGGCTCGCCAGGTCCACCCATCGCGGCTCGTCCAGCATCGATCCGGCATTGGCGAGCGCCGCGATCATCAAGCCGTTCCAATCGGCGAGCGCCTTATCGTCAAGGCCGGGTCGCACGCGCAAGGCGCGCACGGACAGGAGCTTGTCGCGCAAAGCCGCAAGCCGCGCCTCATCGGCATCGCTGCGCGGCAGCGGCTTCAAGCGGTTGAGGATGTTGTGGCCTTCGAAATTGCCGGTGGGCGTAACGTCATGGTGCCGGGCGAAAAATTCGCCATCCTCGATGCCGAGCTGGCGGATCACTTCGTCATAGGACCAGACGTAGAATTTTCCTTCCTCGCCTTCGGAGTCGGCGTCGAGCGAAGCGCAAAACGCGCCCTCCTCCGTGGTCATTTCGCGCTCGATCCAGTCCACCGTTTCGTAAGCACGGCGGCGATACAGATCCTTGCCGGTGCGCCGGTAAGCGATCGCCAAAAGTTCGAGAAGCTGCGCATTGTCGTAGAGCATTTTTTCGAAGTGCGGCACGAGCCAGCGCTCGTCCACCGAATAGCGGGCGAATCCGCCGCCGAGGTGGTCGTAGATGCCGCCCTCGCAGATGTGGTCGAGCGTAATTTCCACGGCGGCGAAATAGCGCGCTTCGCCGGTGCGCAAACCCGCGCGCCAGAGGCATTCGAACAGCGCGGCTTGCGGAAATTTCGGTGCCCCGCGCGTGCCGCCATTGACCGGATCAATGAGCCCGCCAAGCTGCCGCGCGGCATTGTCGAGTTCGGCGCGCCCGATCGTCGCCGTACCGGCCGGCCGCGCCGCAGCCGCGAGCCGCTCCATCAGCGCTGCGCGATTACGGTCGATCTTGTCCGGTTCTTCGCGGAATAGCCGCGCGATTTCGCGTAAGACGTCGACAAATGCCGGCTTGCCATAGCGCGACGTCTTGGGAAAATAAGTCCCGCCCCAGATTGGCTCGCCGTCGGGCGTCAAAAACATCGTCAGCGGCCAGCCGCCATGCTCGCCCAAGTGATGCAGCGCCGCCATGTAGATCTGATCGATGTCGGGCCGTTCCTCGCGATCAACTTTGATATTGACGAAGAGCTCGTTCATCACGCGCGCGGTCGGTTCATCCTCGAAGCTCTCGTGCGCCATCACATGACACCAGTGACAGGCGGCATAACCAACCGAGAGGAGAACTGGTTTGTTGCTACGCTTGGCTTGCGCCAGTGCTTCGGGTCCCCAGGGCCACCAATCGACAGGGTTGTCCTGGTGCTGCAGGAGATACGGACTTGTCTCGGCGGCGAGACGATTGCGGCCCTGGCCGACGATATTCCCTGAGGTGACCTGCGGTTGCGTTGACGGCGGCGTTGACATGGACGCACCGTAGCAAGTAGCGCGCATCGCGCGAAGCGCGACCTCAATGGACGCCAACCCTGCACCATGGCCGACCGTTCCACCATATTCGCGCTATCCTCCGGCCGGCCACCGGCGGCCATTGCCGTGGTGCGCATTTCCGGCCCGCGGGCGCGGCTTGCTCTTGAAAGGTTGACCGGTCGCGTGCCGGCGCCGCGTCAGGCGACGCTTCTGCGCGTGCACGAACCGGCAAGCGGGGAGGTGATCGACCAGGCGCTCGCGCTTTGGTTTCCGGCGCCGGCGAGCGAGACCGGCGAGGACGTCGCGGAATTGCAGCTCCATGGCGGTCACGCGGTCATCGCCGGCGTGCTCAAAGCGCTCGGCGCGGTCGAGGATTGCCGCCTGGCCGAGCCCGGCGAGTTCACGCGGCGCGCTTTTGAAAACGGCAAGCTTGACCTCACCGCGGTCGAAGGACTGGGTGATCTCATTGCCGCCGAAACGGCGGCGCAGCGGCGGCAGGCATTCCGCCAATTGAAGGGACTCATCGGCGACCGCGCCGAGGCCTGGCGCCAGCGCCTGATCGAAGCGCTGGCTTTGGTTGAGGCGCGCATCGATTTTTCTGACGAAGCCGATGTGCCGGAGGACTTGATAACGCCCGCGGCGAAAATCGCGCACGGCCTGCGCGATGAAATTGGCGCCACACTTGCCGACGGCGGCCGCGGCGAGCGGCTGCGCGACGGTCTCGTCGTTGCCATCGCCGGTCCACCCAATGCCGGCAAATCGACGCTGTTCAATCGCTTGGCCCGGCGCGAGGCGGCGATCGTTTCGCCTTTTGCCGGCACCACCCGCGATGTGATCGAAGTCCATCTCGAGCTGGATGGCTATCCCGTGACCGTCCTGGACACCGCCGGCATTCGCGACAGCATTGAGCCGGTGGAGCAGGAGGGCGTGCGCCGGGCCCGCGCCCGCGCGGCGCAATGCGATTTGGTGCTGTGGGTCACTGACGTATCGGCCGAAGGCCGAGCTCCTACGGAATTGCCGCGCCTGAAAAGCGACGCGCCGCAATGGCTCGTCGAAAACAAGATTGATTTGCTCGAAGAAAGCGCAAGCAGGCGATCGAATGCCGGTTCGCGTCGGCATCCCCAAAAAGATGAATTTGAATTCGCTTTTTCAGTTTCGGCCGAGCGCGGTGAGGGGCTCGATGCACTGTTCAGTGCATTGGCCGAGTTCACTAGAGACTCTTTTGCGGTTGGCGAGGCGGCGGTCGTAACACGGGCGCGCCACCGTGGCGCACTTGAGGAGACCGCCACAGCCTTGGACCGTGCTTTGGCGGAGAGCGCTAGACAGGGTCCGCGCGAGGAGTTGATCGCCGAAGAACTGCGTCACGCGGCTTGGGCCCTCGGCCGGCTGACCGGCCGTGTCGATGTCGAGGATGTGTTGGACAAGATCTTCCGCGACTTCTGCATTGGTAAATGATCGGTTAACGCGGCGCGCGGTCGTTGTTTCACGTGAAACACCGTTTTGACCCGGCCATTTTGACCAGCAATGGTGCATTCACTAGAACGGCTGCGGATTGGTGAAGCAATGGATCGTGCCTTCGATGTGATTGTGGTTGGCGGCGGCCACGCCGGTTGCGAGGCGGCGGCCGCGGCCGCGCGCATGGGAGCACGCGTGGCGCTCGTCACCCAGCGCTTCGCGAGCATTGGCGCGATGTCGTGCAATCCGTCGATCGGCGGCTTGGGCAAAGGCCATCTGGTTCGCGAGATCGACGCGCTCGACGGCTTGATGGGTGGCGTCGGCGATGCCGCCGGGATTCAGTTTCGCATGCTCAATCGCCGTAAAGGCCCGGCGGTTCGCGGCCCGCGCGCGCAGGCCGACCGCAAGCTCTACGCAGCGGCGATGCAGGAGGCGATCCGCGCCACGGCAAACCTCACCATCGTCGAGGGCGAAGTTGACGATTTGCTCGGCGGCGAACGGGTAGCGGGCGTTCGCTTGAGCGACGGGCGCGAATTTCAAACGGGTGCTGTCGTCCTGACCACCGGCACGTTTTTGCGCGGCCTCATTCATATCGGCGAGCGGCAGATTCCCGCAGGGCGGATGGGCGAGGGGCCAGCGCTCGGACTTTCGGCCACGCTCGAGCGTCTTGGGTTTCAACTGGGCCGCTTGAAGACCGGCACGCCGGCACGGCTCGACGGCACGACCATCGACTGGTCCAGCGTGGAGATGCAGCCGGGCGACGACCCGCCCGAGCCGTTCTCTATGCTCACCGAGCGCATCGCCAACCGCCAGGTCGAATGCGGCATCACCCGCACGACCGCGGCGACCCACGCCATCATTCGCGCCAATGTCCATCGCTCGCCGATGTATTCCGGTCAGATCAAGAGCCGCGGTCCGCGCTACTGTCCTTCGATCGAAGACAAGATCGTGCGCTTTGGCGAGCGCGACGGTCATCAGATTTTTCTTGAGCCGGAGGGGCTCGACGACACCACGGTTTACCCCAACGGCATTTCGACCTCGTTGCCGGAGGACGTACAGGCGGCGCTGATTGGGACGATCCCGGGCCTCGAACGGGCGAGCGTCATTCGCCCCGGCTACGCCATCGAATACGACCATGTCGATCCCCGCGAGCTGCACCCAAGTTTGCAGACCAAGCGGCTGCCTGGATTGTTTCTTGCGGGCCAAATCAATGGCACCACCGGTTACGAAGAAGCAGCCGCGCAAGGTCTTGTCGCTGGTCTCAACGCCGCGACCTTCGCCGCCGGCGCGGCGCCGATCTTGTTCGACCGGGCCGAGGGCTATCTCGGCGTGATGGTCGATGACTTGGTCACGCGCGGCATCAGCGAGCCATATCGGATGTTCACATCGCGCGCCGAATACCGGCTGACTTTGCGCGCCGACAATGCCGATCAGCGGCTGACGGGGAGGGGGATCGCGCTTGGTTGCGTCGGTGGTGTGCGGGCCGAGCGATACCGCGCCAAAATGACGGCCCTCGAAGCGGCGCGAGCCACGGCGCGCTCACTGAGCCTGACGCCCACCGAGGCTGCGCGCAACGGGCTCGCTTTGCGCCGGGATGGGCAGCGCCGCTCGGCTTTTGAAATCTTGTCCTATCCGGACATCGGCATCACCGATCTGGCGCGCATCTGGCCGGCCTTCGGCGAACTCGACGCCAAGATCGCCGCGCAGCTTGAGATCGACGCGAAGTACCACGTCTATCTCAGCCGCCAGGCTGCCGACGTGGAATCGTACCGCCGCGACGAGAGTCTCGTGCTGGGCGAGGAGCTCGATTACGCGACGCTGCCGGGTCTCTCTAACGAGGTGCGCCAGAAACTGCAGCTGCATCGACCGCGCACGATTGGACAAGCGGGCCGTATCGATGGCGTGACGCCTGCCGCGCTGACGCTCTTAGTTGCCTATCTACGCCGCGCGCGCGGCAACCTGGCGCGCAAAACAGCAAGTGGCGCAGCCTGACCTCATCGGTGATCGCGATCGGGCGCTCGCGCTCGTTGCTGTTTCACGTGAAACAGCGGCGCGCCTCGATCGTTTTGCCGCACTGCTGCTCGACTGGCACAGCCGGGTGAATCTGATCGCGGCTTCGACCGTGCCGACGCTGTGGACGCGTCATATGGCCGATTCGCTGCAACTCCTCGCCATCGCGCCGCAGGCACGCAAATGGGCCGATTTGGGCTCAGGCGGCGGATTTCCAGGTGTGCCTATTGCGTGTGCGTTAGCCGATCAAAGCTCCGCGGAAGTTCATCTGATCGAAAGTAACAAGAAGAAGGCCGCCTTTTTGCGCGAGGCCGTTCGCGTCACCGGCGCGCCGGCTGTTGTTCACGCCGAGCGCGTCGCTGACTTCGCCCGGGGATTTTGCGGCGAGCTTGATGCGGTCACAGCGCGCGCTCTCGCGCCATTGCCTGAATTGCTTTCAATCGCATATCCGCTGTTGAAAAGAGGAGCCCAGGGCGTGTTCCCTAAGGGACAAGATGTGGATGTTGAATTGACCAAAGCGACTAAATGTTGGAGCATTCAGGCCTCTTTAGTTCCGAGTCGGACTGATCCAAAGTCACGGGTGGTGGTGATTCGCGAGGCCAAGCCGAAGCGCAAATAGACCGGCTGACGCTACCTTCGATTGCAAATAACACGTAAAGGTTGCGAACGACCCCATGACGGAAGCTGTCTTATCGTCGCACGTGACGGACTTTTCCGCGCCGGATCAGGCGCGGTTGGCGCTTGCGACCAAGCCACCGCGGGTACTCGCGGTCGCCAACCAGAAGGGCGGCGTCGGCAAGACCACGACTGCGATCAATCTCGGCACCGCGCTCGCCGCGATCGGCGAAGAGGTGCTCATTGTGGATCTCGATCCGCAAGGCAATGCTTCGACCGGACTCGGTCTCGACCGCCGCAACCGGCGCTTTTCGACCTATGACGTGCTGACCGCACAAGCGACGCTGCGCGATGCGATCGTACCCACCGCGGTGCCGCGGCTACAGATCGCTCCGTCCACTCTCGATCTGTCCGGACTTGAGCTCGAGATCGGTCAGGCGCGTGATCGCGCGTTCCGTTTACGCAATGCTCTGGCGAGCCTGAATGTGCAGGACGGCACGCGTTTCACTTACGTCTTGGTCGACTGCCCGCCGTCGCTCAATCTGCTGACGGTCAACGCCATGGCGGCCGCCAATGCGATCGTCGTTCCCTTGCAGTGCGAATTCTTCGCGCTCGAAGGATTGTCGCAACTTCTCAAGACCGTCGAATCGGTTCGCGTTCAGCTCAATCCCGAGCTCACAATCCATGGCGTCGTGCTGACCATGTACGACGCGCGCAACAATTTATCGTCCCAGGTGGTCGCGGACGTCCGCGAATTCATGGGTGCGAAAGTCTACGACACCATCGTTCCGCGCAACGTGCGTGTCTCGGAAGCGCCGTCCTACGGCAAGCCCGTGCTGGTCTACGATCTTAAATGCAGCGGCAGCGAAGCTTACTTGCGGCTCGCGACCGAGGTCATCCAGCGCGAGAAAAAACTGTGCGCACGATGAGGCCTTGCGATGAGCGTTAACCCCGGAAAGCTGGCCGAAGACCACGCTCGATCGCGATTGGGTCGCGGGCTTGCGGCACTGATCGGCGACATGGCCGCCGAAACGTCGGTCGATCGGCCGCGCGGCCAGCGCCGCTTGCCGACCGCAGCGTTACGGCCCAATCCGCGCAATCCGCGCCGAGCCTTTCCCAATGCCGAACTCGATGAGCTGGTGGCTTCGCTGCGCGAGCGCGGGATCATTCAGCCGATCGTCGCGCGACCAGTGCAGGGAGCGGCGGATGTCTATGAGATCATCGCCGGCGAACGCCGCTGGCGGGCCGCCCAGCGCGCCGGCTTGCACGAAGTGCCGGTGGTCATCATCGAAGCCACCGATGCCGAGGCGCTGCAGCTTGCGATCATCGAAAACGTACAACGCGCCGATCTCAATCCGCTCGAAGAAGCCGAAGGCTATCGCGCCTTGATCGAGGAGTTCGGCAACAGTCAGGACGAGATCGCCAAGATCGTTGGCAAAAGCCGCAGTCATGTCGCCAACACGCTGCGGCTTCTGAAACTGCCCGAAACGATAAAATCGTACATTCATTCCGGCAAGCTTTTCGCCGGACACGCGCGGATGCTGATTGGACAGCCGAACGCCGAACGGCTAGCCGAGGAAATCGTCACCCACGGCCTCAATGTGCGTCAGGTCGAAAGCCTCGCACGCGAAGCGGCCGAGCGCGGCGGCAAATCGCGCGGCGCACGGGCCGTGCGCCGCGGCGCGGGGAAAAATGCCAATCTGGTTGCGCTGGAAAAACGCATATCGGATGCGCTTGGTCTCGCCGTCAGCATCAACGAAGCCAAGCGCGGCGGCGTTTTGACCATTCGCTACCGTAGTCTTGATCAGCTCGACGACGTGCTGCGGCGATTGGAAAAGCGATAGCTTTTCATTGTCAGCCGCAGGCAATGGCAAACGAAAAGCCGGCCGCTTGGGCCGGCTTTTTGCTTTCTCAAACTCGCGATCCGTGAACTTGGTCCGTGGTTTTGGCCGAGATCTACTCCGCCGCAGCCTGACCAGAGGAGGATCCAAAACGGCGCTCGATGTAATCGATCACGATCTTCTGGAAATCGGCGGCTAGCGTCGGGCCGCGCAGCGTCATGGCCTTTTTGCCGTCTATAAAAACCGGCGCGGTCGGCTGCTCGCCGGTGCCCGGCAGCGAAATGCCGATATCGGCATGTTTGGATTCGCCCGGCCCGTTGACGATGCAGCCCATGACCGCGACGTTGAGGCCTTCCACGCCCGGATAGCGCGTCTTCCATTCCGGCATCGAGTCGCGGATGAATTTCTGAATGCTTGAGGCGAGCTCCTGAAACGTCGTCGATGTGGTGCGGCCGCAACCAGGGCAGGCAGCAACCAGCGGTACGAAGGTGCGCAAGCCG
>JBAQBC010000156.1:0-10467 GCA_049286035.1 Xanthobacteraceae bacterium
GCGCCCCACCTAAAATCAGCGGCATGACCAAGCACGAGAAGATCGCGGCGCTCCTGAGAATGACTGTAGATCGCGGCTGCACTGCCGCCGAGGCCGAGACCGCGCGCCGCCTTGTGGCCAAGCTTCAAGCGGAACGTGCTCCGACTGAAACGATTGTGCGGCGCTTCGATCCGCCGGTGACCCTGGACCGGCACAGGTCACGCGGATCGCGCACAACACGCGGCCGGCGCTGAGATCGGCAAGTTTGACGGTAGCGGGAAAGGCGGAAAAGAACGGTCGCACGGCGACAGCGCGCCCTGAAATCGCCATGTCCGCTTTACCCCCAAAAGCTGACATCGCGCAGCGAGTCGGCAATGTCTGCTTTGTGCCATAAGCGGACTCATGCACCGCAGCAGATGCGGGAAATAGGTCGGCTGCGAAATCCGGCAAGCCTGGATGCGCCGTGACACGAACAATCTGGGTGGAACCGATTAGAGAATGGGGCTATTTACGCGGTTTCGCTTTTAGGCGTGAGCCGCCGCGCCGGCTGTTTCGGTCGCTGAAGCCACGCAAGGGTATAGTCTGATGGGAAGCGTTGTTCTTCTCGATCTGATGGGCGGCGTTGCCCTGCTGCTCTGGGGCCTGCACATGGTCCGCAGCGGGATCATGCGTGCATTTGGCTCAGGCTTCCGACGCTTCCTGGGCACGGCACTCCACAACAGGTTTCTAGCGCTGCTTGCCGGCATTGGCGTTACTGCGCTTCTGCAGAGCAGCACGGCCACCGGTCTGCTCATGACATCGTTTGCGGCGCGCGGGCTAGTCGAACTCGTTCCGGGACTGGCGGTCATGCTCGGCGCAAATATCGGCACGACTCTGATCGTGCAGGCACTGTCATTCGACGTTTCCGCGCTCGCTCCTGTCCTATTCCTGGTTGGCTTGCTCGCGTTCAACTTCGGAGGGCGCACGATCACGCGTGACCTCGGCCGTGTGGCCATCGGCCTGGGCCTTATGTTGCTGTCACTGCACATCCTGATCGATACGCTGGCTCCCGCCGAGACGGCACCGAGCGTGCGGATCTTTCTTGGTGCGATCACCGCAGAACCCGTCCTGTGCGTACTGTTTGCCGCTGCCCTGACCTGGGCGGCCCATTCCAGCGCGGCGGTAGTGCTACTCGTCATGTCGCTCGCTTATTCGCACTTCGTAAGCCCTGTGGCCGTCTTGGCGCTGGTTCTTGGCGCTAATCTTGGCAGCGCAATCAATCCGCTGCTGGAAGGCAGCCACGCGAACCTCGCCAGCCGTCGCCTACCGGTCGGCAATATGCTGAACCGCGCGGTGGGAGTCGTGCTGGTGCTGCCGTTCCTGCAGCCGATCACCGAAATCTTCATGCGATTTGATCCGAATCCAGCTCGGATGGCGGCCGATTTTCACACCATATTCAACGTGGCTCTGGCGCTGATATTTGTCTTTCTGCTCGATGGCGTTGCGCGTCTGTTAGTGTGGCTACTGCCCGAGCCGACAAAACAAGCCGATCCATTCGTACCGCTTTACCTGGATGAGGCGGCGATCAGCTCGCCTTCGGTAGCGCTGGCCTGCGCGGCCCGCGAGACGTTGCACATGGGCGACGTTATCGAGGTCATGTTGAAGCAGGCAATGACGGCGCTTTTGAGAAACGACCGCAAACTCGTCGCCGAAGTTTCGCGCATGGACAATATCGTCGATCGCTTAGACGAGGCGATAAAGCTCTATGTCACCAAGCTTACGCGCGAGAGCCTTGATGAGCGCGAGGGAGCGCGCGCGATGGAGATAATCGCTTTCGCGATCAATCTCGAACACATCGGCGACATCATCGATAAGAATCTGATGGAACTCGCGGCCAAAAAGATTAAGCACAAATACGAGTTCTCCAAGGAAGGCGCCGCCGAACTTGAAACGTTCCACAAGCGCATTGTGGAAAACCTGAAGTTCGCCTTCAGCGTCTTCATCAATCAAGACGTACCAACCGCCCGTAAGCTAATCGAAGAAAAGACGCAGCTACGCGTCGCCGAACTTGGATCGGCCGACAGCCACTTGGCGCGCCTTCGCGAAGGTCGACCCGAGAGCATCGAGACAAGTTCGTTGCATCTCGATATTCTGCGCGATCTCAAGCGCATACACTCGCATGTCTGCTCAGTCGCGTATCCGGTGCTCGAGGCTGCAGGTGAGTTGCAGCCTAATCGACTGAAAGACGGCGATACCTCTGAACTACTCCCACTATCGCGGCCGCCGTCCTGAGGTGGCCAGAGCCGCTGGGTGCGCTCATAGCCAGCCGGTCAGTGGTGTTACCTCATCGCCGTTCCATTGGGATTGGCACTGCGGTTTCAGTGCCTGCTTGCGATAACGCGACGGCCATCGCTATCGAATAGATCCACTCGAGACGCCTGCGCGTCGATCCACACATGCCCACGTTCGGGCGCCGTAAAATCCGCCGGCGCTCGGGCAACCAACTCCCCACTCGGCCACCGGGCATGGACTAAGATCTCGGCACCGAGTGGTTCGACCAATGTGATTTCGAGCGCCTTGGCTTCAGGCAGCGGGTGGGTCGACAACCGCAGCCACTCTGGGCGGATGCCGATGCGGATCGGGCGGCCAGCGGCACCGGTATCGGCTAGCGGAAACGACGCTACCGGTGTGCGCACCGAAGCGCCATCGGCGGTTGTAACGATCTCGCCGTCAAGTATGTTGAGACGCGGACTTGAGAGGAATTGCGCCACGAAAAGAGTGGCGGGCTCCCGATAGACGTCGAGCGGACGCCCTACTTGCTCGAGTTTCCCTTGATTCATGACAGCGAGGCGGTCGGCGATCGTCATTGCCTCGACTTGGTCATGGGTCACATAGAGCATCGTCACGCGGAGGCGGCGTTGCAGCTCCTTAAGCTCGGCGCGAGTAGTGGCGCGGATCTGCGCGTCGAGATTGGATAGCGGCTCATCCATCAGGAAGAGTGCCGGCTCGCGGACAATGGCGCGTCCGAGCGCAACTCGCTGCTGTTGCCCTCCGGAAAGTTGGTGCGGCTTGCGTTCAAGGAGTGTTTCGATGCCGAGCATGCGCGCCACACGCTCGATACGTTGCCAAATTTCGCGGCGTGGCACACCATGGCGCTTTAGTCCGAAGGCGAGATTGTTCCGCACCGTCATGTGCGGATAGAGCGCATAGTCCTGAAATACCATCGCAATGTTGCGGGCTTCCGCGGGCACCGTGGTGATGTCGATGTTGCGGAGCAGAATACGGCCAGCGTCAAGTTCAGCGAGGCCGGCTACGGTGCGCAACAACGTCGTCTTACCGCAGCCCGACGGCCCAACTAGGACAAAGAGTTCCCCTTCCAGAACCTCAATGTCGAGCCCGCGCAGAACGATTATCTCGCCATGCGCCTTCGTCACTCCCGCCAATGCCAGAGCGACGCGCTCCATTTACCGGGCCATAGCCGCGTTAGCTTCCTGGACCGCCTGCTTGGTTGCCGGCACTAGTGACGCTTTGTTGGCGAGCACATCCTTGATCAGCGCATTCAGTATGTCGCGCGCCTGCGCGTATTTCGCGGATGCCGGCTCGGCTTTCGCATCGGCAAGCTGCGCCTTAGTCACGAGCACTTCAGGGTGCTCCTTGATGAGGGCTTGCATTTCCGGTAGCTCCCAAGATGCGATATTGGTTGCGAGATAGCCCGACGCGATGCTCCACCGCGCCGCCTGCGGAGCTTCGCTCATCCACGTGATGAAAGTCCACGCGGCCTTTTTCCGGCCGGGATCGGTGGCATACATCAGCATATTGCCACCGCCCGACGGCGGACCAAACTGGGTGTGCCTTGGAATGCGTCCGAGACCCCAGTGGAATTTCACGTTCTGGCGCATGAATGCCTGCGATCCGGTCGAGTGCCACACTATCGCTGTCTTGCCGGCGGCAAACTCCTGCGGTCCGTCGTTCCAGGGTGTGTAGGCGGGAGTTACCTTGTACTTGTTAACTAGGTCGTGCCAGAACTGCAGTGCTTCAATATTTTTTGGCTCGTCCCACAGCACCTTGGTGCCGTCTGTGCTCAGTGTTTCGCCGCCATTGGCGTAGGTGACTGCGTAGTAGAACCAGTTGAATGCCTCGAGCGGCAATTCAATGCCCCATCGCGTGGTGCGGTCCCCCTCACGCTTGGTGAGTTTTTGCGCGACGCTTATCAGCTCGTCCCAAGTGGCCGGCGGCTGTTCGGGGTCAAGCCCAGCTTCGCTAAAAGCGTCCTTGTTGTAATACATCACGGGCGTTGAACGCTGAAACGGCACGCCGTAGACCTTGCCGCCATACGAGCAGTTGAGCAGCATCGAGGGCCAGAATCGGTCGAGAAACTTTTTGCCGCCCGATGAAGCGATGAGCTCGTCGACCGGCTGGGCGGCGCCGAGCGCGGCCAGCACCGGCACCGAACTAATCTCCGTGACCGCGACATCAGGCAGTGTTCCAGCAAGTTTTGACGCCTGAATCTTCTGCAATGTGACGTCGTAGTTTCCCGTGTAGGTCGCCGTCACCTGGATGTCAGGATGCGTCTTGTTGAAGTCGCTGACCAAGCCGTCAATGACTTTGGCAAGCCCGCCGCCAAGATCAACGGGATACCAGAAGCTCAGCTGCACTGGCTCGGCCGCTATGGCGTTGGCTGCGAAAACGGTGGTCGCAGCCATGAGCAAGCCGGCCAACATACATGGCAGTTTCATTGACTGTCCTCCCCTATTTCGTGCTTTTGGGCTCGCGTCTTGGATTAGCGCAATATCGGAAACGAGCGTACTGAGTGCACGGGAGTTGAGTCCAGACCATTAAAAATGCCTAGCGCTTCAGTCCGGCGTGCATGTGGCTGCGGATGAAATACCGCTGAAATACAAAGAAGATGACCAACATAGGAGCTGCCACGAACAACGTCGCAGCCATCAGCAGATTCCAGTCGGTCGTAACCTCCTGGGTCACGAACATGGCAAGGCCGATCGGCAGTGTCCGGATCGCGTCGCGATTGGTGACGATAAGCGGCCAAAAATAATCGTTCCAATGTGCAACCAGGGCAACGAGGGCGAAAGCGAGCACGGTCGGCCGCGAGAGCGGCAGCAGGAAGTGCCACAGGAACGCCAGCCCGGTGCAGCCATCGAGCCGCGCAGCATCCTCCAACGCTTCCGGCACCGCGAGGAAAGCCTGGCGGAGTAGAAACGTGCCGAACGCGCTAGCAGTAAAGGGCGCGATCAACGCCCAGTAGCTGTCAAGCCAGCCAAAGCGTTGCAACGTGATGAAATTGGCGAGGAACGTCACCTGGATGGGGATGATCAGCGCGCCAATGACGATGAGGAGAACAATGCCGCGTCCGACGAAGCGTTGGCGGGCAAGTGCGAAGGCAGCAAGACTCGAAGTCGTGAGCTGTAACAGGAGGATTGCTACTGCGACCAGAACGCTGTTGACAAAATAGCGGCCGAAGGCGGCGCCGTGCCACGCGAGCACGAAGTTGCGCCACTCGAGCCCGGACGGCAGCCAGTGTGGGGTCGGGGTAAAGATTTCATCGCTCGCCTTGAAGGCGCTTACCAGCAGCCAGTACATCGGCATAGCAACGAGCGTGGCCATAGCGAGCAAGGCCACGTAAAGGCTAGTGCGGAGTAGCGCCCTCTTCATCGGTTAAACCAAACGCCGATGAGGGCCGAAAGCCCATAGACTAGGCTGAACATCACGACCGCACTCGCTGCGGCGAATCCCAGTCGAAAATATTCGAATCCGTGCTGATAAATGTAGAACACCAGCAGGTTGGTGGAATTGCTCGGTCCGCCCTGCGTCATGATGTTGATAAAATCGAATGCCTGAAAAGACAGGATCAAGGCGATGACTGTGGCGAACCAAGTCGTGGGTCGCAACAGTGGCCAAGTGATCGACCAGAACCGATCCCACGGCCGCGCGCCGTCAAGTCGGGCGGCCTCCAGCACCGTCTGCGACAGCCCCTGCAGCGCGGCGAGATACACCAGCATGAAATAGCCAAATGTCTTCCACACCCCGATGGCTATTATGGTCCACAGCGCGTAATCAGAATCGGTAAGCCAAGCGACTGGCGAACGGCCAATCAGTTCCAATAGGTAATTGGCGAGCCCATAGTTGGTATTGAAGATCCACAACGCGATAGTAGCTGCCGCCACAGTCGGCAGGACCACCGGCGTATAGAATATCGTGCGTAATAACCCTACGCCGCGGAGGCGCTGGTTGAGCGCAACTGCGAGTGCCAAACCGAGGGCGATGCTGAGCGGCACTGTGAGGAACGTGTAGATCGCTGTGTTGCGGAGTACGCGCCAAAACAACGGATCAGTGAATAGCTCGCGATAGTTTGCTAGTCCGACCCAGCTCGGCAGCGGTGAACTCGCATCGAGCCGATGGAACGACAGGTCAACAAGGAACAGCAGCGGATAATAATTCCACAGCGCAAGGGCGGCCAGCGCTGGAAGGAGGTACAGATACGGACTCAGCCTGTGGAGGGTACGCGGCGATCGCGGGGCAAGTATTGAAGTCGCAGTTTCGGTCATGGTTCGCCCCAGCTACGCGGAGTCTCAAGCCGATGTCCAGAGCTATCACATTTTTGGATTAAATCCGTTGTGCGCCACAGCAAAATCAACGCGCCGATGTTCGCTTTGGGTCAAAAGCGGACGTGACGCTCTTAAATTTCGATGTCCGCTTTACCCCCGAAAGCGGACGTTGTTGAGCGCGACCAGGCTTTCGTTCGACCGCCTGATCGACGCCTATTTCGTATCAGCCGCATAAAGCTGGCCGATGAACCCACTACGCTCAAGTTCGTCGATGAACGATGAATCAGCAATGTCGGATTCCTTTAGCGACATAGCAGTCGGGTATTTCGCCACAAGAAACTCGCGCAATGCCTGCATTCCCGGAAATGACGGTCGCGGAACCTTTTGAAATACCGGCACATGGAATGCGTATAAATCTTCTGCCACCTTTCGATCTTCGATCTTTACGTAGCGTTGTAGCAGCGGCACCACGATGTCGGGGCGTGCCTTGAACAAATGGATCGTCTCCACGAAGCCCTGCATGACGTTCATCACCAGCTCTCGGTTGGAGACGATCAACTTCCGAGTAGTCGCGAATATCGAAGGGGTGTCGAAGGCATCTATTGGGAAGGCGTTCCAACCGTATCGGACTTGACCGGAAAAGCGCAGATCAATCGGCAATGCGCCCGCGTCGATCTCCCCGGCTGCCAACGCCGCGTAGATTCGATCGAATTTGATCAACGGCAGGTATGTTGCGGTAGCGCCCGCTTTCTCAACTGTGATCCGGGTTGCCAAGCTCGTTTGACCGGTTTCGGTTAGTACTCCAACTTTCTTTCCGTCGAGCTGTGCAAGTTGCGTGATTTCCTTTCTGGTCATGACAAAGGATTTAGGGAAATCCGACGTTGGGGTTGCCAAAATCACAACGTCGCGGCCTTTGAGAACTTCTTCCGCAACGGGCACGGTTCCGGTGTGAGCAAACTCCCAATCGCCGCGAATGAGTCCGGCGGCAGCCTCAGGACCACCGACCGCAATGGCCGGCAGGGTCATATCGATCCCTCGCTTTTTGAACACACCGGCTTCGGCTCCGAGCCACGCGGTGCTTTGCCACGTCGCAAGTAGTCCGGTTGCGACTCGAACGCTCTGAGAGGTCGTCGGAGATATTTGCGCCTGAGCGAAGCGAGATAGCGGCATCGCGGCGACACCCGCAAATAGATGCAAGAATTTGCGGCGGAGAAGCGTCATTGTCGTCCCTCTTAGGTGCAGACACTACACCCTTTAAAAGTTGGGATCTCTGGTGCCGAATGTCCGCTTCGGGTCATAAGCGGACATGACACTCTGAAATCACGATGTCCGCTTTACCCCCGAAAGCGGACTCTAGAACATACGCTCCGAATGTCCGCTTTGGGCCAAAAGCAGAAGTGGTGCTCGTCGGCATCCAGTGCGTCTGGGCTGGGGAAAACCGGTGCGGTCATCTTGTCCCGCTTCCAACAGCGGCCTCATACTAAGGGTATGCGCGATGTCTTCGCTTGCACCAAATGCAATCGATCTACGAGATTACTCGGCTGCAACAGCAGCCCGCTTTACCGCCGCGTTGCCTAGTGTGCTTCGCCAGCTTTCCCCCGAGCGAACTAGGTGATTGGCTGGCTTACGAACGCGCCGAACCAGAATGGAGTGTCGGCGAATGGCTCGGCGGTAGAGCTAGTCAATTCGGCCTCCCGTCACCCCGTCAGGCGTTCCTTGGGTTGGTGCAAAGAGAAGTTGGGCTGGCGCAAAGAAAAATAGACATCGTTGCCCCGGCGCAGCCCTCAAATCGGCTTGCTTCGTCGAGCACTCCGGGCGCATTCGACGAGCGATAGCAACCCATCCGCGCGGGAAAACTGTCGGCCGCCGAGACGCTGGCAGATTGCATTCCTGATCGGCCTTAACTGTTCGATGACTGATAGGCGCTAAGATTTCGGAAGGCTGGATTGTAGTGTAAGTACCGGCCTGATCTCCAACTTGGCCTCGACATCAGTTGTCGGGGCCTTTTTATGGCCTGGAGGCTGGCGGTGCTTGACGGGCGCGCCACCCTGCGGCCGAATTCCGGCATGCTCGAATTTGGACCACGGCCCACGCTTGGCGAGCTACAGCGAACGACGCCTTGGGTATGGCTTGCAACCGGCTACGGCAACAGCTTGTCGATGAGGGTCACGCGCGAACCGGTCGGCAACGAGGACAAGGGGGGCGGTTATGAGTATTCCAAGAACTCATACGTCCTCGTTGACGACGATGAACTCGACGCTGTTGCCGTCGAGAGCACCCATACCATCGAAATCGACTCGTTCGTCCCGCGCCAGCAGCGCCCGGTCCGCTCCCGACGGTCAGCGCGTCAGCACGAGGTGGGTCGCCAGCTCCGTTGGGACCGCCTCCATCACCCGATAGCCAAGGCCTGGCAGGTCAATGCCTGCGAACAGGGATTCACCACGGCCCAGAACGACGGGCGACATCGCCAGGTGCAACTCGTCGATCGCTCCTGCGAGCAGGTACTGGCGGATCGTCGAAGCTCCGCCGCCGATCTTCACGTCCAGGTCGCCCGCGGCGGCCTTGGCCTGGGCGAGCGCCGCCTCGATCCCGTCGGTGACGAAATGGAAGGTCGTCCCACCCTCCATCACGATTGGCGCCCGGGCGTGGTGGGTGAGGATGAAGGTCGGCGCGTGATATGGGGGATTGTCGCCCCACCAGCCCTTCCACGCGTCGTCCGGCCATTCGCCGCGGATCGGGCCGAACATATTGCGGCCGAGGATGAAGGCGCCGAAGCCTTCCGCCGAGGCGCGGGCGAAGCGATCGTCAGTCCCGCCGTCTTCCCCGACCATCGATCGAAAGGTCCGGGTCGGGTAGAACCAACTGTGCAACTCCTCGCCCCGTTTGCCGAGCGGATGCTCCAGGCTCTGGTCCGGGCCGGCCCCGAAGCCGTCGATGGACACTCCAAAAGCCGCTACGCGCACCTTGCCCATGGGGGCCTCCGTCTGATTGTGAACTGCTGTGCGCGACGCGCCGACCCTAAGCGCAATGACGCTGAAAGAGTTCAAGCACTACTGATTAGCATTAAGCAAAGCGGCATTTGTTTAACGCCACCCGTACCCGTCTGGACAGTTGTTATTTTAAGATCGGCCGCAGATCCTCGAGCTTGTCGAAGAGGTGCCAAATGTAGTCGCCGGCACCCTTCTCCCGGTGCGGATGTAAGTCGGCAATTTTTGGATCGGTGCAATAGTCATCGAAGGCCGCCTTTGACTTCCATTCGACTAGGATCATCACATTGCGCGGCTTGATGTCCCCTGCCGCCGCCTCGCGGAACTTGAATAGGCAAGATACTCGGCGCGGTCTGCAACGTTGAAGAGGTTGAGCGCATACACGGGGCCGGTCATCGGAACCTCCAGGTACTATGACGCCATCGCAATTTCCTCGATTAGCGTCGGATCGTCGTCACTCGCACGCGAACTATTAACGCGCCTTGATACGGGCCATTTTTGCAGTAAGTCATTTGGCGCCGGCTTCAACAATTCGAGGCCAGCCTTCCCGCTCAGCCACGGCTCAAAACCCTCTTCGGCCAAAAGGACTGGCATGCGTTCGTGCACTTCGGCGACAAACCTGTTCGGCTCGGTGATTATCATCGTGCAGGACCTGAGCGTTTCGCCGCTCTCCCTGTCCTGCCACTCGTCCCACAGGCAGGCGATCGTCAGAGCAGGCGAGCCATCGCGCGCAGTAAAATACCAAGGCTGCTTGCCGCTCGGCGTGTCTTGCCACTCAATACCCCGACACCGGGATTAGAAGCGATTGTGCTTGAGTAGGAAATCATTACTCCATAACGCAGGAACATGATCGTTGGTGAATGCAATGGATGCGGAGCTTGTACCAATAGAATATGTTAGTTCCCTCTTCAAAGAATATCCGCTTGCCAATGATCTACTTAGCGAGGTTGTTGCATTTT
>JBAQBC010000157.1:0-9472 GCA_049286035.1 Xanthobacteraceae bacterium
AACACGCTGGCACCGACATTGTGACCAATCGCGTAGCTGCTAAAACCAGAGAGCGCTGCAACGCGATACGGCACGTCCGGCCGGCCGATGGTGCGCAGTGCGAACAGGTCATAAAAGGTGAGCGTGAGATAACCGCCGGCGACGAAAAGCGCAGCAATAAACAGCGTGCGCCAGTCGGTGGCCTCGATGGCGTCGATGAGCTCATCGGGATCGATGTCGCGCAGGATGCGGTACAGCACCACGAGCGCGACCGCGATGATGGTGAAGCTCAGCGCCACCCCGAGCCGGCTCCACCCGACTTTGGTGTTGAAAAATCGCGCGGTCCCACGCAGGCGTCTCAACATGCCGCGCTCCGGATCGGCTGTTTGCGCATCCATCGTGAGTTCCGTTCCGTCTCCTACCGCACGATTCCGAAACTGCCTGTCGTGAATCTCACGAATAACTCACTTTCGTCAGAGGATCGTGGTTTACGAAAAACATTCCCAAACAACGCCCTAACAGGTCGTTACAGCATCGGGGCGGTTCGCGCCCTAATCTACCTTGTCTACCTCGATTTGTAGTTTCGGGTACTGCGCGGCAAGCTGACATAGCGGCGCAAGACATGGTTCCTGCGTTAGGGTTCCTGCGCCGAGACGACTGGATGAGCGTGGCGAGAGCATAATGTTGTGAGCGCGGCCGTTTGGGAAAATTCATGACCATGAAAGGGTTACGAACTTCCTAGTGGCACGCCTCGCGGCGCTCACCTAGCAGATGTCGGCGGCCGATGCGAGGCCAGCCAGTGGTTTGGGCTCCGGCGGCACCGGCGCTCGGTTTTGGACTTGCTACAGCGCCGCGGCGGCCGCAGAACTTCGGGTGCGAGCCAACGGGTCCGGCCCGAAGTGGCCGGCCCGATGACAAGCTCAGCGAGCCTCGAAGGACGCCGATGTCATCCTTCGAGGGCCGCTTTGCGGCCACCTCAGGATGACGTGAACTACAACTCTCCCGCCGTGAAGAAGTCGCACAGCTCGCGATAAGTCTCCTCCGGCGCCTCTTCGGAGAGGTAATGCCCGCAGGGCAGCGCCTTGGCGCCGCGAATGTCGCTGGCGTAGCGGCGCCAGATTTGTTCGGCGTCGTGGTTGCGGCCGACGCCGCCGGTCGCGCCCCATAACAACAGCACCGGGCAGGCGATTTTTCGCCCGGCCTCGAAATCTTTCGTGTCCATGTCGAGATCGACGCCGTGGGTGGCGCGATAATCCTCGCACATCGCATGGACGGTCGCCGGGTTGCGGAAATAGCGCTTGTATTCGGCAAGCGCCCGCGGATCGAAGAAGCTCAGGCCCTGCGCGGTCTTGGCGAGCTTTTTTTCGATGAAATAATCCGGATCGGCGCTCATCAGCCGTTCGGGAAAATCGTAGGGCTGGATCATGAAGAACCAGTGCCAGGAGAACGTGCCCCAGGCGCGCGTGACATTATTGAGCAGATGATGCTGCGGGATGATGTCGAGAATGGCTGCGCGCGCCACTTTGTCCGGGTGATCGAGGCCCATGCGATGCAGCACGCGAGCGCCGCGATCGTGCCCGGCGGCGTAAAAACGATCGTGCCCAAGCACGGCCATGACCTCGATCTGATCCTGCGCCATGGCGCGGAAGGAATAGTTCGAATGATCGACGCCGCCCGGCGGTTTTTCGGAATCGCCGTAGCCGCGCAGATCGGTTGCCACCACGGTGAACTGTTCGGCAAGCCGCGGCGCAAATTTGTGCCAGGATAAATGGCTGAACGGATTGCCGTGCAGCAGGAGAAGCGGCGGTCCCTTGCCGCCATACACGGTTACGATGCGCGCGCCGCTGGTCTTGATTTCGGTGCGGGTGAAATTCTCGAACATTGCGCGCGCGGTCATTTGCGCCGCGGTTTATCCAGCCCGAGTTCGCTCCAGCGCGCTTTGACCGCGGCGATGTCTTCCGCCGCCGGCCAGACCAGCGGCGGGAAACGCGCGCCGTCGAACTCCGGATCGGGATCGTAATCGAGATTCATGGTGGCATCGATCAGCATGCGATTCCATTTGCCAGTGCCATAGAGCGAGGTGTTGCGGTCGCGCTTGCGCGTCGACGGATCCAAGCCCAAACCAAAGGTCGCCGGCATGATGACGACGTCATCCTCGCCGGCGTTGACCCGATAGGCGATCGCCCAATCGACCGCACCGTAGTCGTGAATGTCGATATCGTCGTCGACCACGGTGACGTGCTTGTAGCGCACGTGGCCGGCCGAACTACCCCACAGCGCATTGGCGACCTGCTTGGCCTGGCCGCGATAGCTTTGTTTGATCTGCACCAGGATATTGACGCCGGCTTGGACCGGCGGACACCACACGTCGGTGACGCCGGGAACGCCGGCGCGATCGAGCACGTTCCACGCCGTCGCCGCGCGCATGATCGAAGAGCACATGCCGTTCTCGGAAAAGCAGCCGGGCAGCGAGCCTTCAATGGTGCCGCGCAGGATCGGATCCTCGCGATGGGTAATGCAGGTGACGCGGATAGTCGGCTTCGGCGAGCGGTCGCCGGCAATATAACCGGTGACTTCGGCGAACGGCCCTTCCATCAGGAAGGCCGCCGGATCGAGTTGGAGATAACCTTCGATCACGATCTCGGCGCTGGCCGGCACCATCAGATCGACGGTTTCGCATTTGACGAGATCGACCGGGGCGCCGCGAATGGCGCCGATCACGTCATATTCGCACAGACCCTTCGGCACCGGCGAGCCGGCGACAAAGCCGAGCGACGGCTCCCAGCCGATCGCGACCGCAATCGGCATTTCGTTGTGCCCGGCCTGCTGCCAGGCGGTGACGTGGTGGCCGATATGCTGCGCGCGCCACATCAGGATCGGGATGCGATCCTTGCCGCCGATCATGCCGCGATAGATGCCGACATTCATGACCCCGCTGGTGGGATCCTTGGTGACCACGCCGCCATAGGTGAGGATGTAGCGGCCGCCGTCGGCTCTGTTCCACTGCGGCACCGGAAATTCGTAGAGATCGATGTCGGCGCCCTTGACGACGTTCTCCTTCACCGGCCCGGTCTTGACCACCTTCGGCGGCAGGCTTTGGGAGAGGACATTGCGGCCAAGCCGCACCAGCTCGCGCGGATGCGTATCCGGCGGCAGGCCGAACATCATGGCGACGCGCCGCGCGCTGGAAAGCCCGCCAGTGAAGACCTGCCGGCAACGGGCATTGGCGCCATAGTCGCGGATATTTCCGAACAACAGCGCCGGCCCGGTGCCGGCGCCCTGCGCCAAGCGCGCGATCGTGCCAAGCTCGATATTCCAATCGACCTCGGCATTGATGCGCTGCAATTCGCCGGCGGCATCGAGCGCGCCGATCCAACCGCGCAAGTCGCAGAACGCAACCGGCTTTCGTTCGCTCGTCATTGCTTGTCCTGTCTCAACCTCGCTCGCGCTGGCGTTCTTCGCTTTCCGCATCGGTCCTGTCAAGAAAGCCTCTCGTCATTGCGAGCGGAGCGAAGCAATCCAGCTGCCAGCGCCAGACGACCTGGATTGCTTCGTCGCTTCGCTCCTCGCAATGACGGGGTATGCGCGAAACACCGCCTCCTCGCGATATCCGTCGCGATTTGCTAATTCAGCATCCATGACCGACGACCAACGCAGAATCCTGATCGCCGGCGGCGGACCGGTCGGGCTGCTTTGCGCCTGGCTCATTGGCCGTCATGGGCTGCCGGTGCGCCTGTTCGACAACAACAGCGCGGTGCAGATGGACTTGCGCGCCGCGACCACCCATCCGGCGACGCTTGATCTGTTGGACGAGGAGCTGGTCGGCGACATGGCGCGGGTCGGTCTGGTCGCGCCGATCTTCCAGTTCTGGGACCGGCCGAGCCAAGAGCTGGTCGCGCAGTTCGATCACGCCTTTCTCAAAAACGACACGCGACATCCCTTCGTCGTGCAATGCGAACAGTTCAAGACCGCAAAGCTGGTCCTGGACCGGTTGGCGCTTTATCCGAATGTCGAGGTGCTGTTCGATCATGAAGTCGTCGACGTGGCGCAGAGCGCCGACGCCGTGAGTGTGCAGGTGCGCGGGCCGTCGGGTGCGGTTTCGCAGCATAGCGGCATCTATCTGATCGGCGCCGACGGCGGACGCAGCACCGTGCGGCGGCGTTCCGGCATTCAATTCGAAGGCTTCACCTGGCCGGAGCGCTTCATCGTTCTCACCACGCCGTTCGATTTCGAAAGCGAGCGCGGCTATTGCTATCGCAGCTACTTCGCCGATCCGGGCGCGTGGTGCAATTGCTTCAAGGTCTCCGCCGACGGTCCGCCCGGACTTTGGCGCACGGTCTACCCGACCGACCCGGCGCAGAGCGAAGAGGACATATTGAGCGATGCCGGCGTGCAAGCGCGCATGCAATCGTTTTTTCCGTCGCCGCAGTCTTATGAAATCATCCATCGCAATCTCTATGTGACGCATCAGCGCGTCGCCGAGACGTTCCGCAAGGGCCGCGTGCTGCTCGCCGGCGACGCCGCGCATGTCAACAATCCGATCGGCGGCATGGGATTAAACGGCGGCATCCAGGACGCCGTGAATCTTTCGGACAAGCTTCTTCGCATCATGCGCGACGGCACGCCGGAGAATCTGCTCGATCTCTACGATCTGCAGCGGCGCATTGTCGCGATCGAATTCGTCCAGGAGCAATCGATCGCCAACAAAAAGCGCCTGGAGGCGCGCGATCCGCAAGTGCGCAAGCGCAACCTCGATGAGTTGCGCGCGAGTGCGGCCGATCCCGAACGCGCCCGACAGTTTCTCTTGCGTACGTCGATGATCGCGAGCCAGCGCCGGGCGGAGGCGATGGCGTTGGCGAACTGAGGCCTTATACTGCGGCAGACTAAAACCTACCCGCAAACTCCTCCAATCCGATTTCGCGATCGTTCAATTGCACCAAACGCCTCGAGCATCCATCCATGAAAGGGATCAACCACCTGGTGCTCGCCGGCCATGATCTCGAGGCCATGCGTTCGCACTATGCGGGTTTGGGATTTACCGTCACGCCGCGGGCTCAGCATCCGTTCGGCACCGGCAATTCGCTCATTCAGTTGCACGGCACTTACCTCGAACCGCTTGCCGTCACGGTTCCACAAGATGTCCCCGAGCATCGCGCCGGGCATTTTTCCTTCGCCGCGTTCAATCGCGATTATCTGGCGCGCCACGAAGGCTTCTCGATGCTGGCGCTCGACGCGTCGGATGCGCGCGCCGACATCGAGGCGTGGCGCGCGGCGGGACTGCAAACCTACGAGCCGTTTGATTTCTCGCGAACGGCGAAGATGCCGGACGGTGAAGAGATCACAGTCGGCTTTTCGCTCGCCTTTGTCAGCCATCCGGCGGCGCCATGGCTTGGCTTGTTCGCCTGCCAGCACTATAGCCCGCAATATTTCGAACAGCCGCGTTATTTGCAGCATGCCAATGGCGCGATGCTGGTGCAGGATGTCTGGATCGTCGGCGAAACCGCGCCCGATCTTGCCGGCTTCATGCAGACCGTCACCGGAGCAAAGGCGATCAGCGAAGATCCGTCCGTCACAACGCTTCAAACCCGAACCGGCGCCATTGTGCTGGCTCGCCCGCAAGCGTTTGAGCGAGCTTTCGGCCTGTCCGCGCCGCATCCAGAAGATGGTCCGCATCTCGCTGCCTTGACGGTTGCATGCGAAGCTCTGGGTCAGCTTTCGGATTTGCCGCGAGCCGGCAATAGGCACGTCCTTGCGCCGGCGAAGAATTTTGGTACCGCAATCGGGTTCGTCGAAACTCCCAAAAGGTGATCCATGCGCATGTTTCAGCTCTGCGTCTGCGGCGAGCCGCTGCAATTCAAGGAGCAGTCGACGCCAAAGCCAGCTGGCAGCGAGGTGCTGCTCAAAGTGCTCGCGGCGGGCGTCTGCCACAGCGACCTGCATCTCGCCGACGGTTGGTTCGATCTCGGCGGCGGCAAGCGGCTCAGCCTCGCCGACCGCGGCATGAAGCTGCCGGTGACGCTCGGGCATGAGAATGTCGGCGAGGTGGTGGCCACCGGACCTGACGCAAAAGGGGTGCGCATCGGCGCGCGCATGCTCGCCGATCCGTGGATCGGCTGCGGCGCCTGCGGGCCCTGCCGGCGTGGCGAGGAGAATCTCTGCCGCGCCATGAAAAGCCTCGGCGTGTTCGCCAATGGCGGCTATGCCGATCACATCATGGTGCCGCATCCGCGCTACCTTTTCGACATCGGCGATCTGCCGCCCGAGCGCGTGGCGCCGCTCGCCTGCTCGGGCGTGACGACCTACGGCGCTCTGAAAAAAGTGCCGACGCTCGCGAGCGAGCCGACCGTGATCCTCGGCGCCGGCGGGCTCGGCCTGATGTGCCTCGCCTTGCATCAGAAGATGGGCGGACATTCAGCCATCGTCGTCGACGTCGATCCGGCCAAGCGCAAGGCGGCGAAAGACGCCGGCGCGGCGCATATCGTGGATGGCGGCGCGTCCGACGCCGCGCAGCAGATCATCGATCTCACCCAAGGCGGCGCCTGGGCGGTGATCGATCTGGTCGGCTCGTCGCAAAGCGCGCGCGTCGGCTATGACAGCCTAATCAAGGGCGGGAAATACATCATCGTCGGCCTGTTCGGTGGCGATCTCACGGTGTCATTGCCGCCAATTCCGATGCGCGCGCTGACGATCCAGGGCTCTTATGTCGGCAGCGTTCCGGAAATGGCGGAATTGATGGCGCTCGTGCGCCGCACCGGGCTGCCGGAGGTTCCGGTTGCGACCAAGCCGCTCGAAGTCGTGAACGCGGTGATGGACGATTTGCGCGCGGGCAAGATCATTGGCCGCGTGGTGCTGACGCCGTAAATTTCAACAGCTTCTCGTGCTCGCTTTGTCAGGAACAACATTGGTGAAACCATGCAGCGCAAAGTGATCATTTCATGCGCCGTCACCGGCTCGGCCGACACGCCGGGCCGCAACCCGGCGGTGCCGGTGACGCCCGAGCAGATCGCCACTTCGGCGATCGACGCCGCCAAAGCCGGCGCGGCGATCGTGCACATCCATGTGCGCGATCCGAAGACCACCAAGCCGAGCATGGACGGAGCGCATTATCGCGAAGTCGTCGAGCGGATCAGGGGAAGCGGCACCGACGTGCTCATCAATCTCACCACCGGGCCGGGCGCGCGCTTCACCCACGACGAGCGCGATCCGTCGAAACCCAGCGCGGATAGCGTACTGAAATCGCCGGAAGAGCGCGTGCGTCACGTCGTCGAGCTCAAGCCCGATATTTGCAGCCTCGACATGGGCAGCCTCAACATGGGCGACCGCGTGTTCATCAACACGCCGAAGCACCTGCAGGCGATGGCGGTCGCGATCAAGGATGCCGGCGTCATGCCCGAGCTCGAAGTGTTCGAGACCGGGCATCTGTTGCTCGCCAAGCGCTTCATCGAGAATGGCTACGTCAAGCCGCCCGGCATGTTTCAGATTTGCCTGGGCATTTCCTGGGGCCAGCCGGCGACGCCGGAGGCCATGACCTATATGCGCAATTTGTTGCCGCCGGATGCGCCGTGGTTTGCCTTCGGCATTTCGCTGCATCAATTCCCGATGGTGGCGCAAACCGTGCTGCTCGGCGGCCATCCGCGCGTCGGGCTTGAGGACAACATCTATCTGGAGAAGGGCAAGCTCGCGCCAAGCAACGCGGCGCTGGTCGAGAAAGCGGCAAAGATTATCGCAATCCTTGGCGACCAGGTCGCGACACCAGTGGAAGCGCGCCAGATTCTCGGCTTGGCGCCGAGTAACGTGTAAACAAAATAAATAAATTGAGGGGAGACCAACCGTCATGGATCTGGGCATCAAGGGTTTGCGCGTGATTGTCACCGCCGGCGCCGCCGGCATCGGCCGCGAAGTCGCCCGCGCTTTCCTGCGCGAAAGCGCGATGGTGCACATCTGCGACGTCGATCGCACCGCGCTCGCCGAGCTTGCGAGCAGCGACCCCAAAGTGAAGGCGTCGGTCTGCGACGTGTCCGACCGCGAGGCGGTGACGCGCTTCATCGACGCCACCGCGGATGCGCTGGGCGGTCTCGACTGCCTCATCAACAACGCCGGCATCTCCGGTCCGACCGGGCGGGTCGACGAAATTCCGCCGGAAGAGTGGGATCGCACGCTGGCCGTGAACATCACCGGGCAGTTCAATTGCGTGCGCGCCGCTGTCCGTCACCTGGCGAAAAGCGGCAATCCCTCGATCGTCAATCTATCGTCGACCGCGGGCCGCCTCGGTTTTCCTTTGCGCACGCCCTATGCCGCCTCGAAATGGGCGGTCGTCGGTTTCACCAAATCGCTTTCAATCGAACTCGCGCCGCTCAAGATTCGCGTCAATGCGATCCAGCCCGGCGCGGTGGAAGGGGACCGGATTCGGCGGGTGTTCGGCGCCAAGGCTCAAGTGCGCGGCGTGTCGATGCAAACCGTTCAGGAGGAAGCGTTGTCGCACGCCTCGCTCAAGGAAATGATCGCGCCGCAACAGCTCGCCGACATGATGGTATTTCTGGCGTCGCCGCGCGGGCGCACGATCTCCGGCCAAGCCATCAGCATTTGCGGCGACGTGCAGTCGCTGTTCTGAGCTGAGGGAGGCCGACCCCCGCCCTACCTGATCCGATACAGCGCATGGCGCCGATTGCGGGTGAACGGCCGCACGTGACTGGGCCAACGGCCGGCTTCGACCGCCTTGGCCCATTCCGGACTGACCAGCACATGCGGCCCGTCGATCTCGTAGACCGCTGAGTGGCGCGCGCCTTCGTGCGCGACCTTTTTTTCTTGGCCACCGATGCTCACCGCGAACGGTTCGCCTTCAAGACGCGTCACCGCATGCACGCCCGGCACTTTGAGGAGATTCGGCACGTGCTCAGTATCGTAGACTTCGTGGAACAGCGCTTCCTTGTCGGGATCGACATCCATGCTGGCGACGAACAGATATTTGGATTTGATCGGCATTGAGTCCTTCGCTTGTTCGAGGGTTACTTCACCTCCCCCTCAAGGGGGAAAGTGAAGTCTCCGGATTATCTAAACCGCTCCGACGGCGGCGCGATTTCGGTGACGAGATCGCGAATGAGAATCTTATTCGGCAGCGGCGTGAGCGTCATTTCGCGCGGCTCGAGCCGCGCGGTGCAAGCATAGACGGTTTCGCCGTCGAGCTGGATCATGCATTCCTTACAGGCATTGGCGTTGATGCAGGAAAACCGCATCGCCAGCGTGGGATCCTTGTTGATGCGCAGCCAGCGTAGCCCATCGAGCACCGACTGCCCTGGCTCGAACGGCACGTCGAAGGTCTGCCAGCGCGCCGGCCCGCCGTGGCTGCCGCGGCGGATTTTCAGCTTGGCGACGGCGCTCACGACACCAGCGCCTGTTCTGGCGCGCCGGAGAGCTGCAGCGCGCCCCCGGCGAGCCGCACGCGCTGATGCCGCCGCCAGGCCGGCAACACTTTCGGATAATCCTCGCGCTGATG